>JAPDIW010000093.1 GCA_029259415.1 Archaeoglobi archaeon
CATTCGGATTGCGACGATTGCACCGCTATACGAGTAGATCCGTGTATAAGTATGCAGTTCTGAACGTCCTTTTGATTGGCTTGGTTGCTGCTCTGGGCTTTAGGGAAAAGAAGGTACTGCAGAGATTGGCTGAGATGTGATTTGGTAAGGACCCTAATATTCCTTGTAACTTTTAAAAAAGAAGACACAAGTTCCCGAGCAAAATGGCTCATAGGGGAAAATGGCCACTGTAAAGCATTTAACAAAAAATCGGATGCCCCCGCCGGGAGTTGAACCCGGGTCGAGGAGTCCGCAGCCCCTCAGGATATCCGCTACCCCACGGGGGCTATTTCAGGCCAATGTCTGGATATAAATTCCTTTTTGGTGGATGGTTTATAATGGTTTACGGAGCAAGTGGTTGGGAAAGTCGTTCTGTATTTGATGTAGACGAATCCCAACTCGTCGACTACGTGATTTCTGTATACACCCCTCTGAAGAGTTGTCGCAACTCCCTGTAAATCCATGTAACCCTTCGAGCTTGAAGCGCTGCTGATGGGGTGATGTCGAAGTAGTTGGCAAACCGATGAGGAGGCTGGAGAAATACCGAAAGCCTTGGTAAGAGAGTGGAGTTTGTCAAAAAACTGTCGAGAACACCTGCAGGAAAGCTTCTCAGGATTGCTGCAGGAAAGTGTTTGATAAGCCAAAGACTTAGGAGCACGGTAGGTGAATGACTTGGCGTTGGTTTTAAAAATTGAATTTGTATGATGAAAAAAATAGATTTCACAGTCCTAATATTTCCCTTCAAGTAAGGCCTTCAGCTTTCCACTCTTTATAAACTCAGCAGGTTCGAATATTTTCTTTCCAAATGTCTTTGCCAGCTCCTCGAGTCGCTTTTCTATCTGTTCAGTCCCAATGCTCTTTGCCAGCTCAAACGGGCCAAGAGGTCTGCTGTATCCGAGCTTGAGTGCTGTGTCGATATCCTCCGGATCGGCAACACCCATCTCAACCAGCTTGCAAGCTTCGTTTATTTCAACGATCGAGAAATCCATTGGATTTACCTTGTCCGTTGCATTGCTCAAATCAATCTTCGGCCTTCCGGCACTCCAGTCGTATAGACCTTTGCCCGTCTTTTTTCCGAGATTTCCCTCCTTAACCATCTTCTCCAGAAATTCCGGTGGTTCGAAGTCAGGGCTTACGGTTTCCTCGTAGTACTTCATTACGTGGTAGTTAACGTCAAGCCCCGTATAGTCTGCAAGCTCGCACGGCCCTATTGGTAGGCCAATCTTTCTCATTGTTGCGTCTATTTCCTCCGGAGTTGCGATTCCTTTTTCGAGTATGGAGAACAGCAGAACCATGCCGGGGGCGACCACTCTGTTGGCTATAAATCCCGGAACATCCTTTCTGACAACAACAGGTGTTTTGCCAATGCTCTTGACGAACTCAACACACGTTTTGACCGCCTCATCACCCGTCTTCTCCCCCCTTATCACCTCAACGAGCCTCATCAATACTACGGGGTTGAAGAAATGCAGACCGAGGAACTTGTCTTCCCTTCTGGTTGCCTTGGCGAGTTCGGTTATGCTCATCGAAGACGTGTTACTCGCAAATATGCAATCCGGCTTAGCCATTTCGTCGCATTCCGAGAAAACCTTTTTCTTTAAATCCATAATTTCCGGAATCGCCTCTATTATTATATCGGCATCCTTCACGGCCTCTTCCAGATCAGTTGTTGGATGAAGCTTTGACAGTACTTTCTCGATATCGTCCGCTTTTCCCTTCGCCTTCAGCTTCTCAAGACTCTCTTTTATTCTTGCCATTCCTCTCTCGACAAATTCCTCTTTTATATCCCTCATCCAGACGTCGTATCCAGCAATTGCGCATACCTCTGCAATACCATGCCCCATATCGCCTGCTCCGAGGACAGCAACCTTTTTTATTTTCTCTCTAATATCCACAAGACCACCTTTTGTGCTCAAACTACTCCTTTATCCCCACCAAGTATTTTGCAATCTTCTTCTTCTCTTCAAAATCGTAGCTTCTCCAGATAGCTATTTCTTCCATGACCGGCGAGCCACCACCATGCACTCCTGCAACAGCCTGAACGCCTCCAAGCGAGGAACAGAGTATGTTCGATATTCCAAACAGGCAGCGGTATACATGCTCAGCCGGTACATCTGCTCTTCTCTTGATGTATTTCTCAATGTACGGTCTCGTTTCAGGATTCAGAAAGTCTTCAGCAAATGGCAGTGCAGCAGGCAGACCACCAGCTAACTCTGCAAGAATCTCAAGCTCCTTGTAGTAGTTTAAACCAGCATGCCTCCTCCCGACGTTTGCATAAACCTCGTTGGGAATGAATGTTCCTGCAGGCGTTTTCTGACCGTGGACTGCAGAGGCTATTCCGGCAGAATAAACCAACTCGGCTGTAGCAGCAAGCTCAACAAGCTTTTCCCTTATGTTGTGCCTCCCATAAACTCCGTTGTAGTCTGCAATCAGAGCTCCAAAGCCCATTATGACATCCGTCGTAGCTGGCTTGCAGCCGGTGTAGCTGTGCCTGTGAAAGAGGGCGAAAAGGTGTGCTGCGAGAGTGGCGTACTTGTTCTCTCCACACATGAAAACGCGATCCCAAGGGACGAAGACATCATCGAATACTATCATGTTCTCGTCATCCCCAATCTCACCCTGAGGCATTTCCAGGCCTTCATGCGCTCTCAGTCTTGAAGTCCTGGAAATTATCTTAACACCATCCGTATCAGCCGGAACGGCAAAGGCAACGCTGTAATCCCTGTCATTTTCAGTCATGGCCCTAGTAGGCACGACTATTATCTCATCCGCAACAGCCGCCATCGTTATGCAGTTTTTCGCACCTCTCACAACTATTCCGTCACTCCTCCTCTCCACAACTCTAACGTACATGTCCGGGTCATCCTGCTGGTATGGCCTCTTGCTCCTATCTCCTTTCACATCAGTCTGGGCGCATGCAGCAACCAGATCTCTTTCCTGAAACTCTTTCAAGTACTCTATGAACCGCTTGTGGTAGTCGGTGCCGTGCTCCATGTCTGCCGCGAAAGTTGCAACCGATAGCCCATTTATGGCATCACACCCCATGCAGCGCTGAATACAGCCCCCAACAAGATGACACAGCTTCCTTATCATCTCCTGCTTCTTCATCAAGTCTTCAGCAGATTGGTTTACGTGGGTGAATCGGTTGATTTTCTTGCCAGTCAGATGTGATTTCGCAACAAGCAAGTCTTTGTACCGCTCATCTTCCACGAGGTCGAAGGTTCTGGAGATTACGTTTATCCCCCCGATCAGATCCGGAGAATCTCTACCGACCTTCTTACCTCTAACATAGATGTTGGGCTTCATTTTAAACAAATCCTGCTTATATTCATCTGACGTTCTCATATACACCACCTCAAAATTATATTAAAATTTAAAAAATCGTACAACTGATCACAACAAAATTCTACCCTCGTGCAGAAGCATGCACTATGATGTCTCGACATGAGATTTGTCCAGAATTTCACCATCTATAAGTACTTGGAAACCACTTGCATTCACCAACATAAAAATTAGGGGAAAGTCTTCCCGAAAATCGAAGGTTCGTGTCCCGGTAATATGTTTTTTCGCCTTGCTACACTCAGAGCCTTGAAGCAACTATCGTACCATTCAGTCAAATCAACATGCAACCCCATCGGCGCAAAAGGAAGCAGTATGGGTTGGATCGAAACTTTGCTCCCCTTCAGGTCGGCGATCTCTGCCTGCTGTTTTGGAGGATCAAGATTTACGTAGGTATAGAAGTGGTCTCCAGCTATAAGATGCGTCCCCTTTTCTGTTTCAACTGCCACTCCCTGTAATCCCTTCGTGTGTCCAGGTAAAAGCACAAGCTTTAATCCATCGTCCACCTCTTTATCACCGTTAACAAGACACAAATCCATGTTTTCGATAGGCTGGAAGAGTTTCGGATCGTACGTGAGTCTGTAGTGCATTGGTGGGTTGAGAGCGGATTCCCACTCCTTCTTCTGAACGTAAATCCTAGCGTTATGGAAGAGCGTTGCACAGGCTACATGGTCAAAATGGAGGTGTGTGAGAATCAGTACATCAATATCCTCTGGCTTTACACCAACCTCCTCAAGAGCTTTCCTTAAACCATTCTCTCCACCGCCGGAAACCGGAAATCCATGAACGAATCCGTCTGTGGGTTCCTCAATGCCCGCATCAACGAGAATTTTCGTATCATCTCCTTCTATATACCATACGTAGACTGGAGCGGTCAATAACTTCGTCATATCTCCAAGCATCAAGACGACACCAAGTGGTGCACTAATTTCGGCCTGTTTAAGCGGTTTAATTTTATACATACATCATCACCTCTTTTTAGCCCATTCTTTCTCCTGCAAAACTCTCCACAGAATCTTACCTGCCCCACTTTTCGGCAGCTCATCCACAAATTCAACCTTTCTCGGGTATTTGTAAGCAGCCATCCGCTCTTTAGCCCAGTTGATTATGTCCTGCTCGGTCACCTTCCCCTTATACTCCTCCTTCAGCACGATGTAGGCTTTGACTTCTTCACCCACTCTCTCATCCGGAACACCAATGATGCAGACCTCCTTAACGGCCGGATGTTTGTAAAGAATCGCTTCTACCTCTGCGGGCCAGACTTTAAATCCAGCCCTGTTTATCATTCTCTTAATTCTGTCCACTATGAAGAAGTAGCCGTCCTCATCCATATAGCCCAGATCTCCCGTGCGGAAGTATCTCTCGCCGTTTATTTCTATGAAAGCTTTCCCCGTCTCCTCAGGTTTGTTCCAGTATCCCTTGAACACCTCAGGGCCTTTTACAACGATCTCGCCATTCTCACCAGGCGGCAAAACTTCCCCGGTTTCTGGCTCAATTACGAGAGCATCAACCCCGAAATCAGGAATGCCCAAGCACTGGAGCTTGGGATTCTCTGGCGGGTTCATGTGCGTCTGCGAAATTGTTTCAGTCAGACCGTAGCCCTCCATATACTTTATGCCAGTAAGCTGTTCCAGCCTTTCCGCAACGGCCTTTGGCATCGGCGCTCCACCTCCACCGACAACGAGCAGAGAGCTCAGATCCCTCTCAGCTATCTTCGGATCAGCCAGCAGATCAACAACCATCGTGGTTATGTTTATCCAGTGCGTGCAGCGGTACTTCTCGATAGCCTGCAAAGCGGTCTCTCTATCCCATCTGGTGAGCAGAACAATTGTCGAGCTTGAGTAGATCGGTGAGAGCAGAGAATGCACCAAGCCCGTCACGTGAAAGTACGGCAGCGTTGCAAGGTGAATCGAAGCGGGATTAACCCTCTCCCAGTAAGCAGCGCCGACACTGTTGCTTATAACCGTAGCATGGGTGTGCATGCAACCCTTTGGCAGTCCAGTCGTTCCTGCTGTGTATGGGATCATGGCCAAATCCTCGTTTGTCACCTCAACTTCTGGCGGGTTTTTCTCTTTCATCGCCTCATCCCACGCTGTAGCCCCGCTGATATCCAGCTTTACCTTCGCAAAATCCGGAACGGGCAATTCTGGATTTTCAGGGACGTAATCTGTAAGATGCCCGCAAACGACATCTATTCCCAGCTTTTCAGCAACAGGGCGAAGTCTCGGATAGAGTTCGGATGTTGTAATAGCCATCTTGCATCCAGAGTCAGAGAGTATGTACTCCAGTTCCTTCTCCACTAGCATCGGATTTACAGGCACAACGACGGCATTCGCTCTGAGTATTCCGAAATACGAGATTATCCAGTGTGGGGAGTTCTGCATGTAGATCGCTACTCTGTCCCCTTTCTCGATGCCTTTCGAGTGCAGAAAAGTGGCCAGCCTCTCTACGGAATCCAGAATCTCCGAGTACGAAATTCTGTTTCCGTAGTATATCACTGCTGGTTTTTCCGGGTATCTCCTTGCAGACGTTTCGAGGAACTCGAAGAGGGGTACATTTGGGTAGTCGAGCGTCCGTGTTAAACCAACGGGATAGAACTTAAACCACGGTCTCATCAAATATAGTTAAAAAAGTTATGATATTTATTTTTTTGTAAAGTATATGATGACTACGATACATCTCTACTTGTTATATACATAACCTCAGCCCAGTGGTTATCTATTTTCCAAAATTCTTCTCTTATATCTATACTTTATGATATCGACTTTGCTTCTTATTTCTTATGACTTTTTAATCCAAGAGTAAGGAAAAATTAAAGAATGGTGCGTTTGGAACTTTTACTTGATATCAATTCGGGGCCAAATAGAAGGCAATAATTTTTTATTGACTCATGAAACAATAAAAAACTTCTGCATAATCGAATCTGACAGGCTAAAGCAGCTTGACGGCTTCATCTATATCCCCTACCCCCCAGCCTCCTACATCATCCTGAAAACACTCTCGCTTTGCTATAACCAAATATCAGTCCAAAAACTAAACGGAGGGTTTATAAAATTCGACGCCGTGCTGAAAGTTAGGATAGGGACTAGTACTCGAAATAAGAGAGCCACGGGCGGGATTTGAACCCGCGACCTCGTGCTTACCAAGCACGCGCTCTTCCTGCTGAGCTACCGTGGCCTGCAATGAGTTAACCAAAAAGGGAATTAAAAGCTTTCGCTATCGTAAAAACCAGCCTCGCTGTAGGGTGTGGTCATAACACGCCTGATCCGCCTTGCTATCTTTTTTCCAACCTTTGGCACCTTGGCCAGCTCCTCCTCATCTGCTGTAGCAATGTTCTCTATCGTCTGGAAGTAATCAAGAAGATTTTTGGCAATAACACTGCCTACGTTCGAAATTGATGAGACTATGTACTCCTGCTCCTCTTTCAGCGTTCTTTTCGTCTTCGCTGCATGTTCAATAACACCTCTTCTTTTCTCCTTCTGCTCCCTTCTTGCCATAGCGAAAATAAGCTCTGCAGTCTCCTTTGGACTGCTGGTTCTCAATACTGGTACTCCAAAATCGATAACCAGCGATGCAATGGCTCCCCTTACTGCATTGGGGTGCATTCCTCCTCGGTAAAGGTTTTCTCCTTCGATGATTATCACCGGTATGCTGTAGGCAGATTTCAGCTTTGCAACCTGCGAGAAAAGCCTGTCCTTCTGGATGATGCTGTTCAGGAAGTCCTCGACGGTCTTCCTCTCCACTGCAACCCTGTCACTCACCACATAATCAGCAACTTCTAAGTTTCTCACATCAATCCTTGCCCCAATCTCTCTCAAGTGCTTCACAACCTCGGATCTGAGCTCCCTCGAATCCACAATCACCTTTATCCCAGTCTCCTCCGCCAAAGCGCACTCCTCAAGACTTCTCTGCTTTCTGTCGAGCATTCGCTTGATTTCGAGGATCTTATCGTACATCTTTCTCTCTTTCTTCATGCTGGAATAGTAGTAAGCCTCATCCCTCGTCCCCTTTGTAACCAGAACGACGATTCTCCCCTCCCTCCCCCTTCCAGTTCTCCCCTTTCTCTGAATAGCTCTGATTTCAGAAGGTACGGCCTCATAAAAGACCACAAGGTCGGTTGATGGTATGTCCAGCCCCTCCTCACCAACAGACGTTGCAACGAGAACCTTGTATTCCCCCTTCCTGAACTTGTCGAGGGTCTCTATCTGCTCCTTCTGCTTCATTCCCCTGTCATTATCTCTGCTCGCCTGCCCAACAAACTTTGCCACGGGAAAGAGTGAGGAGAGCTCGTTAACAAGCATCTCAGCAGAATCCCTGTAGTTCGTGAAAACTATTACTCTGGAGTCTGGATTTTTCTCAAACTGCTTCTTGAGAACTTCTTTCAGCTTTTCCAGCTTTGGATGCTCAGTCCTGCACTTCGAAAGTGCCAAGACTGCTTTCTTGAAAACAGGGTCGTTGACGATGCTCTTGGCGGCTTTGCTTCCCCCTCTTGAAGTAGCCTCTCTGATAAGCTTTCTGAGGTAGCTTTTCACAGCCTTAACTCCCTGAGTTTCTATGAGCTCAACCGCGTGCTGGAGCTTCAATATCTCGGCTAAGACAGACAGCGCTTCGAATATCTCAGAACTTCCGCTCCCTGCCGCCTCTGCCTGAAGTGCCTCCTGCAGAGCCAGCAAGTCTCTCTTCGATGAGTTCTCTGGAACCTCTATACCCAGATCTCTCAGCCGCTTAAACCTTATTTTGACGCATTCCTCAAGTTTTTCCTTTACCTCCTTCATCTCTTCCGGAATGTCAACCTTTACCCACTCGATTCTCTTCTTTCCGACGTATGGGGCGACGTCTTCATCCCACTCTGTTCTGACTTCTATGGCCTCGATGCCGAGGTTCTGGATTACCTCCATTATCCTTTCCGGATCGCTCCCGGGAGAAGCTGTCATTGCGAGGATTAGAGGTTTTCTGGCAGTTCTCAGGTACTCCTTGGCTATGAAGACGTACGCGTAATTTCCAACCGCCCTGTGGGCTTCATCAAAAACGACGAGTATGACATCCTCAAGGCTTATCCTACCAGCAAGAAGGTCGTTCTCAATAACCTGAGGCGTGGAAACAATTATTCTCGCATTTTCCCACAATTCCTTTCTTTTTTCAGGGGGAACTTCACCGCTAAGCGATATAATCTCCTCGACTTTCAGCACTCTTTTCAAAAACCTCGCGTGCTGCTCCACTAGAGGCTTTGTTGGGGCCAAGAAGAGGACTTTACCTTCTTCGTTCAGCAGTCTTGACGCTATCACAAGTGCGGCAATCGTCGTCTTTCCCAGTCCGGTAGGGATTACGACGAGTGTGTTCTTGGTTAATGCTGTAGCTGCAATCGATATCTGATACATCCTTCTTTCAATCGTGTTCTCCTTGATCAGAGGGTGGGTGACGTATTCCACGAGAACTTGTTAGCAGAGGTAAATAAAAACATACCTCCAAGAAAGTTTTCTAACTTAAGCATTTTTCATCGGCAGTAAAAATCATAGGAATGTCCCATTCCACCTGAAGCAGAGGAAGGAAACAAGGGGAACAAAGGATTTATATACTATCTTGCATGGATAATTGAAAAAGTAATGGGGGATGTTCATGAAATCAATTGTTGAGGAAGCTCTTGCAAGAGCCGAGAGGGAGAAGAGAGAGAGGATAGAAGGTAAGGGTTTTGAGGATGTGGAGGATGAAATACTGCAAGTGCTGCATGAGCTAAAAACAGTTATAAAGGTCATAGGCATTGGTGGTGGTGGCTGTAACACGATTACGAGGATGTACGAGGAGGGAATCGAAGGTGCTGAGCTTATTGCCCTCAACACGGATGTTCAGCACCTCTACTACACCAAGGCCAACAGGAGAATTTTGATAGGGAAGAGAAGGACGAGAGGATTGGGTGCAGGAAGCCTACCCCAAGTTGGCGAGGAGGCAGCGAGAGAGAGCGAGGATGAGATCAAAAAGCTTGTAGAAGGTTCGGACATGGTTTTTGTAACCTGCGGCCTTGGTGGTGGAACGGGAACCGGAGCGGCTCCAGTTGTTGCTGAAGCTGCCCAGGAGGCTGGAGCGCTAACAATAGCGGTTGTAACATTCCCGTTCTCCGCTGAAGGAGCTGTAAGAAGGGCAAACGCTGAAGCCGGGCTGGAGAGGCTGAGAGAGGTTGCGGACACAGTTATCGTCATTCCAAACGACAGACTGCTTGAAGTCGTGCCCAACTATCCGATGCAGCTCGCATTTAAGGTTGCAGACGAGATATTGATGAGAGCTGTCAAGGGAATAACGGAGCTTATCACAAGGCCGGCATTGATTAACCTCGACTTTGCTGACGTCAGAACGGTGATGGAGAAGGGCGGAGTGGCGATGATCGGTCTTGGAGAGGCAAGCGGAGAAGACAAGGCAGCAGAGTCCGTCAGAAAGGCTTTGAAGAGTCCGCTTCTGGATGTTGATGTGTCAGGAGCCAAAGCAGCACTCGTCAACGTCACTGGTGGTCCAGACATGACGATTGAGGAGGCGGAGAGCGTAATTGAGGAAATCTACAGCAAGGTCGATCCAGATGCGAGGATTATCTGGGGAGCAATGATTGATCCAGAGCTTGAGAACACCATGAGAACGCTGATTATCGTTACCGGAGTGAAGAGCCCCCAAATTCTGGGTAGGAAAGGATACCCAGTAACGAGAAAGTACGGGATTGACTTTGTAAGATAAAGGTTTAAAAACAGGTTGCGGACATTAACTGCATGCAGTTCAGCGAAGTACAGTCGAAGCTCAAGGAATACTACAATGTCCTTAAAATGGCAAGGAAGCCTGACTGGGAAGAGTTCTCGATGACAGCAAAGGTAGCCCTCGCCGTAATGTTTATAGTCGGCTTTATCGGATTCGCCATCTACATCTTAATGGAGGTACTGCCAGGTGCTTTGAAATGAGCAGGTTCTTTGCCGTCAAGACAACGGCCAATCAGGAAAGAGTTGTAGCAAATTTGATGGACATGGCTGCCAGAAAGCACAATCTCAACGTGTACTCCATCCTTGCACCAAAGGAGCTTAAGGGATATATTATCGTAGAGGCGGAGACACCAGACGATATCTTAAAGGCAATAAAGGGTTTGCCGCACGTGAAGGGTGTTGTTAAGGGAGAAATTAGTTTCAGCGAGATTGAGCACTTCCTGACTCCGAAGAAGGCTGCGGAGCAGATCAGAGAGGGTGACAAGGTTGAGATAGTGTCAGGACCGTTTAAGGGTGAGATGGCCATCGTCAAAAGAGTTGATGAGGCAAAGAATGAAATAACGGTCGAACTTCTTGAGGCTGTGGTGCCAATCCCCGTGACGGTGAAGGCTGATCACGTTAGGGTTATAGACAAAAAGGAGGAGGTGTAAATATGGTACAGGTGGTTGAAGTACTGGTTCCGGGAGGTCAGGCTTCTCCGGGTCCACCGTTAGGCCCGGCTATTGGTCCTCTTGGACTCAACGTAAAGCAGGTGGTTGACAAAATAAATGAGGCTACGAAGGATTTCGAAGGATTAAGTGTACCGGTCAAGATAATCGTCAAGGACGACAGAAGCTTTGAAATCGAAGTAGGAGTTCCACCGGTCTCAGCTTTGGTTAAGAGAGCGCTAGGAATTGAGAAGGGTTCTTCACAACCGACAAGAGAAATCGTGGGAAATCTGACAATGGAGCAGGTCATAGAGATTGCGAGAACGAAAAAGCAGCAGTCACTCTCATACACTCTGAGAGAAGTGGTCAAGGAGGTTCTTGGAACATGCAACTCCATGGGCGTTACGGTTGAGGGGAAGAGTCCGAGAGAGGTAACCAGAGAGATCGAAGAAGGGAAGATAGAAATTCCTGAAGAGTAACAATCAGCTTATATCCCCGCAGGAGCAGAAAAGCTCGTTAACTGCTGAAAAAAGATCATCATACCCTGTTTTTTTGAGATTTGAAATTTTTATCGGTCTGTATGGGATGGTTGTTAGCTCAATGAAGTCCACGACCTTCTCCATCAGCTCTGCCAGCACACCTTCCCTTTCCTTTAGCTCATTGAGCAGTGCACTAACGTTAACCTCAGAAACATCGGATTTTGTAAATACAGTCAGAGAGGGTAGATTCAGCCTAAGAGAGACTACTGCATTCTGCATAACGGCCGAAAGAAAGCCCTCTGGGTCGGTGATGAGCGTTGAGTCCACAAGAAAAATAGACATAGAGAAGGTCGAAGAAAGTTCCTCTACGAATCTTCTTGCCTGCAAGACTGTAAATGAAAAGCTCTAACTGACCTGGGGTGTCGTACAAAACAAATTCACCACTGCACTTCAGCCTGTCTGCGTAATTTGCCGCAATCTCCACAGATTTGATGAGCGCACCATTAATCCCCAACCTGTACTCCTCCATAACTTGTTCCGTCTTGACAAACTGCCTTATGTCCTTTGATGCTTTGTAAATGGGCTCACTGGCAGGATCGAGGTTCACACAGTCAACACTGTAACCTTTTTCCCTCAGATATTCTGAGAAATTTTTCACAAAGGTGCTTTTACCACTCCCCGCACAGCCAAGAACGAAGATCTCCATGTTTATCTCCTCAGCAGTGCAAAGGCCGACCCGACTAAAAAGGACAGCGTTACGAAAAACAGTGTTTGGAAGATGTCGAGGTTTGCCTTGGTTGTTGACAGCTTGGACGTTAAATCCTCCACCTGCTGTAGTAGTTCACTGTTGTTGGCCTCAAGTCGGATAAGAGTGGTGTTAAGTTCCTCGATTTTCCCTTCAAGCTGGTTAACGACTTTGGTGCAGTTGGTGGCCATGGTTTTGTATTTTTCCAACTCCTTTCTCAGCATTTCATTTTCCTGAGCGTAGCTCTGAATCCTGTCGTAGAGTTCAACATTCATGTCGTTCAAAACCTCGAAAAGCTTCTTGTAGTAATTAGCCTCACTTTCGAGGTTCTTAATCTGCCTAGTTAGCTGTAGCACCTCCTCTTCCAGATTCACAATGCTTTCCTCTAAATCGGGATCTCTCTCAACCCTCAGCGAGAGCGTATACTCTGAACTGTTTGTTTTCACTTTAATCTTGTACATTCCCAAGCATGAGTGGGTGATTTTTATTGAGTGTGTTCCTGTAGTGAGATAGGAGGAGTTTTCGAGAGTTTCAGTAAAGTACATGCAGTCGTCGAGGGTTACAAGAGCCGGCTCGTTTAGGGTGATGTTGACAACATCACCCTGAAATGCTGTTGTGGCAGAGAGTATGGCTAGAAGCAGTAAAATCAACCTTCCACCCCCACAATACTACTCTTAACTAGCTTCCAAACTTTTGAGAAGTCCTCAAGAGAGACGAATTTTCCCTTAACGAAGATGAATACACCGTTCCCTCTCATCGCATACTTGTAATCACTTCCCGAAACTAGCAAGATTTCGTCAGCCCCCATACTCCTCATCAAAGTTCTGATTTCATCAAGCTCGTAGTCATCCACACCTTCAACAATTTTCTTGTCCCCCACAATTGCAGCAACGTTTACAAGATATCTCTCTTTCAGATAACCGCAAAGCTCTTCAATTCCCATTCGCCTGAAAATCTCCTTGCTCCGGTATCCTTTCCTATCCAGAATCTTGTCAGTTATAACAAATCCCGCTATCACTCCCACAATGGCAAAAACGATTTGCCAGCTAATACCCACCACCTTAAGGTTTGTTAGCAGAAGTTATTTTTTAGTTTTTCTATTCCGGCCTGTTCGTGTGGTATCCCAAATTATATTTACACTTTCTCATCCCACCACCCCCTACCAAACCACAAAACTCTCTCAGGAGGGAGCTTGTACCAGAACGCATTGATCGGTTCATCCCAGTCCAGGCTTTTGTGA
>JAPDIW010000095.1 GCA_029259415.1 Archaeoglobi archaeon
AAGAATTCCGCTATCTTTGTTATTGGCTTTCCTTTAAGCCTGCTTTACCATTCTTGCTATGTCCTTGTTTGTTAGTTTCCTCACGTGGTAATCTTGTTGGAGTGTAAAGTTATTTCGGGATACTACAACTCAAAATATCATATAGATAAGTTCAACGGGGGTAAGTATAATGGATAGGGCACTAAGTTTTGAAGAAAGCCCACATGATGAGGCAAAGATAAATCGAAGAAAGAATTTTCTTTCGAGACTTCCAGAATACATCAAAAAAGACATAATTAAAAGCTACGGGTTTGACAGAGAGATCTATACAAATTACGACTCAGCTGAGATTCTTGCCCGTTTTTTAAGTGACGATGAATACGAAAACATATATCTGAAATATAGATTTGCCGGTAAACGAACAACAAATTTGTTTTTCATACGGAATTTAGCAAAAATGGACATGGACATAGACAAACTATTAGAATATTTCAAAAAAGAAGGAGAAACGATAAAAATAGATGTTGTGGATGCTGTTATATTACCCGAAAAGAAAATTATTATCTTGAGTGTATTAAAAGAGCTACCGTCCTATAGTTGGGAGACTGATGAAATTTACACTGTTCCAGAATACTACTTTGTGATTTTTAGAGATGGCTCAAACCTCATCGAAATTAGGGGAAGTGATTTTTATAAAGCAAATGAAATCTTTAATAAAATTAGAGATTTTCTTTTCAAAGAGGGGGGCAAGAATGTGAATGCTTTTAGACTTGACATTAATAATCCAAAATTCAAAGAGGAGTTTGAAAAATATGTTAAGGAGATTTGGCATGCAAGGATTAAGCTCGAAACAGCTAATGACAGTGTTGGAGAAATATCTTTGAAATCCAGAGTGAATCCAGAAAGCAAGAAAAGGGAAGATCTAAGAGTCAGTAGAAAATATGCCGAGATCATGGAAGAGGGGGGAGATGTGCTAGTTGCATACATCGTTTTTCAAAAAGATGACAGAGAGGTAAACTTTCAGATCAATTTCCGAAGCTCTCGAATAAGTTTTTAATGTTCGCAAGTGAAGATATATTTTTAATATTCTCAGGCAAATTTTTAGGCTTAGCACACCCAAACTTTAAATCCTTTTTAGCATAATGTGTTTCGATGGAAAGAGTTGAGGGCTGGCTCATCGATGCTGACTACGAAACCATCGGTGGTAAAGCTGTTGTCAGGCTGTGGTGCAAAGATGATGAGGGGATTTTTGTTGCGTATGATTACAACTTCGACCCCTATTTTTACGTTCTCGACGTTGATGAAGATATTCTCAAAAACGCCAGCGTTTCGACGAAAAAGGAAGTAATTAAGGTAAAGTCCTACGAAAAAGCCCAGCTGAAGTCTTTGGGAAGAGATGTAGAAGGATACATCGTCTACGCTTACCACCCGCAGCACGTTCCAAAGCTGAGAGACTACCTGTCCCAGTTTGGAGACGTGAGGGAAGCGGACATCCCATTCGCCTACCGCTATCTGATTGACAAGGATCTGGCATGCATGGACGGCATAGCGATTGAGGGGGAAAGGATTGAGGGAGTCATAAGGAGCTACAAGGTTGAAAAGGTGGAAAGAATTCCGAGAATGGAGTTCCCCGATTTAAAAATGCTCGTCTTTGACTGCGAAATGCTCTCGTCATTCGGCATGCCCGAACCTGAAAAGGATCCAATTATAGTTATCTCGGTAAAAACGGACGATGATAGTGAAACGATATTAACAGGAGAAGAGAGGAAAATTATATCGGACTTCGTGAAGCTGGTGAAGAACTACGACCCCGACATCATTGTTGGATACAACCAGGATGCCTTTGACTGGCCCTACTTGAGAAAAAGGGCTCAAAAGTGGAATATTCCTCTTAACATCGGAAGGGATGGCTCAAGCATCGTTTTTAGAGGTGGCAGACCGAAGATAACCGGAAGGCTTAACATTGATCTTTACGACATAGCGATGCGGATTTCAGACATAAAGATAAAAAAGCTGGAGAACGTTGCGGAATTCCTTGGGACCAAAATAGAAATCGCAGACATCGAGGCCAAGGATATCTACAGATACTGGAGCAGGGGGGAAAAGGAGAAAGTTCTAACCTATGCCAGGCAGGATGCCATAAACACATACCTCATCGCCAAGGAGCTTCTGCCAATGCACTACGAACTTTCAAAGATGATAAGGCTACCAGTGGATGATGTAACGAGAATGGGCAGGGGGAAGCAGGTTGACTGGCTGCTGCTGAGCGAGGCAAAGAAGATTGGCGAGATTGCCCCCAATCCTCCAGAGCATGCTGAGAGCTATGAGGGGGCATTCGTTCTTGAACCAGAGAGGGGTTTGCATGAGAATGTAGCCTGCCTCGACTTTGCCAGCATGTACCCGTCGATAATGTTAGCTTTCAACATAAGCCCTGACACTTACGGCTGTAAAGAAGACTGCTACGAGGCACCTGAAGTCGGCCATAAATTTAGAAAAACCCCTG
The DNA here is from genome assembly GCA_029259415.1 of Archaeoglobi archaeon. Taxonomy (GTDB): domain Archaea; phylum Halobacteriota; class Archaeoglobi; order Archaeoglobales; family Archaeoglobaceae; genus Archaeoglobus. The sequence goes on from JAPDIW010000095.1 coordinate 2,483, forward strand.
ATGGATTCTTCAAAAGAATTCTCAGGATGCTTATAGAAAGGAGGAGAGAGATTAAAGCGGAACTCAAGAAGCTCGATCCCGAAAGTTCAGAGTACAGGCTTCTCGACATAAAACAGCAAACTTTGAAGGTTCTCACGAACTCATTCTACGGATACATGGGCTGGAATCTGGCGAGATGGTACTGCCATCCCTGTGCGGAGGCAACGACTGCCTGGGGAAGGCATTTCATAAAGAAGTCGGCAAAAATTGCTGAAAGCTTGGGATTCAAAGTTCTTTACGGCGATACGGACAGCATTTTCATAACAAAGCCGGGAATGACCAAAAATGAGGTGGAAGAGCTGATTGCCAAGCTGCACGAAGAGCTACCAATACAGATTGAGGTTGACGAGTACTACTCATCCATCTTTTTCGTTGAAAAGAAGAGGTATGCTGGGCTAACTGAAGACGGCAGGCTTGTTGTTAAGGGGCTGGAAGTCAGAAGGGGCGACTGGTGTGAGCTGGCGAAGAAGGTTCAGAGGGAGGTTATAGAAATCATACTCAAGGAAAAGAACTCTGAAAAGGCTCTTTCACTTGTTAAAGATGTCATATCGAGGATCAAAGAAGGAAAAGTCACTCTCGAAGATGTAGTAATTTACAAGGGGTTGACAAAGAAACCGTCAAAATACGAGTCCATGCAGGCCCACGTCAAGGCCGCTCTTAAGGCGAAGGAAATGGGTATAATCTATCCTGTCTCCTCGAAAATAGGGTACGTTATCGTGAGAGGTTCGGGGAATATAGGGGACAGAGCTTACCCCATAGACCTAATTGAGGACTTTGATGGTGAGAATCTGAGGATAAAAACAAAGAGTGGGACGGAAGTCAAGAAACTGGACAAAGATTACTACATTGATAACCAGATCATTCCATCCGTTTTGAGAATACTGGAAAGGTTCGGTTACACGGAGGCAAGTTTAAAAGGCTCTTCGCAGATGAGTTTAGACTCCTTCTTTTAAGACTGAAACTCCGTAAATCCCCATTTAAAAATCTTTTAAATTCGAACTGGCGAAATCACCATCCTACAGAATTTCCACAAGGTTGTAACTAGTGAATCATAACTTGCAACAGTGGTAGAGTGCCGGGAATACATTTAATACCAAAAATTTTTAGGAGAGGATTAGTTTGATAATCTTAAGTAAAGGTTATATATCAAACCCAGAACAACCGCTATGGATCCTACCGTGGACTTGTTGAACCCGAAAAAGTATTACGGAGACCACTTGGACGAGAAAAGCAGAGAAATAATGCTGAAGACAATCGAGTTTTTTGAGAACATGGGTAAGGCAAAGTTGAAGGAGAAGTCAAGAAAGAATGAGTGGTATGACGACTTTCTGGAGTTCATTAAGGAGAACAGAATCTTCTACACCCTAAACACACCTCCGGAGTACGCCGACGGTGACCCGGATGTAAGGTGGGACACTTGGAGGATATGCGACTTCAGCGAGCTTCTCGCCTTCTACAGCTTAGATTACTGGTACACCTGGCAGGTTACGGTTCTGGGCCTTGGCCCTATATGGATGAGCAAGAATGAAAAAATAAAGAGAGAAGTTGCAGAATTGCTGAAGAACGGAGCAGTTTTTGCTTTCGGCCTCTCAGAAAGGGAGCATGGAGCAGATATCTATGCAACTGAGACAAAACTGGTTCCGCAGCCTGATGGAACGTACAAGGCTTACGGCAGGAAGTACTACATAGGAAACTCCAATGTTGCTGCAATAATCTCAACCTTTGCGAGAATTGCTGATCCAGACGGCAGCCTTCCAGACAAGCCTGACAAGAGCAGATTCGTCTTCTTTGCTCTGAGGAGGGATGAAAAGTACTACGAGTTAATCAAGAACATTGTTGATGCTCAGATGTTCGTCGGAGACTTCCTGATTCACGATTATCCCGTTACCGAGGACGACATCCTTGAGAAGGGAGAAGAAGCGTGGGACGCTGCCCTAAACACCGTAAATATCGGCAAATTCAATCTCGGCTGGGCATCAATCGGAATTTGCACACACGCCTTCTACGAATCCATAAACCACGCCTCGAAGAGGAGACTTTACGGAATGTACGTCACAGATTTCCCACATATAAAGAGACTCTTTGTCGACGCCTACGCAAAGCTCATGGCCATGAAGCTCTTCGCCAGAAGGGCTTGTGATTACATGAGAGTAGCTTCCAGAGAAGACAGGAGATATCTGCTCTACAGCGCTCTCGTGAAGTCCAAGGTTACAAGAGAGGGTGAGCAGGTCCTAGAACTGCTATGGGACATTATTGCTGCAAAGGGTTTTGAGAAGGATACCTACTTCGAGCTGGCTGCAAAGCGCATAAAGGCATTGCCGAAGCTTGAAGGAACTGTGCATGTCAACATGGCTTTAGCATTGAAATTCCTGCCAAAGTACCTCTTCGAGCCTGCCGAGTTCCCAGAAGTCCCGAAGATGGATATGCCTAAGCACGATGAGTTCCTCTTCAACCAAGGTCCAGCAGGTGGACTTAGCCAGGTCAGATTCCATGACTATCAGAAGGTTTACGACAGCTGGGACTTGCCAAACATCAACGTCTTCAAGGAGCAGATTGCCACATTTAAGGAAATGTGCATGGTCGCACCACCATCTCCACAGCAGATGATGGACTTCGACTTCATGCTGCCGTGGGGCGAGATGTTCGCACAGCTTGTCTACGGACATCTCATACTTGAAGCAGCAAAGCTCTACGATGTTGATGATGACTTGCTTGACGAGATCTTCGACTTCATGGTAAGAGACTTCTCAAAGTTCGCCATCGACCTGCAGGCAAAGCCATCTGCAACAGACAAGCATGTCGAGTACGCAACGAAAATGATTAAGAGGCCAGTTCCAAACAAAGAGCGCTTCGAGAGAATGGTGAAGAGAGTTTACTCCTACGCCGACGCGTACGAGATGAACCCTTAAATTCATTTTTTATTTTTCCGAGTTGTGGTTTTAACTTGTTCGTATCGGATCAAGTCCAGAATAGTTCTACACCTGAACAAAAGTGGTTAAATAAATTTAGGCCAATTGTAACTGAAGCAAAAGTAAGACTAATGCCCCAGTTGAAAGTAGAATCATATCTCTAACCTCAACTATAGGTTTTGCCTCCATATCAACCACCAATACTACTTGTTTTCCATTATATTTAAAACTTTTCCCTATACATAAACAGAAATCTTATAATAACCATCATTATGAGATAAAAAATTCATAATTTTTTTGTATATTTTGGCTCTCCTAAGTTCCAGAAAAAGCTCAGAATCAAATAAAAAAGCAAAAGGTTAATATAAGCTAAATATACAGCAGACAGAGAATCTGAAGTTTACAGAAAAGCTGTATTCGGAGGAATAAACATGATGTCGAGAAGAAAATTTCTGCTACTAACAGGAGCAGCGGCAGCGGGAGCTTTTCTAACTCCACAAATCTCTGCAAAGACTCAGTTCATCGAATCTCCCGAAGAAGTCGAGGCAAAGAGAAGATGGGCCATGGCTGTTGATGTTGAAAAATGCACGGAGTGCATGAGAGAACTGATAGCTAAAACCGGCAACCCTGAGGTGAAGCCACCATGTGTGGTTGCTTGCGATAAAGAGAACAATGTTCCAGAGTTTGAAGATAAAAGAATCGATCCACAGTGGATGAGAATCGCAAAACTTGAGCTTGATAAACCGGAAGTTAACCCCAAGGAGTTTTACATTCCACTACTCTGCAACCACTGCGAGAATCCACCCTGCGTGCAGGTTTGCTTGACCAAAGCCAGCTTCAAGAGACCTGATGGAATTGTGGAAATAGATATGCACCGTTGCATTGGATGCAGGTACTGCATGATCGCCTGCCCATACGGAGCGAGAAGCTTCAATTTCCGTAATCCAAGAGAAGGGCTTAAGGAGGTGAATCCGAACGTTCAGATGAGGACTGAGGGAGTGGTGGAGAAGTGCACTTTCTGCGTCCACAGGATTGATGAAGCTGTTGCAAAAGGAGAGGAACCAATTCCTGCCTGCGTTGAAGCGTGTCACAAGTACGGAAAGGGGGCGCTGGTGTTTGGAAATATTAAGGATCCTAACAGCGAAATTTCAAAGATTCTGAGAGAGAACATCGTTGTTCAGCTTAGAGCCAATCTTGGAACTGACCCGCACGTTTTCTACACCAAACTTGGAGGTGAGTAAATGGCGGTCGAGTTTAAGAAGATTGAGGGCGATTCGGTCCAGTATTTTGCTTTAGTTATAGTGCTGGCAGTGGTAACAGCGTTGGGCTTTTACGCTTACGTTCTCGACCATCAGCTTGGAGGGCTAAATGGTCTCAGCAACAGGGTTCCGTGGGGCATTGTCAACGCCGGAATCCCGTACTTCATCGGCCTGAGTGCTGGCTCGCTTATAGTCTCAGCTTTAGCAGGAGTGTTCAACATTAAGAAGTACAAGGTTTTCAGCAGAATCGCAGCATATATGGCCGCTGCGTGGATTATTGCTGCAATTCTCAGCATCGCTCTCGACATTGGAAAGTTCTACCACTTCATGAACGCTGTCAGATACTTCAACCCGACGTCAATCTTCTCCTGGAACGCGTTTCTGTACTCAAGCTACTTCGTCATCTGTTCCGTCTACCTCCTTGTCCAGTTTGAGGAGATGGAGAGAGCAACGAGGTTCATGGCAGGCTTAGCAGTTTTCTGGGCAGTCCTCGTTCACAGCGGTACTGGAGCTATCTACAGCTTCGTTTATTCGAGGGAGCTTTACCACTCTGCCCTGACACCACCGATGTTCATCGTCTGTGCTATCACCTCAGGTCTGGGGTTGCTGCTGGCGAACCTGTACTTCACCTTCCGCTTTACCAAGAGAGAGCTCGATCCGAAGCTGATCAGGGGTTTAGCGTTAATCTTCGCTGGGTTGATGATGGTTCTGGGTTACTTCCTTGCAGTTGAAGGTCTTGAGAAAGGCTATATTCCCGCTTTGCATGAGGCTGTTCAGTTCGTATTCTTAACACCCACCTCAGGTGTCTTCTGGAGCTTCTGGCTGCTCGTGATTTTCGGCATTGCAATCCCTGTGATAATAGTCCTGAATCCAAAGACTGGTTACGACCTCCGCTGGATAAGCTTGGCTGGTATTATGCACGCAGCCTTGGTGTTTGCAGAGCGCTTTTACCTAATCGTCCCCGGACAGGTATTTCCAGAGGAGTATCTTCCAGGGTACAAGATTGAGTCGCTGCACACACTTGAAGGTTACATCGTCACCTACACACCAACCATCATCGAGTGGCTGCAGATCATCGGCCTGATTGCAATGGTCTACCTAGTCTACGTTATCGGGGTTAAGGTGTTCGCACTGATTCCTGAAAGGGCCGTGGAGGAGGTGGTGGAAGAATGATTGGAGTGATTTTCGGCGTAATAGTGCCTTACATCGCTGTTGCGATATTCGTTGTAGGAGTCGTTTACCGCATCGTAAATTGGGCCAACAGTCCCGTGCCACTCAAGATTCCCACAACGGGAGGACAGCAGAAATCACTCCCCTTCATTAAAAGAACAGTTTACGATCACTTTGACTCACCCTACACATGGTGGGAAACTGCCGGAAGGATGCTTCTCGAAATCTTCCTCTTCCGCAGCTTGCTGAAGAACACTCGCTACTACCTTGACAGAGTATCGCAGAAGGATGCACGCTGGCTCTGGCTTTTCGGAATTCTGTTCCACTACTCGCTTCTGCTCGTTCTCATCAGACACTCAAGGTTCTTCCTTGATCCGGTTCCGAGCTTTGTTGAGCAGTTAAGTGATATAGAGTCCTTCAAAGGCGTGTTCATCCCGTCTGTATACATCTCAGGACTGGCAATCGTTGTAGCCCTCTTCTTGCTCTGGTTCAGAAGGATATTCCTATCGAGGGAAAGGACACTCAGCCTTCCGAGTGACCACTTTGCTCTGATTCTTCTGCTTGCAATAACAATCAGCGGAAACCTGATGAGGTACTTCTTCAAGGCTGATTTGTTTGCTGTTAAGGAGCTCCTCATGAGCCTAATGTCATTCAACATAAGTCATGCCGTTGAAGTCGCAGAAACGATAGAGCCAATATTTTACGTCCACTTTGCCCTCGCAAGCTTCCTTCTCGCCTACTTCCCGTTCAGCAAGCTTATGCATGCTGGAGGAGTGCTCTTCTCACCCACGAGAAATATGCCCAACGACAACAGAGCAAGAAGGCACGTTAACCCTTGGGATCCCGGAGATGTTCCGCTACTTGCGAAGGGAATTACAGTTGCTGGAAGAACTTACAAGTCAAAGAAACTCGACTGGGACACATACTACGAAATGTACAAAGACCAGCTGCAAGAGATTGAAGAGGCAGATTACAAGATCGTGCCTGAGGAGTTGTGAGGTGGTGTAGATGGAAGAAATGCCCGAGAAAATAGAAATAAGGCAAAAATTCCCAAGCTGGAGAGAAATGCTCAAACCTGTTAAAGAATTCGAGGAGGGAAGATTGAGCTACATTTCGCTGCCCAAGCAGGTTGACTCTGAATTCTTCAAAATGCCGTTCGGTGATGTTGAAAGAGACTTTGACGATCTCAAGCTCCCTGAAAACTGGAAAGAAATCTTTCTTGATGCCTTGAAGGAGACGCTGGAAAAGAACAGGTCATTCAAGCTTTTCATGGACATCTGCGTCAGATGCGGAGCTTGTGCAGACAAGTGCCACTACTACATCGGAACCGGCGATCCGAAAAACATGCCAGTTGCAAGAGCTGAGCTGCTAAGATCAATCTACCGCCGCTACTTCACGCCAGCAGGAAAATTATTTGGCGAGTGGGCTGGGGCGAGAGAGCTTACTGAAGACGTTCTGAAGGAGCTTTACTATTATTTCAACCAGTGCTCCCTCTGCAGGCGTTGCAGCCTCTTCTGCCCGTACGGCATTGATACAGCAGAGATAGTCTGGTGGGTAAGGAGAATACTTAGCAGAATCGGCCTCAACCAGAGGTTCATGACCATATCAATCGAGGCCTCATCAAGAACCGGTAACCACCTCGGATTGCTGCCAGGAGGTATGTACGGAGCGATACAGCAGGGTCTGGAGGAGCTGAAGGACTACACGGGCCTTGATCTCCACACATACATCAACAAGAAAGGCGCTGATGTTTTGTTCGTTGCTCCTTCTGCAGACTACTTTGCCACTCCACACTGGTACGTGATGCTCGGATATCTGCTGCTGTTCAACGAGCTTGAGGAGAAGTATGGCCTCACAATAACATGGTCAACGTACGCCAGCGAAGGTGGTAACTTCGGAACATTCCACAGCTACGAAGCTGCGCAGCTTCTCAACTCCAAGATTTACAAGGAGGCTGAGAGACTGGGGGTCAGCTTCATAATCGGTGGAGAGTGTGGCCACATGTGGAGGGACAAGCACCAGTTCATCAACACAATGAACCAGCCACCAAAGCACGAGGAGTGGAAGAAGTTCTGGGAGAATCCCGACTTGGGCGAACTTGCAGAAGGATTGAGGGGAATAAGGTTCGACAATTACGCCTCAGGAGAGCACGGGTGGATACACATTCTCGAGTTTGTTGCTGCACTGCTGGAGCACAAGAAGATCACCGTTGACAAGAGCAGAAACGACAAGTGGATCGCAACCTACCACGACCCATGCAATGTCGCGAGAGGAATGGGACTCATTGAAGAGCCGAGGTACGTGCTCAGAAACGTCATGAACCACTTCTACGACATGCCTGAGCACACGATAAAGGATAAGACCTACTGCTGCGGAGCTGGTGGAGGTATGCTTGCTGACGAGCTAATGGACTTGAGAATGCGTGGAGTAATGCCAAGAATGATGGCTGTGAGGCATGTCTACAGAAAGTACGGAGTCAACATTCTGCTAACGCCATGTGCTATTGACAAGGCCCAGTTCCCACCTGCACTCGAGTACTGGAAGATACCGATCGAAGTTGGAGGGCCAATGGAGATGGTCGGAAACGCTCTCGTTATGACTGCTTTTGGCGAGAAACCGGAGGACAGACAGTTTGACCTGAGAGGAGAGCCGCTGAGAGAAGAGGAGGGAGAGGAGGGTGAGTAAAATGTACAACAAGAAGTACGTCATTCCCCTCATCTTGATATTCCTCGTCGGCTTCTTCACGCCCTACTGGTACAACGCCATAGCAGGAACCTTCGGGTATGTTCCTGAACTCGAAAAACCCGCTGGAGAGTGTGTTGAAGATAAAGACTGGATGGCAGCCAATCACATGCTTCTGCTGCAACAGTGGAGAACTCAGGCAATAAGGCATGGCGCGGAAGGAGGAAGAATCTACCACAGCTTTACAACCGGCGAGGAGTATCACGCCTCAACAAACACATGCTGGAGTTGTCATGAGGGGAAGGAAGAGTTCTGCGACCAGTGCCATGACTACGTGGGTATTCACCCCGAGTGCTGGGATTGTCATTATACTCCCAACATTGAAAAGCCGCACTACAGCGGAATTGAAGAGTTAAGCAAATATTTCTCCTAATTTTTATACATTTTGTAGAGCTCAGCTCTTCTAGCTTCAAGAAGCTCTTCTTCAACTCCCGCAAACTCTGCTGCAGATTGAACCTTCACACCTGCTTCTTCTCCAGCCTTAAAAACTTCCTGCATTTTTTCTCTCCAGTTCAAATCCCTCGTCAGATGATGGTCGAGCACGAGTGTTTTTACATCCGTTTCAGCAATCAGCTTTTTTAAATTCTCAATGCTGTTCTGAAATGACTTTTGGGAAAAGCGATAGCCTAGCATGTACGTCATGGGGCCGTCAACAAAAACAACCTGAGCAGACTTCTCAAGCATGAAGGCTAGCTGTTCCGCATTGTTCGGTCCTTCAACATCTGATGAGAACAGGAAACTGTCCTTCCCATCGTCAACGTAAACCTCAACAACGAATCCAAGCCTGCTGTCCGCTCCATGGAAGACGGGGTCTGATATCTCGATAACCGTGTTATCGAATTCATAGCTTTTCCCGTCGCAGTAGTCTATCTCAACATCCACAGACTTAAGCTGATCTAAGAAGAACTTGGCCCTGCCCATCTGGCTTTTGTTTATTTTCTCCTTCGGATGCTTCAGCAAAAGCCTTTTGCCTGAAAAAATTTCCACCTCGTTTGGGTCGTGGTGGTCGTAGTGGTAGTGGGTAATAACTGCCACCTCAGCCTTTTTCATCATCTCTTTTATCTCCTTCCATTTCTGGTTCATCCTTTCGATCTCTATTCTGTGGGGAGGGAGACGGTAGCGTTTTGGAGCAAGACTAACTCCGGGGTCGATAAGGACGGGCACATCATTTGTCTTAACAAAAGTTGCCATACTTCTTACTCCCATGGAGTCAAAGGCTATGGGAATTATCTCCATATACAATTTTCAGGCAAACAATAAAAAAACCTGACGATAATCTAAATTGTGTTAAGAGCGGAGCTTCATGTCCACTCTTCCATCAGCGATGGTAAGGACAGCGTGAGAAAAATTCTGAATGCAGCGGTGGAGAAGAAAATCGATGTTATAGCAATAACCGACCACGACACCGTTCAGGGTTCTCTGGAGGCACTCGATATTGTTAATGAGGAAAAACTTCCCATAAAAATCCTTCCAGGGTGCGAAATAACGTCCTCTTCAGGCCACATCTTGGCTTTCGGTATTATGAAGGATGTTGAACCAAAGATGTCCGCTGAAGAGACATGCAGGGTTGTGAGGGAGCTTGGGGGTGTTTGCTTTCTCGCCCACCCCTTCGACTTTATCCGTGGAGGAAGTGTGAGGTTGAAAGATTTTAAGGTTGTGGACGGCATTGAGACTTTTAACGCCAAGAGCTACTTCAACTTTATGGCCAAAAGATATGCTAAAAAGTTCTCGAAACCCGAGATTGCAGGTAGTGACGCGCATTCTGCCAAATCGGTTGGACTGGCCATTAATTTTCTCCCAGACAGCGTCAGCCTGATCGAGTCGATATTTTACGCTCGATACAACGGAAAAAGAGTCTCAATCAGGGAGAGATTAGCTTTTCTGCTATTTCAACTAAGTCAACGACTTTAATTTTATTGCCCAGCTTTTCAGCAGATTTGGAGAGGTGGTACTCGCAGAAGGGACAGCAGGTAATGAGATACTCTGCCCCCGTCTCCATCGCTTCAAGAACTCTTTGCCTTCCGATCTCAAAGGAAATTTCGGGAAACTGACTTCTAAGGCCCCCACCAGCACCGCAGCAGAGTGCTTGCTCTCTGTTCCTCTCCATCTCAACGAATTCGATTCCAAGCTTCTTTATGACGTTCCTCGGCTCCTCATACATCCCCATATGCCTTCCGAGGTGGCAGGGGTCGTGGTAGGTTGCCTTTGCGGTTATGTCCGCTTTCTCAAACACACCCATCTTATCAAGTATCGTAACTGTATGGATTACTTCAATGTCGAATTCATACCCCTTCTCTTCAGCAATCTTGGGGTAATCTAAGGATATAGTTCTGTAACAGCCCGGGCACGACGTTATTATCCTCTCTATTCCCATCCTCTGCCAATACCTGAAGTTTTTCTCGAAGAGTTTTTCGACAATGTCTTTCTGTCCCGTTCGCAGGAATGGAGAACCGCAACAGTACTCATTCTTGCCCGC
>JAPDIW010000059.1 GCA_029259415.1 Archaeoglobi archaeon
AATCTCGGGAATCTTAAGGCATAGCCGCTCTCGTACTTGGGGCTCTTCTGAATCTCCTGGTATGCTACTTCGAAAACGTACTTGGGGATGAATTCCACCTTTTTTCCCTGCTGGGATGTGATGAGGGGTTTGAACATCTCCGTTAGCTCCATCAAGTCCTCCTCGGTGAAGCCAGTTGCAACCTTCCCGACCTTCAGAAGCTTTCCTGTCACCGGGTCAAGGCAGGCAAGCTCGAATGAGCTCAACCAGTGACTCCTCTTCCCCTCTCCCCACTCTCCTCCGACAACAACGAGATCAAGTGTTTCCATTATGGCCTTAACCTTGAGCCAGTTCTTTCCCCTCTTTCCCGGAATGTACGGGGATGATGGCAGCTTGACCATCACACCCTCGTGACCTGCGTTAATGGCCTCCTCATACATTTTCCTGACCTCGTCAACCTTATCCGTGACTATCTGAGTTGCGAGCCTGATTTTTTCCGACTCCTTTATTGCAGACTCAAGCATCTTCCTCCTCTCTTTCAGCGGGAGGTCAATACACTCCTTCCCGTCGTAGAGGATGTCGAAGAAATGAGCCTCAAGCGGAATCTTCTCAGCCATCTTGGCAACGTCATGCTTCCTCCTGAATCTCCTCAGAACGTGCTGGAACGGCATCGGCTTTCCGTCTTTGACCGCTATAACCTCCCCGTCAAGAATCACACCGGGCTTGACGTTCTTCTTTATCTCCTCAACGATATCAGGCAATGCGTTGGTAACGTTCTCCAGCCTTCTTGAGTAGATTGTGACTTTCTTTCCATCCCAGTGAACCTGAACTCTGCTCCCGTCGTACTTCCATTCAACCGCTGCCACCCTCATTTCCCTGATAGCGCTTTCAAGGCTCTCAGCAACCTGTGCAAGCATCATCCTGACCGGGATGTGGAGTTCAATTTTCAACTTCTTCAACCCCTCTTCACCCTCTTTTTTAGCAACAACAGCCACTCTGCCGAGGTCATTTGTAATCATGTAGGCTCTCTCCACCGTCTCAGCTTCTGCTTTGAACGCTCTCGCTATCGCATCCCTCATTATCCCTTCTCCAACACCCAGACGCATCTCATTCAGAATCAGCCTTGTTAGATACCTTGCTTCGAGCGGTGATGCAAGACCATAAAGACCTGTGAGGAGCATCACCTTCCTTTTCATGCTTCCCTCTCCGGTCAGAGAAGCGATCTCGTCAAAAGTCTCCCTCACCTTACGGATTGTTAGCTCTTCAAAAGCGAGGGTCGTCATCTTCTTCCTTTTTATCAGCTGCTCCGCAACGAGGCCGAGATCGCCATACTCTCTTATCATCCCCTCTATCACAGCTCTCTTCACCCCGCTTACATTTTCAAGAGCCTCGTAGAGCAGTCCAACACCAACTCCAAGCTCCCTCTCATCCCACGGAGGGTAAACCCTGCCGGTGATGAAAAGAACAACATCATACAGGTCTCTTTCATCCTCAATTTTTTGAATGAAGGCAGCTATTCTTGCGGTAAGCTCAAGTGTTGATGATATTTTCTCAAGTTTTTCACAGAACTCGGCAAACTCTGCGAACAGCATCATCGAATTTTAGTCTGCCAGATTCAATAAAATACTATCGCCAACCTTTTAATACTTTCAGTATAGTAAAACCAATGGCTCTTGAATCACTGAAGGAAGTGGCTAGGAAGATTGCCGGATCATCCAGTATTGACAAAAAATTCGTCGAGGAAATGGTTAAGGAGATACAGAGAGCCCTCATCAAGGCCGACGTTAACGTCAGGCAGGTCAAGGAGATTAGCGATGCGATAAAGAAGAGGGCTCTTAGTGAAGACGTTCTTCCCGCTCTCAACGCGAAGGAGCAGATTCTCAAGATAGTTTACGAGGAGCTGCTCAGGGGAGTGGGTGAGGGACTTGAGATTCCGCTGAAGAAGGCCAAAATAATGCTCGTCGGCCTTCAGGGGAGCGGTAAAACGACCACGACCGCAAAAATGGCGAAGTACTTCAAGGATAGGGGTATGAAGGTTGCCGTGGTTGCAGCAGACACATGGAGGCCTGCAGCATACGAACAGCTAAAGCAGCTTGCCGAGGAGTATGGAATAACATTTTACGGTGAGAAAGGGGAGAAGGATGCGGTTAAAATTGTTAAAAATGCTTTGGAGAGGCTTAAGGACTGCGACATGCTCATAGTGGACACTGCAGGAAGGCATGCACTTGAAGACGAGCTTATCGAGGAGATGGTGAAAATTGCAGAGGTTTTGAAGCCGGACTACAAGCTTCTCGTGCTCGATGCTGCGATAGGTCAGCTTGCGAGCAAGCAGGCAGAGGCCTTCCATAATGCAATAGGGATTAACGGCATAATCATTACGAAGTTCGACGGAACTGCGAAAGGTGGAGGAGCTTTATCGGCTGCAAGGCAGATAGGGATACCGATAGCCTTCATCGGAACGGGCGAGAAAGTTGAGGACTTCGAGCGCTTTGATCCCGCCGGATTCGTTTCGAGACTGCTGGGAATGGGAGATATAAAGGCTTTAATGGAGAAGATTGAAAGGATCGCGAGCGAGGAGGAGCTCGATCCCGAGGCGTTTTTAAAGGGAACGTTCACGTTGAAGGACATCTACAAGCAGATTGAGGCGATGAACAAAATGGGGCCGGTGAGGAAGATTTTCGAAATGCTACCATTCGGTCTGGGCATGAAAGTTGACGATGACGTCATGGACATGACGCAGGAGAAAATGAAAAGGTTCAAGGTAATCATGGACTCGATGACTGAAGAAGAGCTTCTGAATCCGAAAATTATCGACTCTTCGAGGATAAGGAGAATTGCCATCGGCAGCGGAACCTCACCGCAGGAAGTTAAGGAACTGCTGACCTACTACAAGACGATGAAGAACCTGATGAAGAAGATGAAGAAGAACAAGCTGCCGATAAAGGGTCTGGGGAAGCTGGGTTTCTGATGAAGGCTGGAATAGACGAAGCAGGAAAGGGCTGCGTAATTGGCCCTTTAGTGGTTGCAGGAGTTGCTTGCAGTGAAGAGGAGAAGCTGAGGAAGCTTGGAGTTAAGGATTCGAAAAAGCTGAGTCAAAACAGAAGGGAAGAGCTTGCGGAGAAAATAAGGGGAATGTGTAAAACAGAGGTTCTGAAGATTTTTCCTGAAAAGCTCGACGAAAAGATGGCTGTAAAGACGATAAATGAAGTTCTGAAAGATTGTTATGCGGAAATAATATTCAGACTGAAGCCGGAAATCGCATATGTTGACAGTCCAGACGTCATTCCTGAGAGGCTTTCGGCAGAGCTTGAAAAAATGACTGGTGTGAAAGTTCTGGCAGAGCACAAGGCGGATGAGAAATATCCGCTTGTGGCTGCAGCTTCAATCATCGCGAAGGTCGAAAGGGAAAATGAGATCGAGAAGCTGAAAAAACAGTTTGGAGACTTCGGAAGTGGTTACGCAAGCGACCCAAAAACGAGAGAGGTGCTTAAAAACTGGATAGCCTCAGGCAAAATTCCGAGTTGCGTAAGAATGAGGTGGAAGACCGTATCAAACTTAAAGCAGAGGACACTTGAGGAATTCTAAACGAAATCGTTATTATCTTTAAGGGCGGTGTTTTGATTGGCGGTGTGATTAATCTTACGTAAAGCCCCGTGGTGTAGCGGTCAATCATGCGGGCCTTTGGAGCCCGCGACCGGGGTTCGAATCCCCGCGGGGCTACTAACCCTCTACGTATAGATGGCCAAGGTCGAGGGTTAATTTTATACAATCTATAACAAAATCCTCTGTGAAAAAGCTGTCATTCTCCAAACAAACTTCGAATCCTGAATCTTTTCCAAAATTGCCGCAAATCTACATGAGTTTTTCAAGTTCCTAAACGCTTTTTTCGAATTACAGGGAAAAGGAATGCAGGTGTGAGGTGGAGAGCATGGAAGTTGAAGTATTGAGTTTCGAACTTTGCAGCGAAGTTCAGACATTTTTCAAGCACTTTCATCGAAGTTCAGAACACCTCATCCCTCGGGCTTGCAAGCAGAATGTCGAGTGGAGCGTGGAAAGCGGTTTTAATTCCGAAGTCCTCTATTTGGCTTTTCTAGCTCAGTGTAATCGTCTGGAAGGGGATAATGTAGAGCAATCTTGAAGTAGTCAAATCCGATATTCACGAACTCTTCGAGCTTTTTCGAGAAGGGGGCGGTGACCATACGAAAAGATGAATATATTAGCATGACCACACTTCGAATTAATCTTTTTATAACTTCCGTCAAATACGGTATATGGAAGTGCTGGCTGAGACTGAAATAAATGGAATCAAATTAAAGCTGGCTCAGGGAGACATTACACGCTATCCGGCAAAAGCTATCGTTAACGCTGCCAATAAGAGGCTTGAGCATGGTGGTGGTGTTGCTTACGCAATTGCAAAAGCATGCGCTGGAGATGCTGGCAAATACACCGAAATCAGCAAGAAGGCAATGAGAGAGCAGTTTGGAAGGGATTACATAGAGCACGGAGAGGTTGTTGTCACCCCCGCCATGAAGCTTGAGGAGAGAGGGATAAAGTACGTCTTTCACACAGTCGGGCCGATATGCAGTGGAAGGTGGAATGAGGAACTCAAGGAGAAGCTTTTCAAAGCGTTTCTCGGTCCCTTAAAGAAGGCTGAGGAGATGAAAGTGGATTCAATAGCTTTCCCGGCAGTTAGTGCAGGCATTTATGGCTGTAAGCTTGAAAAGGTTGTTGAAACGTTTCTTGAGGCTGTAAAGAGTTTTAAAGGCTCAAATGTGAAAGAAGTGGCGCTTGTAATCTACGACAGGGAGTCTGCTGAGAGAGCTTTAGCAGTTCTCAAGAACTTTGCCTAATTTTTTGCATTCAGACTTTTGGACCTTCAGATAACTATAAGCTACCCTCTAACCGGATCTCTCAGTTGTGGACGTATCCTTTTCGAGAATTATAAAGCTGATATCGATCCCCCAGTTTCTCCAACAAAGAGAAAATTTAAAACCTAAGTTCTGCGCCGGGGCTGGGATTTGAACCCAGGAGCCCTTACGGGCACCAGCTCTCAAGGCTGGCGCAGTACCTCTCTGCAACCCCGGCTTTTTATAAACTTCTCAAGAACGTGTTTAAGAATCTTGTGATTGGGTAAAAGCCATGTAAAATTAAAAAAGAAGTTTAACTCTTGCTCTTCTTCATTTTAAGCTTCTTCAACCTGATGATGTTCTCTCTATCCATCTCTTCCAGCTTGAACGAGATGAACTTTGCAAGCTCCTCCATTGTCGGAATGACGCGGTATTCGAGGGCGTTAACTCTCCTCTTGGTTCTCTCTATTTCCTCAATGAGCTTTCTAAGTGTAGTCTCAATTTCCGCAACCTCTAGTACAGCATCAACAAGCTCCTCGTAAGCCTCAACAGCTTCATCAACTCTGGTAGATGTGCTCAGAATGCCGTAACCCCTCTCAGTAGGCTTCTTTCTGATTGGTTCTCTCTTGATGACCGGAACGACTACGCCCATTATGTTCTTCCTCTTCATGCTGAACTCCGGGGGCATCTGCTGGCAAGATAGTGCTATTGACCTCACAGCAACAATTCCATCAACAGCTATAGCCAGGGCTAGTTTGCTCTGTGCCTTCTCGTACTTCTGTACCATCCCACCGATGACTTCCTTTGCCTCCTCAAGAAGTTGTCTGAACTCCATTATGAGGCCGTCTCTTTTCATCTTCAGCAGTGCGTGACCGCGAGTTGCCATCTTTATTCTTCTCCTGAGCTTTATGAGTTCCATTCGTGTCGGTTGAACCTCTGCCATCCTCTGTCACCCCTAAAAATTATTTTCA
Source organism: Archaeoglobi archaeon (assembly GCA_029259415.1). Lineage (GTDB taxonomy): Archaea > Halobacteriota > Archaeoglobi > Archaeoglobales > Archaeoglobaceae > Archaeoglobus. Next base: position 5,798 of record JAPDIW010000059.1, read on the forward strand.
GGAGGCCTCCTCAGCAGCCTCCTCGGTCTTCGCTTCCTTTTTCCTGTACTTGGGGTGATACTTCTCAATGTACTTCCTCTCTATCTTGCTAAGCTCTCTCTCCGGAAGCATTGAAAGCAGTTCCCATCCGAGGTCGAGCGTGTACTCGATATCTCTGTCCTCGTATCTTCCCTGCTGGACGAATCTCCTCTCGAACTCGTCAGCAAACTTCAGGTAGAGCCTGTCCCTCTCCGACAACGCCTCTTCACCGACAATTGCCACGAGACCTCTGAGGTCAACACCTTCAGCGTAGGCAGCGTACATCTGGTCGTTCCACTGCGGGTGGTCATCTCTGGTATAGCCCTCACCGATACCTTCCTTCATCAGCCTGCTGAGTGATGGCAGAACGTTGATTGGCGGATAGATACCCTTAGCATGAAGCTCTCTGCTGAGAACTATCTGTCCCTCTGTAATATAACCCGTCAGGTCTGGGATTGGATGAGTTATATCGTCACCGGGCATCGTCAGGATTGGCATCTGTGTAATCGTTCCCTTCCTTCCCCTAATTCTTCCGGCTCTCTCATATATTGTGGCGAGGTCAGTGTACATGTAACCCGGATAACCTCTTCTTCCCGGAACCTCTTCTCTTGCCGCAGAGATTTCTCTCAAAGCCTCACAGTAGTTCGTCATGTCTGTCAGGATAACCAGAATGTGCAGGTCGTACTCGTAGGCAAGGAACTCTGCCGCTGTCAGCGCCATTCTGGGTGTCAGCAATCTCTCGATAGCCGGGTCGTTGGCAAGGTTGAGGAACACAACCGCTCTCTCCAGAGCACCTGTCTGCTCGAACTCCTTCATGAACTGGTAGGCCTCTTCGTATGTGATACCCATAGCTGCGAATATAACCGCGAACTCCTCTCCCTCACCCCTGACCTTTGCCTGTCTTGCAATCTGCAGGGCGATGTCGTTGTGTGGTAAACCGGAACCGCTGAAGATGGGTAGCTTCTGTCCTCTGACGAGTGTGTTCATTCCATCTATGGCTGAGATGCCGGTCTGGATGAACTCTCTCGGATACTGTCTTGCATAGGGGTTAATAGCTGCACCAACGATTGACCTTCTTTCTTCAGGTACTATCTTCGGCCCACCGTCAATTGGCTCACCCGAACCGCTTAGAATCCTACCGAGCATGTCTTGTGCGCAGTTCAGCTTGACGATGTCTCCCGTGAATCTAACTGTGCTTGAGGTGTCAACTCCTCTGGTACCTTCGAAAACCTGAACAACGACGACATCCTTGGATGTGTCCAGAACCTGTCCTCTCCTCGTTGACCCATCGGGAAGCGTTATGGTGACCAGCTCTCCATATGCAACCGGCTCAGTCTTCTCAACAAAAACAAGAGGACCTGCAACCTGGGTTATGGTCTTATACTCCTTCATTTTCATCACTCTCCGAGCAGATTCTTTCTAATCTTCTCCAGCGCAGCCTCCAAAGCTGGCTTGTAGTTCTCCTCGAACTTTGCTCTGGCAAACTCTTCCATTCCCTCGACTCCTGCAATCTCATCGACAGTCTTTCCAGCTTCGAGTGCCTGATAGAACCAGTCGTTGATCTGCTTTATGGCCTTCAGCATGTCATACTGCTTTTCAACGCTGCAGTATGTATCGACCGGGTGGTAAGCGTACTGGATGAGGTAAACCTCTCTGATGATTCTAGCAACCTCAAGCAGGACTCTCTGAGAGTCTGGCAGCGCATCACTACCTACGAGCTGCACAATCTCCTGGAGATTTGCCTCTTCCTGCAGAACTTCCATAGCCCATCTCCTGAGCTCGTTCCACTCCTCGCTGACGTTCTCGGCAAACCAGTCTTTCAAAGTGTCAACGTAGAGGCTGTAGCTCTGCAGCCAGTTTATGGCCGGGAAGTGTCTTCTTGCAGCAAGCTTGGCATCCAGAGCCCAGAACACTTTCACAATTCTGAGAGTGTTCTGAGTAACAGGCTCACTGAAGTCACCACCTGGTGGTGAAACTGCACCGACGACTGTAACACTTCCAATGTTTCCTGCCAGCGTCTTCACCCTGCCGGCTCTCTCGTAGAACTCCGCAAGTCTTGAAGCGAGGTAAGCGGGATAACCTTCTTCACCGGGCATCTCCTCAAGTCTTCCAGAGATCTCTCTCATTGCCTCTGCCCATCTGCTTGTCGAGTCAGCCTGAATGGCCACATCGTAACCCATGTCTCTGAAGTATTCTGCAATTGTGATTCCGGTGTAAACCGAAGCCTCTCTCGCAGCGACAGGCATGTTGGACGTGTTGGCGACAAGGACGGTTCTCTCCATCAATGGCTTCCCGGTTCTCGGATCCTCAAGCTCCGGGAACTCCTCAAGAACCTCTGTCATCTCGTTGCCACGCTCACCGCAACCAATGTAAACCACAATCTGCGCATCACTCCACTTTGCCAGCTGGTGCTGGGTCACAGTCTTACCACTTCCGAACGGCCCTGGAATTGCAGCTGTACCTCCCTTTGCAACCGGGAAGAACGTGTCAAGAATTCTCTGACCGGTTATGAGCGGCACAACTGGCGGAAGCTTCTCAACGTATGGCCTCGGAATTCTCACAGGCCACTTGTGGTAGAGCTTCAGTTCTGTGCCGTTATCAAGCACCGCAATTGTGTCCTCCACAGTAAAGCTGCCCTCGTAAATCTCGGTGATTACACCCTCCTTCACGTTTGGTGGGACAAGAATCTTCTGCTCCACAACATCAGTCTCCTGAACTGTTCCGATGATTTCACCGGGTTTTACCTTGTCTCCCTTCTTCACCAGGGGCTTGAACTCCCACTTTGCCTTTCTGTCCAAGCCCGGAGCCTCAATACCTCTGCCGATGAAGTCACCACTAACCTCCTTGAGCACGGGCAGAGGCCTCTGCACACCGTCGTAGATGTTTCTAATCAGGCCCGGTCCAAGTTCAACGCTGAGCGGCATTCCGGTGTTCTCTACTTTGTCACCCGGCTTTACGCCCTCTGTATCCTCGTAAACCTGAATGAGAACCTTCTGTCCTACTAAACCTACGACCTCTCCCATCAGCCCCTCTTCACCGACCTTACAGAGGTCGTACATTCTGGCCTTAAGGCCCTCTGCAACGACGAGGGGTCCGGAAATTCTATAAATTTCTCCTACATATCCAGCTTCTTTCACTTCCATAGGTCAACACCTATCGCCTTTCTTATTTTCTCCCTAAGCTCCTCCACACCTCCGGTTCCTCCTACCGAAACAAAGGTGGGTTCAACTTTCTCATCAACCTCCCTCCTCAAAATTGGAGGGAGTTTTTTCAGATACTCCTGCCTAATAATCACGACACCAATATCATCTCTTCTTAAAACATCCTCAACAGCCTTAACTATTTCGTCGTCACTTGTAACCTCGTATATATCCGAGATTCCTGCAAGCATGAAACCGACCGTGAAATCCGGGTCTCCTACCACAGCCAACTTCTTCATAATATCACCATTTGTCTCTCAATCTCTTCATTCGGCAAGCCGTAGTATTTACCCCATCCAAGAATTCTCAGATTGTCCACTTCAACCTTCTTCAGCACCACATACTGCAGTACTGGCAGGATGCTGAGCGGGTAGTTGCTAGCTCTTTTTGAAATTGTCTTTATCCATATCTTGTCAAATTCAATCTCGGCTGTAGCAACGCTCTTTCCCTCGATCTGCACATCATCCCAGAACCAGTAGCCTTCAAGTGACTTTATCATTTCATCAAGCGGCATTGCTGCAAGCTTCCTGATTTCTTCCTCAGTAAGCTCGTATCCCCCAGGAATTGTGCAGTTTATTATTTCATCAAGAGTTGCATCTTCAGCCTTCAGTCTAAGCAACGTCTTGACGTTTCTGATATCAATCTCCATTTTTATGAAGTCGAGGAAAAGCTTCATCGCAAAATCGGTTGGATTGAGTTTGAGCAGTTCTCTGTAATACACCTTGTAAAGCTCATCTTCGATTTTGCTTATGTCCTCACTGCCCACCTTTGAAAGAGGCTCGTAATATGGAGTTCCTTCAAAGGACTTGACAATCTCCTCTATATCCCTAACGATTAAGCTCTTCCAGAATTCAAGGTCCCTTTCTCCCGCAGGAACCAGCACGTCCTCTATTACCTCAGGCTGCACGTTCGCCATCTTGCCCCTGATGATGTTTATTATGTTCCAGACATCCCATTTCTCCAGATACCTCGTTATCAAGAACTTTGACGCTCCAAAGGATACTTCAATTAGCTTTCTGTAAGTCCTTGCAAGGTTGGCATAAAGTGCATGGTCGAGCAGTCTCGGCCCTGTGAACTTGTACCCAAGCTCATCAATTTCTTTCTTATATTCTGTTTCTCCAATATACCTCACAATCTCGTCGAACTCCATGTTCAGCAGTTTTCTGAAGTCCTCTGCCTTCATTAGCCTGCTCTTCATCACCTTCGTTCTCGCAACAATGTAGGCCCAAGCCGCTCGATTTCCCCTGTATATCATTTATCACCACCTCTTGTTTACTTGAAAAGCAATTTCGAGACTTCACTCAGCTTCTGTTCATAAACCTGGTTCACAAGTTCATCGAATGTAAGATTCAGTCTGATATCACCAGCAGGATCTTCAAGAATTACTCCACCTATACACTCTATGTTACCACCGTAAGTAACCTCAAGGTTGAGCTCCTTTATCAGACCCTTCACGATTTCTTCGTCCTCCTTTCTTGAGTAAACAACCATGCCAGGTGAAGCGTTCTTTTCCAGAAGTGCTTTGAGGATTTTCTTCCTCGTTTCTTCATCCATGTCTCTTACCTTCTGCCTAAGTAGGTTGGAAACCTCTTCAAGGATTTCTTTCTGCACGTTCAACAGTTCTCTTTTCATTTCAAGTTTAACGCTTGAAAGTTCCTGTCTTCTGATTGCTTCTGCCTCCTTTTCTGCTTCCTCCCTTGCCTTCTTGAGAATCTCTTCTGCCTGAGCTTTCGCCTCAGCAATGATTTTCTCCACTTCCTTCTCGGTCCCCTCCCTGATTCTCTTGACCTCCTCTTCACCCTTCTGCTGAATCTCCTGCAATACTTTATCCAGTGGCATTTACTTCACCTTAGAACGCGAACATCAGTATGAACGCTATGACCAGTCCGAAGATGACTATGGTCTCCGGTATAACTGTGAACAGAATACCGAGACCGAAGAAGCCTCTGTCTTCGGCTGTAGCTCCTACGGCAGCTGCACCGATACCGCTTTCACCAACTCCAGCACCGATACCTGCCAGTCCAACTGCCAGTCCAGCACCAACTGCAATCAAACCCTTAGCCAACGCATCTTCCACCATTTATTCTCACCTCCTCAAACACACCTCACTCCTCAATAAACCTCTTTATCCTGCCGAAAGGCTCGTAGAGCCTTCCACCACCCTCAAAGAACTTCGTGAAGAACTCTACGTAGTGCAAACGTAATGACTGTAAACCTGGATCGAGAATGCCGAGGATCAGATTGCCCACATGTCCTATGATGAGGATTATTGCTCCCAGTATAGGTATGCTGATTCCGACTGGGTCGATTATTTTCATTCCTATGAAGTTGATGACGAAGGCGATGTAGACTGATGACAGACCAATGGCCAGAAGTCTTGCGTAGCTCATGATCTGGCCAAACCATGTGAGAAGCTCTACTGCAAGTATGACACCCATAGCACCCATCTTCGGAACTTCGCCCATTACGAACAGTATGAACCAGATGACCAGCAATGGAAGAGCAGCGATGTAGTACATGTTAAGTCCTGCCTGCCATCCTTCCATCAGACCTGGCAACGGAAGTGGAGGCACGTTGCCTGGGTCAGGCCCTACTCCGAGTTGGTAGAACACACCCACGTTGTAAGCGAATCCGAAGATGATCATGGCGAGGCCGAGAACACCTAGGATCCAAGACAGCTTCTCAAGAACAGCCTCCTTGAAACCGTGTTCGACATAGACGTTGTAGAAGCCGAGAGCAAACCCGAACAGGATTTTCGCAATACCGATGAGAATCGTAGCGAACAGAAGAATCTTGACGCCCATCTCCTCAACTCTGTCAAATATCGGGTGGCCGTGGTGGAACTCGTAGAGGTGCTCAAGCTGTGAACCTATGAAGTGGATCTGATACGGTTCATACTCACCAGGAACGATGAATGGACCAAAGCACTCTCCGTAGATGAAGCCAAAGACTATCGACATTACTCCTGCATAGACACCGATGTTAAGCATCCTCTGCCAGCCTTCGGTCTTAAACACCCTCTTGAGGTATAAAGATAAGACTGTGACGAGCAAACCGTAGCCGATGTCTCCAAGCATCATACCGAAGAAGATCGGGAAGAAGATTGCTATGAAAATAGTCGGGTCGATTTCCTTGTACTTAGGAATTCCGAAGGTCGTGGTGAGCAGTTCGAAGTTTCTCACACCAACAGGGTTGCTTAGCTTCGTTGGTGGCTCGCCCTCCTCATCGAGAACCTCAACGGCAACACCATTGGAATCCATCTTCGCCTTGAACTCGTTAAATGACTTTGCAGGAATGTACCCAACGAGAACGAAGGAATACTTCGAAACGAGAGTTCTCAAAGGCAGTTCGTACTTGTCCATCTGGGAGCTGAGGTACTCCTCAATAGCAAGCAGAGTTTCGGCTTCTTTTACCTTGACTTCCTCTATCTCCTTCTCAACCTGCTCCTTTCTTGCCTTCAGCGACTCAATTTCCTTCTGTATCTCCGAAATTTTCGCCTCAAAGTCATCAACATCGGGAACCTGTATCTCTCTGTAACCGCATTCCTGCAAAATTCTCAGGAATTC
>JAPDIW010000083.1 GCA_029259415.1 Archaeoglobi archaeon
TTTAATGTCTATAATTAAAATTAATTTTATTTATAAATTTTTATTAACAAGTGTTAAATTTCGCTGGGAGTAGTTGTAGTATGAAGTACGATGTTTTGATAATCGGTGGTGGACCAGCAGGGATGGTGACTGCAACGACTGCAAAAAAGTTTTACCCCGACAAGAGCGTTGCGATAATCAAGAAGGAAGAGAAGGGGCTGGTTCCATGCGGAATACCCTACGTCTTCAGCACGCTTGGATCGGTTGAGAAGAACATAATGCCGACAAAACCGGCAGAGAACCTCGGAATCGAGTTCATAATTGATGAAGTTACAGATGTCGACGTCAAGGCAAAGGTTGTGAAAACCAAGAGTGGTCAAAGTATCTCATACGAGAAGCTTGTTTTTGCCACCGGCTCAACACCTGTGATGCCGAGAATCGAGGGTGTTGAAAAAGAGGGAGTTTATGCGGTGTCCAAGAACATTGATGATCTCAGGAGGCTTCACGAAGCTGTTGAAAAAGCTGAGAGAGTTGTCATAGTGGGCGGAGGCTTCATAGGAGTTGAGGTGGGAGAGCAGATAGCCAGACTGGGAAAGAAGGTGGCGATAGTGGAGATGATGGATCAACTGCTACCCGCTGCCTTCGATAAGGAGTTTGCAAGAATTGCTGAAGAAGAGCTGAAGAAGCTTGGAGTCGGGCTTTACCTTGGATCGACCGTTAAAAGGATAGCCGGCAGCTCCAAGGTTGAGGCGGTTGAGCTGGCAGATGGCAGGAAAATTGACGCTGACGTTGTCATCGTTTCGGTGGGTTACAGACCGAACATAGAGCTTGCAGAAAAGGCAGGATTGAGGATAAGCATAGGAAACAGGATATGGACGGATGAGTACGGCAGAACGAGTGAAAAGGATGTTTTTGCTGTCGGTGACTGCTCTGAGGAGAAGGACTTCTTCACAAGGGAGACGAGTAGAGTTATGCTTGCCTCAACCGCAACCTTTGAGGCGAGGATAGTTGGGGCAAACCTCTTCTCCCTCAAGGTCGTGAGGGTGAACAAGGGAACCATAGGTGTTTTCTCAACAGTTGTTGGAGACGTCGCCCTCGGTGCCGCTGGTCTTACTGAGGAAGCAGCGAGAAAGGAGGGTTTTGAAGTTGTTGTTGGTTACGGTGAGAACTTCAACAGGCATCCTGCAAGCATTCCCGGCGCTGCGAAAACGAGGGTAAAGCTGGTCTTTGCAAAGGAGAGCGGAACAATTCTTGGTGGACAGGTTGCAGGAGGTGCTGAGGTTGGAGAGATGGTCAACCTGATTGCGATGGCTATCCAGAACTACCTGACAGCATCGGAGATGGACACCCTGCAGATAGGCACACATCCGCTTTTGACCTCAGCCCCCACAATGCCACCGCTGATAATTGCCGCTGAGGATGCCTTGAGGAAAATGTAATTAACCCAGATTTTTTTCAACTTCTCTGAGTATCTCCCGCAGTGGGAGATCCAGACTTTCTGCTATTTTCCTGAGATCCTCGTACTCTGGCTTTACGTTTATCACCCTCTCGCCCACCTTGGACGTTTTGACCGTAACCTCAAACTTCCTGCCAAATAGCTCAAGTTCAACTCTTTCCTTCCTCCTTTCGGCAACAAGTCTTGGCAGCTCGTAGATTCTAACCCCTATCGTTCCTGTCTCCCTCATAAGAACCTCGGCCATCCTGTGGCAGTTTTTGTAATCACTGATCACTGAAATTATGTTCGCCGGCCGGTTTTTCTTGCCGATGACCTGAGTGACGTACACATCAACCGCTCCCTCATCAAACAGCCTTCTAACGGCATGCCCTACAACTTCCCCACTCACATCATCGACGTTCGTTTCGAGAATGACTATTCTGTCGTTCACAGCCCTGAAATCCTCTCCTTCGGCCACTCTGAGTACATTTACAATTCCATCTACCCTCTTAGTACCGGCCCCGTAGCCAACTCTGTTGAGCCTCATAGGCGGATAAACGTCCACTATGTTCCCCGTGAGATTCACAAGGAGCGCGGCACCGGTCGGGGTTGTCAGCTCGGCATTAACACTGAGGTTGGAGTACCGGAATCCATGGGCGGCAAGAATCTCAAGAGTGGCAGGAGCGGGGGATGCAATTTTACCGTGGTCCATCTCTATGTACCCCCCACCCAGCACAGGAGGGGTTGTGTAGATCTCAGCGTCGAAGTAATCGTTCCTGTCAAGTATTGCCGCAGCCCCAACAACATCAAAGATGGTGTCCAGCGAGGCTATTTCATGCAGATGGAATTCCCCACCATGGAGCTTTGCTTCTGCTCCCATAAGATCGTCGATCACACGGTAAACGAATCTCGAAGCTCGGTCAGACAAGCTTACTCTCTCTACTACCGATTTAACGGCTTTTCTCAAATCCACAGGACTTGGTAGTCTTCTTTCTTTAATATCTATCTCAAGACCTTTCGCAAGTACGCCCATGTCCCTTTCAACAACCTCAACTCTGAAGCTGTGGCAGTTTTCAAGGCGGTTTATCGCGTTCTCCACGTCTAAAACAGCATCGATAGAGTCTGTTAGGTCAATGAGGGCCGAAAGCAGCATGTCCCCAGAGATGCCAGCAATTTTTGGGTCCAGAACAAGAATCTTCATAAAAAATTATGGAAGAATTTCTCCTCCCTCAACGAGCCTCGAATATATCAGTTTGGCGAGTTTTGCAACCTCCTTTGCGTTGTTTCTGGCACCCGGTATTGCCCTTGTCAGATATGCACCGTTTTCAGCCTTCTTTGCAGCTTCATTCTCGTCCATTCCGAGAATTGCTGCCACAGCAGCGGGAACCGTTACGTTGATGATCGTATGACCGATGTACTGGAGCTCCTGACCAAGGACTGCGCCAGCAAAGAGGGCAGTTCCATAATCCGGATCGTCCCTTCCCTTACCTTCAAGTGCGTACTCGACGACGGCTTTGGCGGAGAGATTCTCAATGTGGTAGGTTTTTCCATCAATGGTTACATCGTAGGATATGTACGAGTCGAAACCCCAGAACTTCTTGGTAAATCCGTCAGTTCTCCTCGCCTGCGGTCTGAGTTCTGTAAACTTGAACTCGATCTTCTTACCTGTGAAAGCTGAGAGAATCGCCGAACCTCTCTTCTCAACGTAGGCCTTCCTCTCTTCATCGAGGGTTCTCGCAACCTCTTCGACATCCCTGCCCTCTTTTAGCATTTCGTACGCCTTAACTGCCCTCCTGTAGATCGCTCTATCCCTCACGTCCTCACTTGCGAGCATGCATGCCCGTGTTACGGGACCCCTCTTAACCTCTTCAGCCTTCCTTGTGATCGTGTTGAGCGCGCACAAAGCCATCTCAGGATCTATGAAAGAGTTCATCTTGTAGTTCCTTATCTCCTCAGCAACCTTGTAAATGTCCCCGTACTTCATCATCAGCCTTATGGCCGGAACAGTATCACCGCACAGATGGCCCAGCGGTGGGTTTACCGGTCCACCTGAGAAACCGGCGCCAATGATGGGAGCTTCCTCAAATCCCGCAAATATTTCATTTAGAGCCATTGATCCGATTACCGACGGTCCACCTATGTCCTTCAGTATAAGTCCGAAGTCTCCAATTACTCTCGCAGTTTCGAATTCTTCCCTTGTGCCCCTTATGTGCAGCTTTTCTGGCAGGCCAGCAGCCTCCACAGCACCCTTTCCTGCCATGTATGCCGAATCGGCACTGCCAAACGCTCCGTATTCCTCCCCAAGGAAGGCATCTGGATGCACTATCTCCATCGCAACAGTTGCACCGATAAGTGCCGGCCAGAGCGGGTAGGGTGTGATTCCTGCCCCCTCCATCGCTCTCATCATCGCCTGAGTTCCGACCTTTGCAGCATTCTTGGCAAGTTCTGGTATGTTGACATCCTCACCCAGAGCACTGTGTCCGTAAATGGCTCCACCAGCTATAAACGGCGGAAGTACTGCTCCATCAACCTTCGTGAGCTTCTTGTCGAGGAGTTCCTCAAAAACGGCTTTGTATGCCGGGAATGCGGGTATTCTATGAGTAAACTTGTTGGTAACAAGAGCTATACCGCTCGTTCTACATGCCCCAGCATGCATTCTGGCCATCGCGCCAAGCTTTCTGTTAGCCATCGGAACTCCCGCTCTCGCTGCAGCACCGGCAAAGTAAGCAAGAGCCGCAACTATGAGCGCGGCATTCTCAGGAGATGCTCCAGCATTTTTCGCCTCATTGACAGCCTTTTGAATTACGAGATCCAAAGGAATTTGCGGTGCAGCTGCATCGACGAGTGTTGCCTCACTCATCAATTTCATTTCGGGCTCCTGAACACCACCAAACATATCCTCCGCAATAGAGTTTGCTGCACAAAAAACTGGAATAACCAGCGTACCATGACCCTTCGTTGCTGCTTCTATCTTGTCGTTTGTCATAAGGTCTGGCTTAAACGTTGCTGCAAGTGTTGCAGCCAATACCGCTTTCTCCTTTTCTTCCATACATTTCACCTCACAAATTTAGGTTAAACTTGAATCGAATACTATAAAAACCTTCGGTTTAAATATTAAATTTTATTAAAATTTTATTAAAAATTCTTGAAATTAAAAAAATTAATAACTTAAAAAATTTAAAATGCACACGATTAACTATTCAAAAGTGTTCTCTTAAGGCTAGGAGTGAACTTGAACTAACAGGCACCTAAAGTTCATGCAAAATAAATATATATTACCGGTCTAACACATGTATATGAAAAAGCTCGTGATAGTACCCCTGCTTTTACTTGCAGTCTTTGTCATCGCTGCATACAGCTACCTCAACCTCTTGGCTCCATTCAGCGGCAGTCTGTGGGAGGTGGACAGGTCAACAGAGGTTCCAAATCCCTACGGCTGGGCTGAAGTTTACTTTGATGAATACGGTGTGCCGCATATTGTTGCCGAAAATGAGAAGGCCATGGCCTTCGCAGTTGGCTACATCCACGCCAAAGACCGCCTCTTCCAGATGGACCTTCACCGAAGGATGATGAGGGGAGAGCTAAGCGAAGTTTTTGGTGAGGATTTCTTCGACTCCGATGAGTTCCACATAAAAATGGATTTTGTTGGTGCTGCTGAAGCTTCGTGGAGCATAATCAAAAACTCGGAAATTGGTGAGTTTTTGGTTGCATACAGTGAGGGTGTGAACTACTACATCAACAACCGCCCCCTCCCGATTGAGTTCAAGCTCGCAGGCTACAAGCCAAAAGAGTGGACTCCGGTTGACTCTCTCCTCCTTGGAAAGGAGATATCGTGGAGCCTGACTGGCAACTTCTGGGATTTGAAAAGAGCCTTGATCGTCGAAAAACTGGGGGAAAGAGCACTGGAACTCTACCCGGAGTACATGAACCACTCGTACCCTATAATAAGAAGAACAGAAATGGTTGATAGATCTCTCCTCGACTGGCTTAAGCCATTTGAGGCGAAAGAGGGGTTAGGGTCGAACAACTGGGTTGTTTCAGGAAAGTTCACAGAAAACGGAAAGCCGATGCTCGCCAACGATCCACATCTGCTTCTGATGGCTCCGCCCGTGTGGTATGAGATGCACCTGAAGGTGAATGGAGAGAATGTTAGAGGTGTATCCCTCCCTGGCGTGCCGGTAATCCTGATCGGGATGAACGACTACGTTGCATGGGGCTTCACCAACGTTGGGGCTGACGTAATCGACTTCTACTACTATGTCTGGGATGGTGAAAAGTACCTGTATAAGGGCAAGTGGCTCGAACCGGAGAAGAAGGTCAAGGTTGTGAGGGTTAAGACAGACAGCGGTGTTGAAGAGAGAGAAGTTGTAGTGGAGAAGACTGTTCATGGGCCTGTTATAGAGAAGCACGGAAGAAAGGTTGCGGTTGCTTGGACCGGGCTGACGGCAACGAGAGAAGCATTGGCTGTTTACAAGTACAACCACGCCCACAACATCTCGGAGTTCATTGAAGGTTTGAAGCTCTTTGACGTTCCTGCACAGAATGTGGTTTATGCGGACATCTACGGAAATGTGATGTACTATCCAGCAGGAAAGTTCCCGATAAGGCTTGTTAACGGAACTGAGGTTCCCGGCAACGTCATATTCAACGGCTCTGCTGGGGAGGGGGAGTGGAGGGGGTTCAAACCCTACGGTGTTTCAACCTGGGAAGGCTTCATACCTTTCGAGGAGATACCCCATCTCATAAATCCCGAGTACGTTGGAACTGCAAACCAGAGGGTTGTTTTTGGTTACCAGCACTATCTTGGCGATTCGATGTACTTTGCAGACCCCTACAGAGGTATGAGGATTTACGAAATGCTCGATGATGCTGTCAAATCGGGCAAAAAGATATCTCCTGAATGCTTCATGGAGATGCAGAGAGATGTGTACTCCAAACCAGCGGAGTTCTTCACACCGTTCATTTTTGATGCTGAGGAGAAAATGAGCGAAAAAGCTAAGAACTACGCTGAGAAGCTGAGAAACTGGGACTTCAGAATGGTTAAAGACAGTAAAGCGGCACTTGTGTTCTCAATCTGGCTCGAAGAATTCATAAACGAAACTTTCGGTGATGAGTTCTACTCAGCCGGGCTGGATAAAGACTTCTACCCACACCTCTACGTTCTCCAGAACCTGCCTGCAGACAGCATCTGGTTTGACGATATCGGGACTGAAGAAAGGGAGCAGAGAGCGGACATTGTGGCGAGAGCCATGGAAAAGGCAGTTGAAATAATAGAATCTAAGGGTTACAAAGTTTACGGAGACTACAACAGGCTGAACATAAAGCATGCGTTCAGCAGCTTTGTTAAGTTCTTCGACTATCCAAGCATGCCGATGAACGGTTCCACATATACCGTTTTCAACTTCAGAAGAGCTGTTGACTGGGGAACTGGAGTATCGCAGGCAGGGAGTAGCTGGAGAATGATCGTCAACTTCGACGAGAACTACTGCGTAATTCCGGGTGGAAATTCCGGCAACTACTTCTCCCCACACTACTACGATCAGCTTGAAATGTGGGCGAATGGAGAGTACAAGAGCTTCGACTTCAATGTTAGGGGTGAGAAAATTGTCTTCAGGGGGTGATTCCATGAACCGGTGGATTCTTATAGCTTTATCTTTCCTGTTAGCTCTCGCTTTATCCATCATTCACTGGGCCGGCATAATAATCGGGGGACTGATTGCGGGATACTTCTCGAGAAATTTCAAGGAGGCGCTTGCTGTTGGCTTTGCATTGGGCTTATTCATATACGGAGCTTTCATGGCTTACCTGGCTTACATGGGGATGATGGAAAAATTCCTTGCTTTATCTCCACTGTCCTACATAAGCTTGGTGCTTTGCCTAGTTCTTGCAGTAATTTCTACAATCATCACAAACTTTTTTTCACCTTACGCAGTAAAGAACTTGTGAAAGGTCTGCCGCCATCACTGAGAAGCAGAAAAAGATATATTGCCTTCAGGATTATAGCTGAAAAAAAGATAGACGAGAGGTCACTTTCCCGCGCACTGTCGGAGAAGATGCTTGACCTGTTTGGTGAGTGCTTTGCAGCAAGCGGGCTGAGAGTAGTTAGCTTCGACGGGGAGAAAGGAATAATCAGATGCTACAGAGAAGCTCTCGAAAAGGTGATGGTGGCCCTCACACTAATGACCAGTATTGGTGATGTAAAGGTAATTCCGCTGACAATTGGTGTCAGCGGGACGATAAAGAGGTGTAAAAGAAAGTATTTGGAGGTGTGAACATGCATTTACCGCAAATGGGATATGATAGAGCCATAACGGTATTCAGCCCTGACGGAAGACTGTTTCAGGTAGAATACGCCAGAGAAGCTGTAAAGAGAGGTGCTACAGCAATCGGCATGAAGTGCAGTGAGGGTGTTATTCTGATAGCCGACAAAAGGGTTGGCAGCAAGCTTCTTGAGGCAGATACGATTGAGAAAATTTACAAAATTGATGAGCACATCTGTGCCGCTACTTCCGGCCTTGTTGCAGATGCGAGAATTCTTATTGACAGGGCGAGAATTGAGGCCCAGATTAACAGGTTAACTTATGATGAGCCGATAACAGTTAAGGAGCTTGCAAAGAAAATCTGCGACTTCAAGCAGCAGTACACGCAGTACGGAGGAGTTAGACCCTTCGGCGTGTCGCTGCTCATTGCTGGTGTTGATGAGGTGCCAAAGCTTTACGAAACGGATCCAAGCGGTGCTTTGCTTGAGTACAAGGCGACAGCGATAGGGATGGGCAGGAACACTGTCACCGAGTTCTTTGAGAAAGAGTACCGCGAAGATCTCAGCTTCGATGATGCTTTAATCCTCGGACTGGTTGCGATGGGGCTCTCCATCGAATCAGAACTCGTACCTGAGAACGTTGAGGTAGGCTACGTCAAAGTTGACGATAAAACTTTCAAAGAAGTTACAGCGGAAGAGCTCAGACCCTACGTTGAAAAGGCAAACGAGAGGATTAGAGAATTGCTGAAGAAGTGAAGTATGGTATCCCTCGATAAGGCTGTAATTGCAAGGTTAAGAAAAGGAGGAGAGGAATTCGAAGTCCTCGTTGACCCTTACTTAGCCAGAGACCTCAAGGAAGGCAAGGAAGTCAACTTCGAGGAACTTCTCGCTGCAGAAGAAATCTTCAAGGATGCAAGAAAGGGTGAGAGGGCATCGGCAGAGGAACTGAAAAAGATATTCGGAACAGAAGACATCATTGAGATTGCCAGAAGAATAATAATCGACGGAGAGGTGCAGATAACTGCTGAACAAAGAAAGGAAATGCTTGAAGCGAAAAGAAAGCAGATAATCAACTTCATTAGCAGAAACACGATTGATCCGAGAACAAACGCCCCACATCCCCCATCAAGGATCGAAAGAGCGATGGAGGAGGCAAAGGTGCACATCGACATCTTCAAGCCAGTTGAGGCGCAGGTGAAGGACATAGTCAAAGCTCTTAAGCCCATTCTTCCGCTAAAGTTCGAGGAAATGGAGATAGCCATAAAAATACCACCTGAACACACAGGAAAAGCAATCTCAGCTCTTTACAACTTTGGAGGAGTGACCAAGGAAGAGTGGCAGCGAGATGGGAGCTGGATATGCGTGATGCGTATTCCGTCAGGAATGTACGGAGACCTTATGGATTTGCTCGGAAAGGTCGCAAAAGGTGAGGCTTTGACAAAGATTTTAAGGAGGATAGGATAATGAGGAAGATAGTACTGCCAGGAGATCTGCTCTCAACTAATCCACGTGCTGCTGGATATGGAACATACGTGGAAGGTGGGAAGGTTTACGCAAAAATAATAGGTCTTTTTGACCAGACTGAAACTCACGTTAGAGTTATTCCCCTGAAGGGTAGATACACGCCTTCCGTAGGGGATGTTGTTATCGGCATAATTAGAGAGGTCGCAGCCAATGGCTGGTCGGTTGACATTTACTCCCCATATCAGGCCTTTCTGCCTGTAAGCGAAAATCCGGAAATGAAGCCTAACAAAAGGCCAAACGAAGTGCTGGACATAGGCGATGCAATAATAGCCAAGGTTCTCAACATCGACCCAAAAATGAAGGTCACACTGACGATGAAGGACAGAATATGCCGTCCCATCAGGTTTGGGAGAATCGTGGCCATTAATCCAGCAAGAGTGCCAAGAGTTATAGGCAAGAAGGGGAGCATGATAAAGCTTCTGAAGGGCGAGCTTGACGTTCAGATAGTTGTCGGGCAGAACGGCTTAATATGGGTCAACGGAGACCGCAGGAAAGTTTCCATTGCTGAGGAAGCAATCTACCTTATCGAGCAGGAGGCTCATACGGAAGGCTTAACAGATAGGGTTGCAGAATTTATAAAGAGGAGGAAGGCAGATGTCGGAATTCAATGAGAAACCAGAAAGGTTAATTGTGGATGGTTTAAGACTCGACGGAAGAAAGTTTGATGAGCTTAGACCAATTAAAATTGAGGCTAGCGTATTGAAAAGAGCCGATGGCTCATGCTACCTTGAGATGGGTAAGAACAAGGTAATTGCAGCTGTTTTTGGTCCGAGAGAGGTGCATCCGAGGCACCTTCAGGACCCAAGCAAGGCTGTTGTCAGATATAGATACAACATGGCACCTTTCAGTGTCGAGGAGAGAAAGAGGCCGGGGCCGGACAGAAGAAGTGTTGAAATATCAAAAGTGAGCAAGGAGGCTTTTGAAGCAGTGATAATGAAGGAGCTGTTCCCAAGAAGTGCAATAGATATATTCGTGGAAGTTTTGCAGGCTGATGCAGGGAGCAGGACAGCGTGTCTGAACGCTGCAAGCGTGGCACTGGTTGATGCTGGGGTGCCAATGAAAGGGATGATTACCTCAGTAGCGGTAGGCAAGGCTGACGGTCATCTCGTCCTCGACCCGATGAAGGAGGAGGACAATTTTGGAGAGGCAGACATGCCCTTTGCATTCCTCATCAGGAACGGCAAGATCGAGTCGATAGCGCTGCTTCAGATGGATGGCAGAATGACTAAGGAAGAGGTGAGGCAGGCAATAGAGCTTGCAAAGAAGGGTGCACTTCAGATTTACCAGATGCAGAGGGAAGCGATACTCAGGAGATATATAGAGGTTGGAGAAGAAATGGACGAAATAACAGAGGGTGATGAAGATGCCTGAAGACATTCTGGTGGACATCAAGCGTGACTACGTCCTCTCAAAGCTTAGAGATAACGAGAGAATAGACGGGAGAGGCTTTGATGAGTTCAGAAATGTTGAAATAATTCCAAACGTTGTGGAAAAAGCAGAGGGCTCGGCTCTGGTCAAGCTGGGTAACACGCAGGTTCTGGTTGGAGTCAAGATGCAGCCGGGCGAACCTTATCCCGACACTCCCGACAAGGGAGTTATAATCGTAAATGCCGAACTGGTTCCACTCGCCTCACCAACGTTTGAACCAGGGCCACCAGATGAGAACTCGATCGAGCTTGCAAGAGTTGTGGACAGGGGCATTAGGGAGAGTGAGGCTGTTGACCTATCAAAGCTTGTTATCGAGGAAGGAGAGAAAGTCTGGATAGTATTCGTTGACATCCACGCTCTCGACGATGACGGGAACCTGCAGGATGCATCAGCACTGGCAGCTATTGCTGCACTGATGAATACAAAAGTCCCGGCTGAGAGGTTCGAGGTTGGAGAGGACTTCCTGCTTCCAGTTCGAGACCTTCCAGTATCGGTGACGTCACTAGTTGTGGGGAACAAGTACCTTGCCGACCCGAGCAGGGATGAGATGAGCGTTGGAGATATGACTCTGACAATCACCACCGACAAGGAAGACAACGTTGTGGCAATGCAGAAAAGTGGTGGCTACTTGCTTGACAAGAAACTTTTCGATGAGCTTCTGGATGTGAGCATAAACTGCGCCAGAAAGCTGAGAGAGAAGCTGAAGGAAATCTGAACTCTTTTACTTTTTTAACTGACGGTGTGAACGAAAAGCATTTATTATATAATCATACCAAAACATGCTTATGAACTGCAAATTAGAATTGGATGAACGTCAGATACCTGTACTTGGTTTACTACACAACCTTATGA
>JAPDIW010000097.1 GCA_029259415.1 Archaeoglobi archaeon
GCCTCACAAAAGCTTGGACTGGGATGAACCGATCAATGCGTTCTGGTACAAGCTCCCTCCTGAGAGAGTTTTGTGGTTTGGTAGGGGGTGGTGGGATGAGAAAGTGTAAATATAATTTGGGATACCACAATCGTAATTCATCAGGACTTTAATGTGCTTATGTTAAGGTTCAGACTATCCAGGATTCAGTATAGGTCAAAGCATAGGGTCTACAACCTTGTTCCGTGAATCAGACAGTTCCCTTCTACTTAAAGAAATATAAAAAACATAAACATAATAAAAATTTAAGAGGATTTAAGCTCCAGGAAGTCGTCGTAGAAATACTCGTGCTCTCCCTTCTCTCCCTTCTTCCTCTTCTCCTCCTCAATTTGCCTCAGCTCGACTCTCCTTATTTTTCCGCTGATAGTTTTCGGCAGCTCCGGCACAAACTCGATTATTCTCGGAATCTTGTACCTTGCGAGGATCTTCTTACAGTGCATGAATAGCTCCAGAGCGAGCTCTCTCGATGGCTCGTAGCCGGGGGCGAGAATCACGAAGGCTTTGACGAGTTGATATCTTATGGGGTGCGGGCTTCCAACGACTGCAGCTTCAGCAACTGCAGGATGCTCGATTAGAGCACTCTCAACTTCAAACGGCCCGACACGATAGTCGGAGGTCTTTATGACGTCATCCGCCCTGCCGACAAACCACCAGTATCCCTTTTCGTCGAAGAATGCTTTATCTCCGGTGTAGTAGTACTTGCCAACGAAGACCTTCGCAGTCTTCTCAGGATCTCCCATGTATTCCTTGAACAGCCCTATTGGCCTCCAGCGATCCACCCTGACTACGATGTGTCCCACTTCATTGGGCTTCGTAATCTCATTGCCTTCGTCATCAACCAGAGTGACATCGTACATGTAGGTCGGTCTGCCGAAAGATCCAGGAATTATCTTTCCTCCCTTATACCATGGTGGGTTGCCGATCATAGCTGTGCTCTCCGTCTGGCCGTAGAAGTCCCTGATTTCTGTTTCGGTGTACTTCAACCACTGCTCGTAAAGCTCTGGATTAAGAGGCTCGCCAGCACTGACAACATCTCTTAAAGCCGAGTAGTCGTATTTTCCGATATCTGAGAACATAAAGAGCCTCCAAGCTGTTGGTGGGGCGCAGAATGTGTTGACCTTGAACTCAGAAACAGCCTGGAGGTAGAGGTCTCCATTTAGCCTGGTGTAGTAAAATCCGGTTGCTGTGGCTCCGACATTCAGAGGAGCGAAGAATGTGCTCCATGCGTATTTCGCCCATCCCGGAGCACTCAGGTTGTTGTGGACATCCCCCGGCTGCACGTTTATGATGCAGGCCGTCATGAGGTGGCCAACTGGATATGAGGTGGCTGTATGGGCCACTCTCTTTGGCAACCCTGTTGTTCCTGAGGTGAAGAAGCTGAATATTATATCATCCCACTTTGTCTTTGCAGCATCTGCCTCCGAAGCTTCTTTGCTCAGAGAGTCGTAGCTTTCCCATCCGCTCCTGTCTCCAATGACTATTTTGACTTTCGGCTCTACACCAACATTGTTCAAAGCTTCGTCGATCGTTTTGGCAGAGTTCTCATCGGCCATAATCGCAACCGGCGGGTAAACCTTGAACCTGTACTCTAAGTCCCTGACAGTCATCGTTGTGGCTGTGGGAACACCTATGAACCCTCCCTTAACTGTCGCAAAGGTTGCAAACCAGATTTGAGGCAGGAGGGGGATCATCATGTAAAAGCTATCTCCCTTCTCCACTCCGTGCCCTCTCAAAAAGTTCACAATTCTATTCCCTTCAGCGGCAAACTGCTCGTAGGTAAACTCCTTTTTCTCTCCCGTCTCAATGTTCGACCAGATCAAAGCCTTCTGGTCTCCTCTATCTTTGACATGAACACCCTCAAAGATTTCCTCAGCCCAATTGAAGTACTCTGGCATCTGCATCGTGTTCAGCTTCTTAAAGAACTCCTCCATGGCTTTTTCTTTCGTCTCATTGTCCGGTAGCCTCGTTAATTCCATAAACTCCCTATACACTTCCTCCATCTTCATAACAACTCCCTTACCTACATTTTTAATCACAATTCTTTTAGCTAGTATTTAAGAGTTTTGATTTGAATCGAATTAAATGAAAAGTTTTAAGTTTTCAAACAAATACGTGTAAACAATGACGAATATTAATGAGAAGAGAAAAGAATGGGAGGAGAAGTGTCTAAAGCCCTGGCTGCAAAAAGCCGGACAGAGGGAGGAGAAGTTCGAAACTCTTTCCGGAATAGAGGTTAAGACCGTTTACGATCCAGAGGATATTGAGCACATTGACTATATAAGAGATATCGGCTACCCTGGAGAGTTTCCCTACACAAGAGGAGTTTATCCGAACATGTACCGTGGGAGACTTTGGACAATGAGACAGTTCTCAGGCTTTGGTACTGCGGAGGACACGAACAGAAGGTGGAAGATGCTGCTTGAGGAAGGAGAAACTGGATTGAGCACAGCCTTCGATTTTCCCACCTTGATGGGTGTGGACAGCGATGACCCTCTCGCAGATGGGGAAGTGGGTAAGGTTGGAGTTGCCGTTGATACCTTAAAGGACTTTGAGATCCTTTTTGATGGCATTCCTCTCGACCAGGTTTCGACTTCATTCACGATAAATCCACCGGCCGGGATAATACTGGCCATGTATGTTGCTATAGCGGAAAAACAGGGTGTGCCGAAGGAGAAGATAAGGGGAACAATCCAGAACGACATGCTGAAGGAGTTTCATGCACAGAACACCTTGGTGCTGCCTCCTGAACCCTCTCTTAAGATAATAGTCGACATCTTCGAGTGGGGTATTGAACACGTACCCAAGTTCAACCTGATTAGCATCTCTGGTTATCACATAAGAGAGGCCGGCTCAACAGCCGTTCAGGAGCTCGCCTTCACTATTGCTGATGGAATGGCATATGTGGAGGCTGCAATGGAGAGAGGGATAGACATAGATCGCCTTGCTCCTCAGCTGAGCTTCTTCTTCAACTCCCACAACGACTTCTTCGAGGAGATTGCAAAGTTCAGGGCAGCGAGAAGAATGTGGGCCAAGATAATGAGGGATGAGTATGGAGCAAAGAATCCGCGCTCATGGTGGCTGAAATTCCACACTCAAACTGCTGGATGCTCCCTCACCGCCCAGCAACCTCTGAACAATGTGGTGAGGACCACAATTCAGGCTATGGCTGCTGTGCTTGGTGGAACGCAGTCTCTGCATACAAACAGCTTTGATGAAGCCTGGGCACTGCCGAGTGAGGAGGCTGTGAGAGTTGCATTGAGAACGCAGCAGATTATAGCTTATGAGAGCGGAATTCCAAACGTTGTTGACCCGCTTGCTGGAAGCTACTACGTTGAATGGCTTACGGACAAGATGGAAAAGCTCGCATGGAAGTACATCGAGGACATCAGAAAGATGGGTGATGGGAGCATGCTCAGAGGTGTGCTGAGAGGGATAGAAAATGGCTTCTTCGTCAGAGAGATTTCGGATGCTGCGGCAAGATACCAGAGGGAGATTGAGGAGGGCAAGAGAATAGTCGTTGGTGTGAATAAGTTCACGATTGAGGAGGAGCTGAAGATCCCCATACTTAAGGTTGACCCCGAAGTGCAGAGAAGGCAGATTGAAAGACTGAGAAAAGTTAAGGCTGAGAGGGACAACGAGGCAGTAAAAGTGGCCCTTGATTGGCTGAGAAGTGCTGCTGAAAACGATGAGAACGTCATGCCTCCGATAATGGAGGCTGTGAAGTGCTACGCATCGATTGGAGAGATAATGGGTGTGCTTAAGGAAGTTTACGGCACATACAAGAAGCCAATAATCATCTGAGGTGGTGGAATGGAGAAGAAGATCAGAGTTCTTGTGGCGAAGGTAGGGCTTGATGGGCACGACAGAGGGGCAAAAGTTCTTGCAAGGTTTCTGAGAGATTCGGGCTTTGAAGTCATTTACACAGGCCTTCACCGCACTCCGCAAGAGGTTGCGATGGCTGCTGTAGATGAGGACGTTGATGTTGTCGGAATAAGCCTGCACAGCGGTGCTCATCTGGCATTAGTGCCAAAGGTAGTCAACTACATCAGGGAATATGGAGGGAATCCGGACGAGATGCTAATCCTCGTTGGAGGTGTCATTCCGACGGACGATATTGTTGAACTGAAGAAGATGGGTGTGGATGAGGTTTTCATCCCCGGAACTCCTATTTCCGAAATTGTAGAGTTTATAAAGAAAAAACTGCCTGAAAAGAGGAAGAAGAAATGAACGCTGAAGAAGTTGTGGAAGGTTTGCTTTCCGGCAACAGAAGGGCATTGGCGAGGGCAATAACCTACGTCGAGAACGAGTATCCGGAGTCAAAGGAAATAATGAAGCATATTTTTCCAAAGACTGGAAGGGCTCACGTCGTCGGCTTGACAGGCTTTCCGGGAGTGGGGAAGAGCACCCTTGTAAGCAAGCTAACCGAGGAGTTTAGGAGAAGGGGGAAGAAGGTGGGGATCATAGCAATAGATCCCGGATCCCCCTTCACAGGAGGCGCTCTGCTCGGAGACAGGCTCAGGCTTGACGGGATGGATTCGAGAAAGGCCCTCTGGACCGATCCAGGAATTTTCTTCAGGAGCATGAGCTCAAGGGGGAGGGCAGGAGGTCTGGCTGCAAAGACGGGAGACGTCGTAAGGCTGCTCGACGCGTTCGGCTTTGATGTCATTCTTGTCGAAACAGTAGGAGCTGGCCAGAGTGAGGTTGACATCATAGAGGTTGCCGATACGTCAGTGGTTGTGATGATGCCGGAAACAGGAGATGAGATTCAGGTGAACAAGGCCGGAATTCTGGAGATAGGAGACATTTACGTTGTTAACAAGGCTGATCTCGGTGGAGCGGAGAAAGTGGAGAGATGGCTGAAGTACATGCTCTCCCTTGACGAGGAGAGCGTGCAAATGCTTTCAC
Organism: Archaeoglobi archaeon; assembly: GCA_029259415.1. Taxonomy (GTDB): domain Archaea; phylum Halobacteriota; class Archaeoglobi; order Archaeoglobales; family Archaeoglobaceae; genus Archaeoglobus. The sequence continues at coordinate 4,945 of JAPDIW010000097.1, forward strand.
AGATGACTCATGCTGATGAAGCAAAAGTGGCGAGTGGCGAGTTCTTTGAAAGGAGGAAGGGATGGAGTCCGCCAGTTATAAAAACCGTCGCCGACAGAGGAGAAGGGATAAAGAAGCTTGCAGACGCAATTGAAGAACACTTTGAATACATGAAGAAATCCGGGCTGATTGAGAAGAGGAGAAGGGAGAGAGTTAAGAGAGAACTCTTTGAAATCGTGATGAACGACGTGATAAAACTCGTGAAGGAGAAAACTAACTACAGGGATCTGATTATGAAGCTTCTAAAAGGTGAAACAGACCCCTACACCGCTGCAGAGCAGATAGTTGAGGAGGTCATTCAAAATGCTGGCAAAGGATAGCTCCCTCACGAGGACAGGGAAAGGAGAGGTTGTTGACAAGGACTCCAGCTTTACTTGGTACGTTGGGACAGTTGATGAGGCAAACTCTTTCATAGGGCTTGCGAGAGTTTTTTCAAATGATGAAAAAGTTAAAGAAACGCTCTTGGAGGTGCAGAAAAGGCTTTTTGCGGTTGGGGCTGAGCTTTCTCACCAAAAGCTGGAAGAAGAGGACTTAGAGTGGCTTCTGAAAAAGGTTGAGGAGTTTGAAAACGCTGTGAAAAAACCACATCGATTCATAATCCTTGAAAAAGATGAGGCTACAGCTTTTCTAAGCGTTGCAAGGGCTGTTGTGAGGAGGGCTGAGAGGGAGGCTGTGAGGCTTTACAGGGAGGGAAAGGTGAGACTTCTCACAGTTGAGTGGCTGAACAAGCTCAGCTACCTGCTTTACCTCATGATTCTGAAGGAAGGTGAAGGAGAGTTTGAGGAGGTTTGATTAAAAATTCAGGAGGTGCTAACCTTGAGAGATGTAGCTGTTTTAGGAGTAGGAATGACTAAATTCGGGAAACATCCCGATAAATCTCTCGTTGATTTGTTTGCCGAGGCCTTTTTTGAGGCTTTTGAAGAGTCAAACATCGAGCTTAAGGATATTCAGGCCCTTTACTACGGCAACTTTGTTGGTGAGATGACAGACGGCTCTGGAAACCTCTCCGGCTTCATGGCCGATGAGATAGGTTTAAGGGGGATTCCCGCGATAAGGTATGAGGGGGCGTGTGCATCATCAAGCGTGGCTTTCAGAGAAGCAGCCAGGGCTGTTGCCGCGGGCTACTACGACATTGTTGCTGTCGGAGGGAGCGAAAGGCTCTACACAGCGGGAACGGAAATAGGAACGAGAGCTTTGGCAACAGCGGTAGATGGAGTTTACGAGATTACCGCTGGCCTGACATTCCCCGGAGTTTTCGCTCTAGCTGCAAGACTCTACGCCAAGACCTACGAAATACCTCTGGAAGAGCTGAGAGAAATGATGGCGATGGTTTCCGTCAAGAACCATAAATACGGCGCGATAAATCCGAAAGCTCAGTTTTACGGGAAGCTTGGCGATCTGAAGGTTGAGGATGTTCTTAATTCCAGAATGATCAGCTCCCCTTTAACACTGCTCGACTGCTGTCCGATGACGGACGGAGGGAGTGCTGCAATAATCGCAGCGGCTGACATCGCTGAAGATCTGGTTGATACGCCTGTTTACGTCAGAGGGACAGGACAATCTTCTGCGGGAGGGCTTTTCAGGCAGAAAGAGGATATAATCAGGGCCATACCGAGAAAAAAGGCTGCGGAGATGGCGTTCAAGGAAGCGAAGATGACCCCTAAGGATATAGACTTTGTTGAAATTCACGACTGCTTCACCATCGCAGAAATCATAGCGACCGAGGCCATGGGGTTCTTTGAATACGGTCAGGGATGCTACGCTGTAAGGGATGGGGTTACGAGCATTGATGGCGACCTGCCAGTCAATCCTGACGGCGGGTTGATCGGAAAGGGACATCCAGTCGGAGCTACAGGAGTTTCGCAGGTTTATTCTGTGGTTAAGCAGCTTAGGGGCGAGTTCAAGGAGAATCCCGTGAAGAACGCTGAGACAGGAATGACCGACACGCTTGGAGGAGATTTCGGAACGCTGGTGAACATAATTTTGAGCATTCACAGGAGGTGAGAGAGTGAGGTTCGTTGACTTCTTCAACGCCCTGCTGGAGGGGAAAGTTATAGGCCAGAAATGCCTGGATTGTGGCAGCTACACCTGTCCACCAAAGGCAACGTGTGATAACTGCGCGAGCAGAAATCTTGAAGCTGTTGAGCTGAGCGGGAAGGGAGTGATAAGAACATTCACTACTACCTACGTAGCTCCATCAGGCTATACTGAAGAGGCTCCCTACACCGTCGCAATGGTGGAGCTCGATGAGGGGCCATGGATCGTGGGGAGGATAGATTTGCCAAATGAGGAGATTGAAAGGCTAGGACAGGACTTGATTGGGGCAAGGGTCAGCGTTTACGGCAAAGAATTCCCCACTGAGCCGTTCTATCCGGACAAGAAGAGGAGAGTCGTTCCGATGTTTAAGGTGGAGGGGTTGAGATGAACTTCGAGCTTGATGAAGAACACAGAATGCTCCAGAGTGCAGTAAGGGAGTTTGCTGAGAAGGAAATAATGCCATACGGCAAGGAGTATGACGAAAAAAAGGAGTACCCGATGGAGATTTTCAGGAAGGCTGCAAAGCTCGGCTACGTTGGGGCGAGCGTGCCTGAGGAGTATGGGGGAGCGGGGATGGACTATCTCGGAGAAGCTATTATCAGCGAGGAGCTGACAAGAGCGGACAGCGGCATCGGCACGGCTGTAGATTTGGCAATTCTCGGAGTTCCCATGATACTGCGATACGGAAGCGAGGAGCAGAAGGAGAAGTACATCCCACCTGTCGTAAAGGGAAAAGCTCCTTCGGCAATAGCAATAACCGAGCCAGACTGCGGAACGGATGTTGCTGCTATGAGAACAAAGGCCGTCAGAGAGGGAGAGGAGTGGGTGATAAACGGCTCTAAGACCTTCATCACCAATGGGAGTGTTGCCGGGCACACAATCATCCTCGTAAAGACCGCTGAAGTCGATCCACCCCACAGGGGGATATCCGCCTTCATCGTTGAACCATCAACTGATGGATATGAGGCGAGGAGAATAGAGAAGATGGGGCTGAACTGCCACGACACGACTGAGATAACTCTGAAAAACGTTAGAGTTCCTTCTGAAAATTTGCTGGGAGAGGAGAACAGGGGATTTTACCAGCTTATGGAGTTCTTCAACGAGAGCAGGGTTAAGATTGCAGCTTTGCACCTTGGAATGGCCGTAGGGGCTTACGAGAGGGCTTTAGAGTATGCAAAGCAGAGGACAGCGTTTGGAAAGCCGTTAATAGAGCATCAGGCTATTCAGTTCAAGCTTGCAGACATGTGGAAAGATATCGAGGCTGCGAGGCTTCTCGTTTACAAAGCAGCTTGGCTCATTGACCAAGGTAAGGCAAATCCAGCTTTAAGCTCTGCTGCAAAGCTCTTTGCCAGCGAGGCTGCGATAAGGGTTACCTACGAGGCATTGCAGATATTTGGTGGTTATGGATACAGCAAGGAGTACGACATCGAGCGCTACTACAGGGATGCGAGAGTTGGGACGATATATGAAGGGACAAGCGAGGCTCAGAGGATTGTAATCTCGAGAAGCCTGATGGGAAAGGTTAAGAAATAGAATTTTTTCTCTTTTATCCTTCAAGCTATCTCAAACAATAGCGAACGGAAAAATCATAAACTCCACAGACAAGCTTGTTCCATGTACTTCATCACGTCAAACGAGGGCAAGTTTAGGGAAGTCAAGGAGATGGCGGCAAAATTCGGGATCGAGGTTGAGTGGCTTAAAATGGAGTACCTTGAACCTCAGGGGAACAGTCTGGAAGAGATTGCAAGAGTGAGTGCGGAGATGCTCACGTCCAGAATCAATGGGGAGTTCTTCCTTGAGGACAGCGGTCTGTTCGTTGAGGCGTTAAAGGGCTTTCCAGGTCCATATTCGAGCTATGTTTTCAAAACCATAGGTAACGAGGGAATTCTGAAACTTATGGACGGAGTTGAGGATAGAAGAGCGTTCTTTATGGCCGTAGTCGCTTATTTTGATGGCAGCACTATTAGAACCTTCACCGGCAAGGTGGAGGGTGAAATAGCGAGAGAGATAAGGGGGACGCAGGGATTTGGCTACGACCCGATTTTCCTCTACGGTGACAAGACCTTTGCAGAGATGAGCACCGAAGAGAAGAACAGAGTTTCACACAGGAGAAGAGCCTTCGAAGAGTTCTTCAGGTGGCTTAAGGAAAATAAAAGTTAAAAAATTTATTCTTCAGACTCCTCCTCTCCGCTCTCTCCCTCTGGTCCCTTCTCCTTCTCCAGTCCCTTGGCTGCAATGACGTCATCGATTCTCAGTATCATTATTGCCACCTCCGTTGCGCTTGAAATTGCCTGGGTCTTGACCTTCAGTGGCTCGAGGACACCTTTCTCCTTCATGCAGGTCACTTCACCGCTGAACACATCGACACCGTAGGTTGTCTTGCCCTCCTCGTGGGCCTTCCTCAGCTCGACTAGGATGTCAATCGGGTCAAGTCCTGAGTTCTCTGCCAGAGCCCTCGGAATGACCTCAAGTGCTGATGCAAAGGCCTCTGCAGCAAGCTGCTCTCTGCCGCCGAGGGTCGGAGCCCACTCTCTGAGCTTCAGGGCAACCTCGATTTCAGGTGCTCCACCACCGGCAACGACTTTGCCACTCTCAAGGGCAGCCTTTACGACCTTTATGGCATCCTGCAGGCTTCTCTCGACCTCATCAACCACATGCTCGCTGCCACCTCTGATGAGTATTGTCACAGCCTTGGGGTTCTTGCATCCCTCGATGAAGACCATCTTCTCGTCGCCGACCTTCCTCTCCTCAACCAGATCAGCCTCACCGAGGTCGGCGGAGGTTATCTCCCTCAGGTCGGTGATTATTTTCGCTCCGCACGCCTTGGCGATCTTCTCAATGTCGCTCTGCTTCACTCTCCTCACTGCAAGAATTCCGGCCTTTGCGAGGTAGTACTGGGCCAGATCATCGATGCCCTTCTGACAGAAGACGACGTTTGCACCGGCTTCTGCCAGCTTGTCCACCATCTCCTTGAGCATCTTCTCCTCCTGCTCGATGAACTTCATGAGCTGGTCGGGATCCGTGATTCTGATCTCAGCATCAGTCTCGGTCTCCTTGACCTCAAGGGCTGCCTTGAGAACGGCTATCTTCGCGTTCTTGACCCTCTTGGGCATTCCTGGGTGGACAACTTCTTTGTCGATAACGATACCATTGACAAGCTTGGTGTCCGCAACGCTTCCTCCCTGTCTCTTCTCAAGCTTGATGTTGTCCTCGTCAACCCTGTAGTGGTCATCAACTTTCTCCGCAACCCTCTTAACAGCCTCAACAACAAGGCTGCTCAGGTGCTCGAGAGCGTACTCTGAGTGCTTTCCGGTGATGGCAGTTGCGGCAATCTTCTTCAGCGTATCCACGTCCTCAACGTCGATATCCATTGCAATGCTCTCAAGTATCTCTATGGCCTTGTTTGATGCCATTCTGTAACCTCTGGCAATTATTGTCGGGTGGATTTCCTGATCAAGCAGCTCCTCAGCCTTCTTCAGCAGTTCTCCGGCAAGAACAACTGCTGTAGTTGTACCATCACCTACCTCATTGTCCTGGGTTTTTGCAACTTCAATGATCATCTTTGCCGCCGGGTGCTCGACGTCCATCTCCTTCAGAATTGTAACTCCATCGTTTGTGATAACGACATCGCCAAGGCTGTCAACGAGCATCTTATCCATTCCCTTCGGGCCAAGAGTGCTCTTCACAGCCTCTGCAATAACACGAGCCGCCATTATGTTCATTCTCTGAGCATCTCTACCAACAGTTCTCTGAGTTCCCTCCTTTAATATCAAAACCGGCGTCCCCTGAAGTGTAGCCATACCCTCTCACCTCCCCTTGCAAATATTGGTGGATTGGAATTTCTATATAAATTTTTTGGTCAGTTTAACAAAGTCCAGCCCACTGAGCATTCAGTTTTGAGTTTAGAGAGTTATTAGAGAGAATGTAGGGGCAAAATACTTGGCAAGAAAACTTTTTCAGTCCTAAAGCCCCATGTGGGAATTTATTGGTTTAAAAAATTGGTGCTGTTACATCTCCCCTGGAAATTAAAAAGGGCAGGGATTCAACCCCACCCATGCAGCTGCAAATAGAAATCCCACTACGGCTAACAATAGACATTCAGAATAAAAAGATTCCCATTCAGGAGCTGACATCTGCTTTAAAGGGAATTGAAGCTGCAATTCTGGGAAGAGTTCTGGAGGAAATAGATAGCGTTCTGATCTCCTCAATGCAGAAAGGATACGGAAAAAACGATTACCACAAGCACAGCAAGGAAGAGAGGACGATTGTAACGCAGCTTGGAAAGACAACCTTCAGCGTTACAAGAGTCAAGGAAAAATCGACTGGAAGAA
>JAPDIW010000030.1 GCA_029259415.1 Archaeoglobi archaeon
CTGTCAAAGCGGTTAAACTTAAGAATAAGGATGCCTTCAGGATTAGAGTTGGCAATTACAGGATTCTTTACACGGTCGACGATTCTAAGAGGATTGTTGTGGTCTTCAAGGTTGACAAACGAGAGAGAGTTTACGACCGACTGTAGCATCTTCAGCCCTCCACCACAACAGCTTCTTTCCCACCATTCTCTGCCTTGACGCCGAGCAGTCCCTTTCTCTTCAAGTCTTCTCTTATCAGCTCCCTGAAATACTGTGATTTTCTCACCCAACCTTCAATCTTCATTGCTCTCTCAATCAATTCCTCCCATTCTGCTGGAACCTCCGTCCACATCTTCAATTGGCAACACCTCCTATTAAACAACTCTTAGTATCCTTTAGGATACCAACATATTTAAAGGTTTCTGTAAAGATACTTAGTATTCTTAAGTATGGAAATTTCATAAATTGACCTAAAGTAGTTTTGTGTTCAATGCCTCGTAAAAGGGAACACCTATTTGATTTTCTGGATTTTGTAGCTTTTAAACTCTTATCTGAGATGAAAGATTCTCCAAAATCATTTACAGAACTGTTCAATACTTCTAATCTATCTAAAAGAAACTTTGACAGACGGCTCAAAGAGCTTTTAGAATTGAAACTGGTTGAAGAAGTGCTTATACCTGATCCAAAAACTGGTAGGAAGAAAAAGAGATACGTCCTCACAGACTTCGGCAGATTTATCCTGCAAAAGCTTGAGGAGATCGAAGAATACCAAAGGTAACTTTTATCAACTTCTGGGAACAAATCATTAACCATGCAGGAAAATGCAATTCTCGAACATCTGCAAAGAATCGAGAAGCAGCTTGAAATCATCAACAGCAAGCTGGACAACTTCATGGGCTTCGAGGAGCTGAGCGAAAAGGAGCTGAAGGAACTCGACGAAATCGAGGCTGAGATGGAAAGAGGAGATAAGTATCCACTCGAATGACATTCGAGATTTTTCTCAGCAGACAAGCAAAGAAGTTTCTCGGCAGACTGGATGCAACAACAAGGAATAGAATTGTGAAAAAGCTCAAGCTCCTTTCTGAAAATCCTTTTGCCTTGCCGTATAAGAAAATCAAAGGTAGGGACGCCACTTACCGTATCGGCATCGGCGATTACAGAGTCATTTACTCCATTAGAGGTAATGAAGTTCGAATTCTGAGGATCGATAAACGAGAGAGGGTTTACGACCGGCTGTGACATTTTCAGCCCTCCATCACAACAACCTCTTTCTCCTCTTTGCCGTTCTCCTTGAAGCCTATGAGCCCCTTTCTCTTTAGATCCTCCCTGATCAGGTCTCTGATGTAGGCCGAAATGGTGTCCCAGCCCTCTATTTTCATTGCCTTCTTTATCGGATCCTCCCACATTTCGGGCACATCCGAACAGACTTTCATGCTCCCACCTTTAATATACAATTTGCTCTAATAGGTTCTAAATTGCACCTAATATTTAAAGGTTTCGGAATGTATCTCTTTAGTGCAAAAAACATATCTAAAGTTCTATATTTCTCCAAAAACTTTTGAGTATTCAGTTCACCTTTAAGTGCAATGAATAAACAGAAGGTGCAACTAAGAGACATTCTGGAATCTGTGGCGAAAGCTAAAGGATTAGAGTTGCTCAAAGCACTCAAAACTCCCAAAAGATGGAGTGAATTACGTGAAGCTGCCAAAGGGGACAACAAATCTCTGACCAACCGTATGAACGAATTTATTGAGTTGAAGTTGGTCGAACCCATTTTGCTCAAGGACTCACCAAAAGGCTCCAAAGCGTACGTCCTCACTGACTTCGGCAGATTCGTTCTGCAGAAGCTTGAGGAGATCGAGGAATACAAACAGCAGTAACCCTTTTCTATACCCTCAACCAACAGAATACCATGAAGTTCAAAGTCATCATTCAGGAAGCTGAAGAGGGTGGCTACATCGTGAGCTGCCCGGCCCTGCCCGGCTGCCACTCTCAGGGTGAGACCATCGAAGAAGCTCTGGAGAACATTAAAGAGGCCATAATCGGCTGCCTCGAATCCCTCGCTGAGGAGAGAATGAAACAGCTCAAAGAGAAAGGTCGTGTTGTTGAAGTCGTGGTCTGAATGGCAAAACTCCCGGTCATTTCTGGTGAAAAAGCTGTCAAGGCCTTCGTTAAAGCTGGATGGAAAGTTGATAGGATTGTCGGTAGCCACGTTATACTGCGAAAAGAAGGTTTGCCCGTCACACTCTCCATTCCTTTGCACAGAGAGCTTAAGAAAGGTTTGCTGAGAGCTCTTATCAGAGATGCTGGCATGATGGTTGATGAATTTGTAAAACTGCTGTAACATCCCCTCACACCTCCACAACAGCCTCCTTCTCCCCGCCATTCTCCGGCCTTCCGAGCAGTCCCTTTGCCTTCAGGTCGTTTTTGATGAGCTCTCTGATGTAGTCAGTCTCTCTTTCCCAACCTTCCATCTCTTTTGCTTGATCAATGAGTTTCTCCCACTTATCCGGAACCACTACCTGCAACTTCATGTTTTCATCTCCACTAATTTACTTATCATTTATGATAACTCAATCTATTTAAACTTATCGCTTGTGATTACTTTCTTATCATTTTTGATAATAGGAAGTAAAATATAGTATCAAAAAGATAAACAGATTAATGGATGAGATATACAAATTACTCAAACTCCTAAGCAAGAAATCAAACTTAACCATCTTATTATCACTCAAGAATGGAAGTAAAAGGTGGAGTGATTTATCTAGCATACTCTATCCTCGTGATCTTCATAAAGGACTGAGAGAATTAATTGACAACGGTTTTATCGAAGTAACCATAATCCGCGACACACCAACAGGCTCAAAAGCCTATCAGCTCAGCCCTCTCGGCAAGAAGATCGTCAAACTCCTTGAAGAGATGCAGGAAGAGTTTGAAAAATATCATTACATTCCAGAATCGGATGAGGAGTTTTTGGAAGGAAACTGGAGGAGGGATTAAGATGGAAGAAACTGTGTTTGAAGGCAAATTCTACTACCAGTATGTTGGTGGTGAAGAAGCTGAAGTAGAGGTTACACCTACTCGTTTTATCTTCAAAATCGGAAACAACTGGATAGAAAGCATTCTGATTTACCATACATAAACGTGCTGAGCTTCAAAAGAGATCCAAAATGGGGATACCTCATCGCAGGTGTTTCTCTCCTGATTTTTGCTCTCATCTTGTATTTAGCTCCCTACATGCCCCATACGTTCATATTTGAGAAATACAAAAAAGAAGGGTTCATGTACTTGTCTATTATCGGTGGAATAACACTCATAGCTCTCTGGTTAGCTTTGAGAAGCTTTGCCTTGGAACTGTTCTCTTTCGGCTACAAAGCTAAATTCGTATCTCGCAGAGAGAAAAATCTTAAAGAACTATTTAATATCCTCGAAAACTCTCAGATCTCAAAATTTTGAAGTTAAGGCGGAATCAGATGAGGAGTTTTTGAAGGGAGGTTGGGATAAAAGGAGGGATTAAGAATAGTACTGGATATGGACTTGCTGCTTAGAAATTTTTACGGTGTCATTGGAGCTATGGTTGCACTTTCAGCACTAATGTATCATTTCAGAAGAGACGTCTCAAAGCTGGAAGAGAAAATTGAGACAATTTATAACGATAAAATCAAACTCGTGGATCAGGAAATGCTACAATTTGCATTAGATCTAAGCAAAAAAGACAAGCTCGACGATGATGACAAAAACGAGTTTATATATCTCTCATTCCTGCTGTCTGGACTGGAGATGTTCAAAGAGGAGATCCATGAGTTTATTGATGAATTGACAGACGATCTCAAGCAATTGGGTGCATTAACAGCACTCTCAATCCTTATACCTGCTGCCGTGTGGATTCTACCACCAGAACAAGATCCCACGAAGGTTCTTTCTCCAGTCATGTTTGGAATTCTACTCCTATTTGCGATATCAGTTTACAGACTCTACCAAAAATTTAAGGAACATAGAGAGCTCGAAAGGAAACTCAATAAAATCAGTTCAGTTAAAAATATAAGTGGCTTAGAAGATATTCTTATGGGTGATTGAGATGGATCCAAAACTCGTGCTCCTAATGCTTCTTTCTGCAAACAATAACGAACCCATAAGCGGAAAGACCCGGTTAGTTAAGCTCATGTACATTCTCAACAAAGAACTAAAGAAGATCAAACCGGATTTAACTCTCTACAACTTCTACCGCTACCGCTACGGACCTTACAGCGATGATCTTATCAGAGATATCGAAGAACTCATAAGAAAAGGATACATAAGCCATAGAGTGGACGAAAAAGTCTTTCCACAGGGTGTCTATGTTGAAAACGTATATTCTATAACAGAAGATGGTCTCAAGTATCTAAAAGAGCACGAAACTAACCTCCCACTCCCTAAAGAAAAACTCATGGAGATCATAAACAAAGTAAAACAGAAATACAACAAAGCTCCACTTTATACCCTAATAAGGGACGTATATACAAAATATTATCCCATTGAGGAGTCTCACAAGGGTTTATTTGGTATAAAGAAATTGTTCACATTGTTTTTTATATCTTAGCCTTCAAAGCCCTCGCCACAAACCCCCTCTGCCTCTCATCGAGCTTCGGCAGTAAAACCTCTATTCCTACAACTTCCCCCTTCTCATCAAGGTCAACAACGATGTTATCAGCTAAAGGCTCAGACTCGGAAACCTTTCCTTCCTTAAGCCGGATATACATGGCATTAACTTTTAGGTCAAACTCCACCGAAACCATCATCCAACCTGTTTGGCAGTTTTGATAAACCTCAGTATCTCTGGAATTACATATTTACGAGCCTGCCAGATTTCTATGCCTATTATTTCTCCATCTTTGTTGTATTCCACAAACACATCTTCTCCAAGCTCATCCATATCCTCAACGTCCTCATCCTTAATAGAGATGTAGAGGATGTCCGAATCAGCATCATATCTTACTCTCATACCCTTATCCACCTCCCGCTTTTTACTCTGTTTTCAACTATTTTAAACTTAGAGGTTACGACAACAGTAACTATTTCTTCCCGATCAAACACAACTATCAGCCATTTGCCATCTTTTTTCCGAACAGCCACGAAATACCCCGTATGAACGTCCAAAAATAAGTCTTCAGAGTTGCTCAGCGCCTCTCTTACCTCCGCCTCTGTTACCTTCCTCTTTTTCATCCTATCAATCGCGTGATCTGTGAACTTCATTAAACCCACCTGAGCCTCCTCTCACAGTAGCCTTCAATCATCCTCTGAACTTTTTCCTCTGGCAGCATATAAAGAAGTAACTCTACGACGTCGATGGTTAAGCCCTCTCCCATCTCGATCTCAGCCCCTCCAAACTTCAGCTGATACATCCCTCCTTTCTTCGCAACGTTCTTTCCAGCCCTGACCTTTCTTATTTCGGTCTCGATAACGGCATCCTCACCCCGAATCTTCGCCCTCACCCTCAGCCGGTAATCCCCGCTCTCCATGATTGAGTATTCACATACTGCAATAAATCTTCGAACCCCCGGATGCAAGTGAAAATTTGCTTACAAATAAAATTTGGTTTTTACTCTTTCAAAGCCCAAACCAATTGAACGGATTCATGTTTTGCTGAACCTGATTTATAACCTGATCTTTGATGTAGTTCCATACCTGCTCCCAAACTTGAAGAACCAATATTTTATCACATCACCGACGTAACCTACCACACCCTCAACCGAAGGCTGAGGAAACTGAACCTCTCCAATTAGCAAAGGGTATCCGAGCATAAATAGAGCCGTAAATATCTTTAGATTTTTGGAACCTGTTAACCAACTCAGAAAAATTAAAATTGCCAATAACACTACTGCTGAAACTCCCAAAAACTCATCACTCATCAAATCACCCGTTCTATAATCTCCTTGATTTGCCCGTTCTTGCTCTCTTCTTTGACCACAAGTGTATCAAGAAGGCTCTTATACATCATCCTCGCTGTATCTCTCTTAACGTTGTAGGCCATCGCCATACGCTCAAACTCTCTCTGAGAAATCAGCTTTCTGAAGACATCCCTGAAAACAGCCCTGCTTAGCTCATGTTTCGCTGCCTGAATCTCCTCCCACTTCCTCCTCACCATCTCCCCGAAAAACGTATAGTTGCCGTGCAGGTCAAGGATTCCGAGAGCCTTCAGGTACCTGTGGTTATCCCAGTCCTCCTCTCTCAAAGATTGAGCAATCCTCGCAGCATCATCCTCCCTCTTCAAGTCCATTATGGCCTTCTTGACCTCTATTGCCTCCCTCTTCAGCATCCTGTAACGCTGATAAACCTCATCAGGTATCTTCTGAGATTTGACCTTCCCGCCCAGTCTGAACACCCGCTTAAGGAAGGATGCCGGGCTGTCTTCCTCCTTCTCCAATATGAGCCCCTTACCCTTCGAATACATGTTGATCAGAATTTTGGGAGCTGACCTGATCTTAGGTGGAACCATCTCCCAGGTTGCACAGGTTATGACTAAAACCGCCAGATACTCCCTCACAACCTCAAACTCCTCAATGAAATCAGCGATCTTGACACCCTCTCCCTTCATGAATCCATAAGAGGAGGTATGGAGGGCAAAATCGTCCCACAATGCAATCTTAACCCTTCCATCCCTTGCCCTCTCCAGATCCCTCCTGTGCCTCAAATTCTGGAAGTCCTCAATCGTAAAGATGGTATGCTTCAGAACCTTGTCCCAGTCCTTCAGAACCTCATAAAGCAGGTTGAGCCCCAGAACACTCTTGCCTCTTCCCCTCTCTCCCGTAATTCCGATAAGCAAAAAGCCATCATCCCTTATCGCCTCGCCAATCTTCTCAATCAAATTCATCCTCATCAACCTCCTCAAACTCAAGCTGAGATTTAGTCCTCCTCATAGGGATCAAGAGATCGAGCTTAACGCCAAGCTGAGCCTCCTGAAGCTCCCTGATTATCCTCGCATTTTGTGCGGGTATCAGAATCCTCTCAAGCTTCTCCCTCCCCTCTCTCCCAAACTCGGCCTCGGCAGTCTCGAGTATGATGTAAACCAGAGTTCCGTATGGATCCAAGAAGTGAGGGCTCAGCTTGTTCTCCTTCACAAACCGCTGAGTCTTAAGCCTAAGCAGCTTCTTGATACTATCTTCAGCCTCAACCTCTATACCCTTAGCCCTGATCTTCTTCCCCACTTGAACCCCTCCCTTCTCCACCATCGCCGGCAGGCTGAATCTCCAGAATGTCGGCGAGGTTGAGCAACCGCTTGGTAACCTCAACCTTCATCTCATACTGTGCCCTGACAAGCTCATCAATCAGAGCGTTATACTTCTTCGACATCTCCACCAAACGCTGATTGACCAGATCCTTGGCATAAGACTCGTTGTCGATCAGCTTCGTCGAGATTATGGTTATATCCGCTGCAATGTTCGTCAGCCTATCTTTCAGCACCGTTATGTTAAGCAGAATCCCCAGGAATGCAGAGATGATTAAAGCTGAAGCCAGATCAATGCGGAAAACGTTGAGGTAGTCCGCAACGACCGCAAAGCCGAAAATCGCAACTATCACGATAGCAAAAGCGGTTTTGTTTATCGCCTGTTCCTTAAAGCTGCGTTCCCTAACTCTGCGATCAATTTCAATATAGGCCTCCTCCTCAAACCCATCATCCTCCACCTTCAGCTTCCCCTCATGCTCAATATCCACCGTGCAAAGCCTTCCATCCTCATCCCTGATAATCCTCCGCCTCCTGCTAAAGGGGTAACGGACTATCGCTATCCTGTCCATCAACGGCCTTATTACGGTCAGCTGTTCGGGCTTGGCAAACTTCAAGCCCAACAAATAGCCGGCAAGAAGGAAAACGCTGTAATACCAGTTCCACATGTCCTTGATCTGATACTTATCGAAGGTCAGAGCAGGAATGGTCTTGGCTGTGGTTATGTTGCCCTGCACGATCTGAACGTCAACGTAGTCATACCTCAAGCCCAGCACAATGAGAATGGCCGAAATCGGCAGAATGACGTAAATCGCAAGCCTGACAGCATTATTTTCCAAGAGTTCTTTCCTCAAATAGTAAGCAAAGGCCAAACCGGCAAACATCAAACCTGAAGCATTAACAGCCCTCTGCCAGCTAAACTCCGCCAACTCTCTTTTCAGTATAACTACTGGATAGTTCTCAAACCAGAAGGGATTCCTCTTCTGCTTCAGCAGGGCAAAGCCGGAAGGTGATCCGATGGTCAGGATCCTCAAGCCCGAATACTCACCGAGATTGCTAAAGTTAAAGTGGTTGTAACCTTTCTTTAGTGTTGTTTTCTTCCAATTACCAGAAAAGACATCCACGAATGAAACAGGTTCAACCCTCTCGCTGTAAATCACCACATAGCCCTTAAACAGATCGTAATTAACAACATAAGCCCAGCTGTCTATTTCCAGCTTTGAATCTGTTCGGGTAAAATACCTTTGAGTCTCTTCGCTCCAGTAAGGAAGATCAACTCCGCCAAAAGTTCCCAGATCCCGCTTGCTCACATTCTGAGATACTTCAAGCTCGGCTCCTTCAACCAGAAAGCAGAATCCAGCCAAAAATAAAATTGCCAAAAGAGCAACAATTAAAGCCCTCATTTCCTCTTTCTCTTTGAATTGCTCCTTTTCCTAGACTTCTTCTTTTTCTGCTTTTTATTCCCACCCGCCTTCTTTTTCCCTGATCTCTTGAACTTATCAACAAAAGCCCTGTAAACCTTGTAAACTCCTCTCATCTGCTTCCTCTCCTTGCTGCTAAGGTTCTTACGATTTAGCTGAGCTTTAGCTCTGTTCGCTGCCAAATTAGCATACTTAACGGCATCGCCAACTTTCATCTTGCCGCTCTTGATCATCTTCCTCAACCATGAAGTTGAACGCCTCGCTGCTGTCGGCGATTCGATGCTTATCATCTCCGCAACCTTTTTGCTCTTAGGAGGATCGAAAAGCCCCATTATCCCACCAGCATTATTCCATGCTCCTCCTCAAAAAACTGAATCTCCCTGATCTCATCAAAGTTATAAACCCCTACAGTTTCACCGTTCCCGTCAATCTCGTAAACTATTCTGCTCTCTTCCTTAAAAGCTCCTTTGATGACTTTCTCAGAGCCATCCCTAAGGTGATCCTCATTCTCCTTACCTTCTGCATGATCTCAACCTCCTGATCCACGCTGCCAAAAAAAATGAAAATTAAGGTGATCTCAGCTGTCATCTTCTCGCAATCAGCACGATGAACAGCACCGCTGCTCCCGCAAGTGCAAGCTTTTCCGTATCGCTGAGAGAATTCCACCAATCACTAACGCTACTGCCGCCGCCCGCTATGGTTTGCATTTCGATATATCTCTGATAAAGCTCGTTAAGCTTTGCCAGTTCGTCGTAAATCTTCTGTATGTCTCCACTGTGGTCAACATAACGCTCAAATGTTGTATTTTGTAGCTTGTTTCCATTCTTATCTCTTAAATCTGTAACTGTGAAGTTATAGCCCTGCAAATCGTAAAGCTTCCCGTTTTCATCAATGAAATACCATAGATAAGCCGGATCTGCTGTATAAGTTTGATTCCTCTCAAGAACGCCCTCCCAATCCGTGAACAATATACCGCATAGAGTTGTGCCATTAACGTCAATTGTAACCGTTTTATTAAGCCCCGTGAGGTTCAGCCCCATAAGTGCAAGTTCTGCCGCTGCATATCCGTAATAACCCGTCTGGTCGTAATCATTGTTAATTTGGGTTGCCAACATAATTGGGTCAAGCAGTTCAGTAACGTCTATACTGCTGAAAATCTGTTCTGTCAAGCTGTCAGCGTAAATATCAAGATTGTCTGAAACCTGCTTATATTTAACGTCGATCTGCGAGAATATTGATGGATCCATGTTCGAAAATTCATAATCGTAACTGCTGCCGTCGTCAATATATTTAATCCAGTAATAATTAACGCTTGTGCTGAGGTTCGTGAGTGAAAGCGTTTTATTATAAATAATCGCACCTTCCGCTGCTGTTCTTGGTATTCTTGTTAATAAAGTTCCGTCATCGTCGATTTCAATGATCATTACTCCTTCAACACCATTATGATAAGCTCCTACGTTAAACGTTCTCCCGTCTGGAAGCGTATCTGTTATAATATAAAACCTCTCGCCGCCGCTGCACGTTACGCATGCATCCGCTGAGTTTTTACCAACTATTAAAGCACTCTCCGCCTCTTCCTGCATTCTCATCATTTTAGCGTTCCAAAGTGCAAGAGAGTTGTTAAGCTCCTTCATGTAGTAATCCCTAACTGCCGTTTTAGCTTCTAATTTAGCTCTTGCTAATGCTGTTGTGAAATCCGTGCCGTTCTGCATTTCTTGATCAAGAGTTTTAACTAAAGTGTATTTCCCTAAGGTATAAGCATAAGCCTCGCCTTGCTGAATTGTATAGTCCCAAAAAATTTGACTTTAAATACCCTCCAACAACTAATGGGTTACGGCAGACTGACAGAGAAGAAAATAAGGTACATTGTAAGGCACAAGAGAAGAGGAAAAACTAACAGAGAGATAG
>JAPDIW010000102.1 GCA_029259415.1 Archaeoglobi archaeon
TTCTTCCAGTCGATTTTTCCTTGACTCTTGTAACGCTGAAGGTTGTCTTTCCAAGCTGCGTTACAATCGTCCTCTCTTCCTTGCTGTGCTTGTGGTAATCGTTTTTTCCGTATCCTTTCTGCATTGAGGAGATCAGAACGCTATCTATTTCCTCCAGAACTCTTCCCAGAATTGCAGCTTCAATTCCCTTTAAAGCAGATGTCAGCTCCTGAATGGGAATCTTTTTATTCTGAATGTCTATTGTTAGCCGTAGTGGGATTTCTATTTGCAGCTGCATGGGTGGGGTTGAATCCCTGCCCTTTTTAATTTCCAAGGAAGATGTAACAGCACCAATTTTTTAAAAGGAAAAAAAAATTTGAGAAACAGTTTTTTAGGCCCTCTGAGCCTTCATTGCCCTATACAGGAAATACGCCAGCCCTCCGTAGAGCACAACGAATCCGAAAATTCCCATGGCTATGGCATCAGGAGACATCCTTACCCCTCCACGAAAGCAGTGCTGAGACCACCATTCCTCCCAGAATTATGCCAAATCCCGCAACCAGGGCGTCAACCGAGTAGCCTCCATAGGGCTCCTTTAAGTTGTAATACACGTCGAACAAAAGCAGTATCAGAAGGATTGCCGGCACAGCGAATTTCACTGAGAAATCCCACCAGGATGACACCTTTATCTCTGACACCGCATTTATGTGGCTTCTGAGTTCTCCAAGGTTGAAGAACCATGCAGCGGCGATTACCTCAAGCAACCCCACGAGCACGAGGCCGTAGTAGTTCACGAAGTGATCAACGATGTCGAGCCAATATAACCCGGCTTTTGTTGTGTACAGCAGACTGCCCAAAAACCCGATTCCGACAACGATGTTCACTGCCTTCCTTCTCTCGATGTCGAACCTGTCCATCATTGCAGAAACAACAGCCTCAACAAGTGAAATGGATGACGAAAGGCCAGCAACGACCAGAGCAAGGAAGAACACCACTGCCGTGAACACTTTGAGTGCCGGAAGCAGGTTTAGAGCCTGCGGGAAAACAACGAAGGCGAGACCTATGGACTGCGTGACGACATCACCAATCTCGCTTCCTGTTGTGTATGCCATGTATCCTAGAGTGCCGAATACCGCAAAACCGACCAGGAAACTGAAGGCACAGTTTGCTAATGCAACAATGAAGGCGTTGTTGGCCAAGTCGCTCTTCTCAGGCAGATAGCTGGCATAGGCAATCATTATACCCATCCCGAGGCTCAGCGTGAAGAATATCTGCCCAAACGCCGAAAGCCAGATGTTGTAGTCCGCAAGTTTGGAAAAGTCGGGCTTTAAATACCACTCGATCCCCTCAATCGCTCCCGGCAGAGTCAGACCCCTGATAACGAGGATTATGGCGAGGATCCACAGGAGTGGCATCAAAATCATGTTGGCGACTTCGATACCTTTTCTAACGCCCCTGAAATCTATGAGCCAGTTGATGGCCCAGACGATGACTGTCGCTATCAGAACCCCCACTGCAAATCCTCCAAAGTTCCAGGGTGAGTCAGAGATTTGTAGAATTTCTCCGAAATAGTACGCTTTCGTTTCAGTGCCCCACGCAAGGGTAAAGGCTTTGGTGAAGTAAACCAGCGCCCAAGCAATTATAACACAGTAGTACGTCGTGATGATTAGTCCACCAATCACTGCCCACCAGCCTACCCATTCGAACTTCTTGTTAATTGCTCTCAGAGCCTGTGGGGCGCTCCCCCGAAACTTGTGACCTAAAGCAAACTCCAGAATCAGCAGGCTTATTCCCGCAACAAACAAAGCTACAAAATACGGAATCAGAAAAGCTCCACCACCGTTCTTGTACACCAGATAGCCGAATCTCCAGATGTTACCGAGACCTATGGCCGAACCTATCGCAGCAAGAACGAATCCCACTCTCGTAGCCCAGAATTCTCTCTGCAAGGAATCACCTCGCTAATATTTTTGACTCGAAAATAACATAATCATTAATAAAATTATCTGAAATGATAAATCGTTTTAAAAATCTAAATTATAAAAAAGCAAATAGAAAGAAAACCCAAAAATTCAAAGTTAATTTTTTATTGAACAGTTCCAAGAATTCACATGGAGAGTAAAATCGCCAAAGCATTAAAACTGAAGTTTGAACCTGTCGCAATTGTATGGAGTGATGAAAAGCCAGAAGACGCGGTGCAGTTCAAGGAGGGCCAGTGGGGCTGCGTAATGTGGATGCTGGCAAGGGCTGCAAAGGGAGATGTTGCGGCATTCAGCAGAAAGACGTTCGGCTGTCAGGGCGGAGGTACCGGGCTGGGGTTCGGGAATCTCTATGAAAAGTGGTTTCTAGGAGGTTTTGAGGGGTTCTGCTACTTCCTATCCACCGGATACGAGCAGTGGGAGAAGGGAAAGAAGCTTCTGGAAGGCATGCGTGAAAAGCTTGGAAAGGACAGATTTGAAAAGATACTGCACGGAGAGAGATACATAAAATCTCCCGAACTCGTAAAGAAGTTTGTGGAGCAACTGCCAATAACAGAGGTGCCAACAGAATATGTTCTGTTCAAACCTCTAAGCAAGGTAAGCGATAAAGAGGAGCCTGTTGTGGTAGTTTTCATCGTAAACCCCCACCAGCTTTCAGCCCTTATAATTCTGGCCAACTACAGCAGAGAAAGCATAGACAACGTTTTCGTCCCCATGGGTGCGGGATGCCATCAGATAGGAATCTTTGCCTACAGAGAGGCGGAATCTGATACTCCAAGAGCCGTTATCGGTTTAACCGACTTGGATGCGAGGATGAATGTCAGAAGACAGCTCGGCGATGACGTTCTGACCTTCACCGTTCCCTTCAAAATGTTCAAAGAGATAGAGGAGAACGTTGAGGGGAGCTTCCTAGAAATAGGGACATGGACGAAGCTAGTTAAGTATGTAGATTAAATTCCGCAGAATTCATCGAAAAACGGTGGAAGCTTCTCCAGAAAAACAAAAAAGAAAAAATTAGAGCTCGAACTTGCCCTGGAACTTCTTGATCACACCAGCGAGTCTCTGAGCTTCCATTATGTTTCCTTCGATTCTGTACTTGCCCATCATGAAGCCGCTGACAGGATCCTCCTGCCCCTTAAGAACTGCAAGCCAGAAGTCTGGAGGAGCAACAACCGTGAAGGTTGGTGAGCTGTGAACGCCCTCTTTAAATTCGCATGTCCCATCAGACTTGTACTCCACGTAGAACTCTTCACCATCGAGCTTGTACTGAACGACTCCACTCCAGCCAGCCATTTCCTTCTGTATTTCTTCGTTACTGTTCTGGAGGTCGCACATCTTCTTAATCAATTCCTTTGCCTCACTCATTTACATCACCTCTTTTGCAACTCATCATGAGAGTCTTTCATATATAAATCTTTTGATTTTTGCCCTAAAAGCTCTTCAACTCTTTTGCAGGAATTCTATGCGTTTTTTAGCGTTTTGAACGCAGAAATAAAAAAATTTAAGTTTCTAGCAGAAAAGAAATAATTGATAATTAACTATTCAAATCAAGCAAAGACTTTAAGCAACACCGAAATTCAAAACTCGTGCTCGGAGTTATTCTCTCTCTGGTCTCAGCCATTTGCTGGGCATTCAATGGAATTGCCTACAAAAAGGGTGTGCAGAGAGTTAGCGTTTTTACGGCGAACTTCCATCGAACTCTTTTCGCCACGCTTTACTTTCTCCCTTTTACCGTATTGGAGCTGCCAGAAACAACCTTTGATATGCAGACAGCCCTTATTCTCATCATTTCAGCGATACTGTCTTTTTACATCGGAGACTTGAGCTACTTCGCATCTCTTAAAAGGTCACCGGTTAGCATCGCGCTTCCTGCATCTTCAACGTATCCCGTTTATGTTGTTTTGCTCTCCACAGTTATTTACGGTGAGAGGCTTAGCGTAAACGCTCTCATTTCTGCCATTCTGGTAGTTTTGGCGGTTTACATTATTTATGGATCAGGTGAAAAAGGAGAGACGTCGGGAGTATTCTACGCACTCCTTGCAGCTTTTTCGTGGGCTCTTGCAATCCTCACTCTCGACTTTCTCACAGATAGGCTTCCCGTTTCGGTTGTAGCTTTCGTGAGACTGCTATTCTGCTTGGTGCTCCTCACCTTTACGGTAAAAAAGGACGAAGTTCTCAACAGGGAATCAGTAATTTTTTCAGGAGCAATAGGAGGATTTTTCTCATTTATAGGGATTATGCTTTTTATTACAGCGATAAAAATCTCGAATTCGTGGAACGTTGTTCAGCCCTCTTCTTCCTCGCCAGTTTTTGCGGCAATCTTCAGCGCAGTATTTTTGAAGGAGAAAATAAGCCTCAGACTGCTTGTCGGAATTTCCGTGGTTATTCTTGCCATTCTTCTCCTTCTTCTTCCTCCTCTTCTATGAGTTCTCTCGACTCGTACTCAAACGCTCTCGACCTTCTCTTGAAGAGATCTTTGATTATAATAATGTCTCCGACAGCCTTAACGACCCTGTAAGGAATAATGACACCTTTCGCATGCGAGTCTATCAAGGCCTTGTTGTAATCTGAGATAGCCAGTCCCCTGATAGACTTTGTGTTTTGGTCGATAATCACATCCTCTACTCTTCCAACGTATCTCCCCTCATCCGTAAAGACTCTCATACCAAAGAAGGTAGTAATCTCACCAATCATCCCCATGAGAATAGCAGAACGAAAAAATATATTAATTTTTTCAAGCAGTAAAGAGCTTGTACTTGGTCTGCGGATTCTTGATTTCATGTATAATTCTACTAACAATGAGCTTTTCTGGCCTCTGAATACCCTTTACCCTCTGTGCTATATCCTCAAAACTTTCAAAGGGCTTCTTCTTCCTTTCCTCGATTATCGCCCACATCATCTTCTTTCCCACACCAGGTAGGAGTTCAAGCTGGTGCATCCTCGTGGTTATCGATTCGGCCTTGTTGAAAAAGTCTACATACTTCTTCTCATCCTGCTTTATGATGTGTTCGATGACGTATGGAAGTTCTGCCTTTGCGGCAGGCGTTAAGTCTTCATACCTCAACCTTCTCTTTATCTTGAAAACAACATCTCTTTCTCCTTTGCCAATATACACCCTGTCCATAACCAGCGGCTGCTTTCCCTTCCTTATGCTGACCTCAAGTAATGTGAAGTACTTCTCCCCAACAACTTGGGCAAGAGGTTCTCTTTTATGTATCGGCCTTTTATCGTCTGGATGGCCGTATGGCATGAAATCAAGTACATAGGCATAATCCTCAAGTTTGTCTTTACTTTCAGACCTTTCTACTCTTTGCTTCTCCATAGCATCAGCTCCTTTTTCAAAATAGCACTATAACTATTTATGTTTTTCTTAAATACGATACTTGTCAATGACGTCCAGAATTTCCTGAATCTGCTCAGGTGTTAGAGCAACTCTTTCTTTTGCGTAGATAATCCTCACTTCGTCAGGAATGCGCGGCATTATATCTACAAGCTTTACAGCTATCTCCTTACTGCCAACCTGGGGCAGTTTGAGAAGCTCATCGACGAGCTCTTTCGCCTTATCAGCCGGAAGTTTGGAGAAGAGGCGGAGGTGTTTTAAAGCCCTCCTCGTTTCAAACAAAAGCTCGGCCTCTTCCTGCCTTTTTTTGGCAATTTCCTCCATTATTTCCTTTGCTTCAGAAATAGTGATGTATTCAAAATCTCTAACTTCCTTAAACATTTCAACCACTCTGTGGTTTGAGGTGCTCGGGCCTGACAATCAGGGTTTTCATCTTTCCCCCATCCCTCACCTGCACAAGGTAAGCCCTGCCTCTCTGTCCTACTACGACTCCAGTTCTCCCCTGAAATCTCGGATGCGGCATGCCCTTCTGCGAAGCCGGTTCGATGTCAATGTGAACCCTCTGCCCGACATCAAATGTCTGCAGAAACTTCCTGATTCTCACTCCCCTCTCCCTGACCTTTTTCCTTAACTTTCTTCCTGATCTGAACCTGAAACCGTGTGATTTCCATCCCATTGTTGATCCCCGTTTCACTGACACCTGAAGTATATTTAAGGCTTTTTGCGTTACCGCAAATGAACTGTGCTATTGCAGAACTTTCAACTTCAAAGCTTGCAGCATTCCCGTCATAGATAATTGCATCTTCTCAAGAATGTTTACCTCATTTCCCTCAAACTTCTTCAGCATGCTAGCGTCCTTGCAAGCATGGGAACTGAAAACAAGCTCAAGTCACGACTGGAAATGAGAGTATAAATTCCGCCTCCCTACCAGATTTTTCAATCCTTATGCCCCCACCGTAGCTCTCCACAAGCTTTTTAACGATGAAGAGACCCATACCTGTGCTTCCTGACGTCGAAAAACCCCTTTCGAACACCTTGTCTTTCACGCTTTCCGGAATTCCCGCTCCGTTGTCCTTGTAGATTACATACACCCTATCGGAAGTGTCAATCTTCACATCTATTCTGCTTGCCCCTCCGTGCTTGACAGAGTTGCCAATGAGGTTCTCGAAGACGCTGTATATGCTATCGTTCGCATAAACAACGGCATTCCCCTCCACATTAACCTCAACGTCATAACCTTTTGCTGATTCCTCGATAACACTCCTCAAATCGTAAAGCTTCAAGCTTTCATCTGTTGATGATTCAAGCTCCCTTACCTTCTTTATCAAGGATACTCCTTTTGACACCGCTTCCTTTATTTTATCCAGAAATTTTCTGTTGAATTCCTCATCCAGCAGTTCTGCATAGGAACTAATCGTTGTCAGAATGTTGAGTATATCATGCCTGAGAATGCTGTTGAGCAACCTGACATACTCAAGAAGACTCTCAATCCTTTTCTGCATTTCAACCCTTTCCGTGACGTCTGTGAAGACAATAAGATAATATTTCTTTCCTTCATCCTCAACAACCCTCCACCTTATCTCGTTCCACTGGTAACCACCTTTCCTGACAACCCTTAACAAAAGAGGATATTCCACCTCGTCTTCCCTTCCCATCGCAATTTTTCTGAAGGCATCAACAGCTTTTGGCACGTCTTCAGGATGCACGGTTTGAAGCGGATTCTCTATATTTTCAGTACTTAGGCCGGTTTTTTCAGCTATTCTTCTGTTGACCATTACGACGTTAAAGTTCTCATCAAGGATTGCAACCCCAGCAGGCACTTCCTCGAGGAGCTTTTTCCAGTTCACATTATAAGTTATTATGAAGAATTAAAAATTTTGCGTAATAAATTTGCCGAAGTTCAAAAATTGCTGTTCAAAAATTGCTGATGAGCAACTTTTATATACTATTGTAAGACACTAGTATTTAGGGTAAGGTCGGGCAGCAGATGTCGCTCTGGTGCTGCCCCCTCCCGCTGAAACGATGATGCTCGCGTAAGCGGGGTGGGACGGAGTAGGCGGGGCCTATCTCAGAACCTCTCTTTTATTACTCTCTTTCTGCTCTCTATTAACTTGTAGTAAAAGTCCGTTACCTCTCTCGTATTTCGAGAAAAGAGACCCGGCCGCGTAATCCCGCGCTGCAGTGTAATCCAGCCTATCTTGTCTTTTACGTAATTGTTGAACTCATTAATCGCGTCTCTTCTAAAGGATTTGTCGATTGTGAGAATTAGCTTGTCGTGGTTTAAAGGAAGAACTTCGACTATAAACCCGGTTATGTAGTTGTGGATTAAATTAAAAAACCAGCAGATTTTTATAATTGTGAGACTTAACAGTTTACTGGATTTGATGATTAAAAGTGAGGAGATAACGACGTGATGTGAAGTTGTAAGAGGAGGGTTTAAGGTGGTAGGGGAGAAAAAAGAGTTGTTCTCTAAGAAAATAGGAGCGGGAAAACGAACGTATTTCATTGATATTAAAGAGTCTCAGGATGGGACAAAATATTTAGTGATTACCGAATCAAAAGAAACTGAAGGAGGGAACTACGAGCGCAATCGTATCATGGTTTTTGAGGAATACTTATATTCGTTTGTCAGAGGGCTGAAAGAAGCTCTTGAGTTTTATGAAAAAGAAAGGCGGGCCAAAAAATACAGTGTCGAGGAAGTCCGTCTGAAATACCCAAGAGCGTATATGAAATGGACTAAAGAAGAAGATGATGCCTTGAGAAAGGAGTATCTCGAAGGTAAAACAATTGATGATCTATCAAGGATTTTTCAAAGAAAGCCAAGTGCGATTTGTTCTCGTTTGCAAAAATTAGGTGTACTGAGGGAAGAATGATATTTACAACAAACATACTGTTATTTTTCACTTTACCCAATCTCGGAGCTCTTTCAATCGAACTCATTAAACAGCGAAAGGGCATACATCCACACATTTCCACATTCGGTGCAGGTTTCAAGGACAATTATTGCAGCCATGACTTGTAACTAGCTTATTAATCTCGTTTACTTTTTTATCTTTTACAGCGAAAGGTATTAATCTTTGGATTTGAAAGCTTACATGCACGATATTGTCATCAGAGACGGTCTTTGTTTTATTGAGGGCAAATTTATCGAGTGCAGCATTGGTGTGGATGGAAGCAAGATAACGCACGTGGCCAAGGAAGTTGAGAGGGGGGAGATAGAGATTGACGCTTCTGGCTGCATCGTAATGCCCGGCTGCTTCAACGCTCACACGCATGCAGCAATGACCTTGATGAGAGGTTATGCTGAAGGTCTTCCGCTCAGAGAGTGGCTTGAGAAAATCTGGGAGCTTGAGGCAAGGCTTGACGATGAGGCTGTTTACTGGGGGACTATGCTTGCATGCGTTGAGATGCTGAAATCCGGCGTAACGGCTTTTTCGGACATGTACATCCACATGCATGCAGTAGCTGAGGCTGTGGGAGAGACAGGGATGAGAGCTGTTCTCGGCTACGGAATGGCGGACAGAGGGGATGAGGAGAGGGCAAAAAAAGAGCTTGAAATTGGTGTTGATTTTGCCGAAAAGTGGAACGGCAGCTTTGAGGGAAGAATTACCACCATGCTAACTCCTCATGCACCATACACCTGCTCTCCGGAATTTTTAAGAAAAGTTGCCGAGATTTCAAGGGAGAAGGGTCTTTTGAAGCACATACACCTCTCCGAAACACTCTGGGAGGTGAAGGAGATAAAGAAAAAATTCGGAAAACGGCCGGTGGAGCTTCTGGATTCCCTGAACTTTCTTGACTCGAACACTGTTTTGGCTCACGCAGTCTGGCTGTCCGACAAAGAGATTAGGATTCTGGCTGAGAGAGGAGTTAGCGTTGCGCACTGCCCGACAAGCAACCTGAAGCTTTCATCCGGAATTGCGAAAGTAGCGGAGCTTATTGAGATGGGTGTTAATGTGAGCATCGGCACAGATGGTGCTGCAAGCAACAACATGCTAAGCGTGCTGTCAGATGCGAGAATCGGAGCCTTGCTTCAGAATTTGAGAGGTAAAAGTCTGAATCCCGTGCAGTGGCTGAAAATGGCAACTGAGAACGGATACAAGGCTTACAAACTCAATGGTGGAAAAATTGCCGAAGGTTACCTCGCTGACATTGCAGTTTTCGGCAAAACCTGCAGAAACTCCCCTATGCACAACCCCGCTGCCATGCTTTTTGTTGAAAATCAAGCGATTCACGTATTGGTGGATGGTGTGCTTGTGATGGAGGACGGGATTCTCGTAAACGTCGAGGAGGATAAAGTAATCGAAAAGGCAGAGAATACTGCTCGGAAGTTGCTGGAAGGTTGATCAAAATCTTCGCAAAAAATGGAGAAAATTTTAATTATTTCCTATGTCAACATTATCATAATGTTGAAACCCAAGCGACTGAGACTCAGAGGCAAGGAGCAGGATAACCAAGAGCAGGAGCAAGAGCAAGAGGCTGAAAAACTTGAAGATTACGAAAAAGAGGCCTTGGAAGCAATAGAGGAGGTAAAGCAGAAGGAAGAGGTAATCAAAGCCAAGCGAGAGAAGAAAAAGAAAATAGGACTGCCCAAGAGAAAGGAGTACAGTGTTGAAGAGCATGGAGAACTCGTAGAATACTCTCCTCCAATTGGATGGAGTGTTGTTGAAGAATACTGGTTGCTTGAGCCTTACTGCAAGGCTTCTATCATCTACAATGAGGAGGAGCAGGAGTACAGATACCAAGTCGTTGAACCCAGGCTGGATCCATACGAAACGGAGGTTTACGGTCACCTTTCCGTCCTGCTTAAGGAGAGACTCGAGGAGAAGTTTTTTGAGGATGAGAAGGTTGCTAAGGAAATCATTCTCAAAGAGACTTTTGATGAATTGATCGATGCCGTCGGATTCGAGCTTGAAGACCGTTCTTATTACAAGATATGGTACTACATCATGAGGGACTTTCTTTACTACGACAAAATAACCCCGCTAATGCTTGACAGCATGCTCGAAGACATTTCCTGCAACGGTGTGGAGAAATACATGTATGTATTCCACCGCAACTACACAAACCTCCGAACGAACATAATCTTCGATGATCCGGACGAGCTTGACAGCTTTGTTGTTAATCTGGCTCAGAAGTGCGGGAAGCACATCAGCATTGCGGAGCCGATGGTTGATGCGACGATGC
>JAPDIW010000024.1 GCA_029259415.1 Archaeoglobi archaeon
TTAATTCTGAAGGTCTTCCCCCTCCGTAGTTCGGTTTTAAGCCTTCCAAACCTTGTTTATTCCACCTTTCAAGCCATACGTAGCCTATAACTTTACTTACTCCAACTTCTTTCGCTGCTTGAGGAACAGTTGCCCCCTTGTATAGCTCTTTGATAAAGAAAAGTTTTCTGAGGATTTCTGAGCAGATTTTTCTCCTGCGAATTTCTTCGTTTAACTCTTCCAGGGTTAGCCACCTAACTACCTCTTTTTCGGGTTTTCGTCCCATGTAAGTAGTTTAGTTCATTGGTTAAAAATATTTTGTCTAATACTCTAATTACACCACCACCTCCGATAATAAGTAGAGACTTTTCTATTGGCTTCATACCTATTCTATCACTATACTTTAATCTCCCCTCATTTTTTACCAACCCTCTCTCAAGTTCTCTGTGTAAGAGTAAGCCGCTAACAAGTAAACCAAATATGGCTATCATCACGGACATCATCTTTAATATTTGAAGTAATGGACCGTAATGCTTCGGGGTTGTGAAACAAGCGATGAAAATACCGGCAGTCATAAGTGTAAAAGTTACAGCCATAAGTATCAGAGAGGATTTTATAGAGAGTTTCCTAGCCTCAGGGTCTCCTGTCTTCCTACATAGTACAAATCTCTTCTCGTGCCAAACCCCTATTGGAAATGCTGTCAACTGCAGGTAAAAAACAAAGTTCATTATCATGAAGATCTCCAAGAAGTCCTCTAAATTGACCGTGAAGAAGTACGAAACGGCAAAAGAGTACAACAAGTTGATGACGCAAAAGACTGAAAGAGATCTTAGCGATTTCGTAATTGTCATTGGATATCACCTATAATTTTTCTTAATCCACCTCCTAACCTAAATTTCAGCATACTAGCACAACTTTAGCCTGAATCTATATATCCTTTTACCTTGATAGAAAATATCGAGAATAGGAGAGAAATTTCTCTCACACTAATCTTTCTCTACCTCTAAGATGTAACAACGCATAAACGGCAAAAACTACGAAAATAACAAATCCGGCAACGCTCAGGATTGCTATGCTGTATTCTGCTATCTTGCCTTTCGCATTAGTTAGACGTTCTAGAATGGCGATCACAAGCCCTATAAGCAATCCTGAGGTGATGCCGTACTTCACGACTTTGTTTACCTTCTCATCAAATTCTTTCTGATTTATTCTTTTTGTTCATGCTTCCCCCAGTCCAGAAATAAGGCAAGTTAGATCAGTTACTTTTCTTTTTACTGTTAAGTATCTTACCTCTTACCTAAGTATCTTACCTTAAGATATGGGAAAGCTGTTAAGCAAGCTCCTCGCTTATTTAAACACAACTTCCTCAGCCTTTGACAAGTCCTCCTGAGTAAACCAGGTTTCACATGTGTCTTTACACACGAGTATTGTAAATACCGGCGAGTTCGTGTGGAATGTTACCTTTTCAAGCGGTATCAGTTTGCCGTCTTTTAGCAGATTCAGGTCAACGTAAGAACTGTTGAACCCCAAATCGCCCCACTCGAAGTCAACGTCGAGTGTGTAGTCTGACCCGATTTTTTCCAAACCGAATTCATCAAGTTCTGCAAATATGTGCATGGGATGCCTAGTGAACTGGACGTCGTCAATTGACCTGGAATAAACGTCAACGTTCCCCGACGGGTTCACGTTCACGTAATATATCCTGCCCTTCCCCTGCGAGTTCACACCCTTGAATTCGAGATGTAGAGATCGAATTTTTCCATCAGACGCTTTTAAACGTAGCCACTCTAAATTAGCAGTCGAATTTTGCAAATCTACGGACTTTGCAACGGCATTCCACAGTGTGGACAGCTTTACTTTGTTGAGTTCCGTTTGAATCGTGAATTCGTAACTTTCGTTTTCACTTCCCAAGTGCCAGCTTGCGATTACGGTTAGGAGCAAAAGAGTACAAATGCTTAGCACCACAATTTCTCTCCTCATAGCTTTAGGTCTCCCCATAAAAAATAAAAAATTTAGTATATGGCATATATGTGCCAACCATATTCTATCGTGTGATAGTCGTACCACACCAAACGGGCTTTTTGAATTTACCGTTTGAAATCAAGTCAAGCAAGAGGTATTTACCGGGACTCGGCTGGTCAACTCTCACCGAACTTCCTGGCTTCATACCGCCTGTTGTGGTCTGAACGTCATTGTTGTTAAACTGCATCTCCCATTTTGCAATCTCCGTGCTCGTGCTACTGCGGTCTAGTGTTGTTACATCTGGTTGCGTGTAACTCCAGCTCCATGTGGCAGATGCACCGCTTTCACCGCCAGTTATGGATACAGTTATCGTCTGCTGCCCAGTTTTGGTTCCAAGTGGATCCCAGTCGTGCAACTGTGGATTTAGAGGAGATACCGAATAATCGTGTGTTGGATATCCTTTGTCGTTTTTCCATTCGGAGTTATATACCTGACAACCCGGTTCCATGGCGAAGATATGTTTTACAGCGAACCAGTCGTAGGTTGGTGAATCATCATTGAGGAGTTGTCTAATCTCATAATTGTTCGTTACTCCACCATAGGGGTATACGTAGTTAGTCTGCGTCATCTCTACTAACTTCAGCCCAGCTTGATTATGTCCTTATTAGAGAACTTTTCTCAGAGGACTCGGAGGATTCCAAGATATTCTTGTTGTACCAGTTCCGTGCTTTTTTGTGTATAATTTCTGCGGATTTTCTATCCCCAGCTAATCCAAAGTACTGGTTTATAACTCCGTTTTTGCCAATTTTAATTCCGTATGCTACGATTTTAGCCCCCTCCGGAATATCTGGAACCGCGTAAGCTACGACTTTTTCAGGATGTTTAGATTTGACCTTGTTTACAAAATTTTGTCTAATCTTTTCTATTTCATGGATACTAATTCCTTTGCTAAAATCTCTGGTTATGAACGCATGATTATCCTTAAATTTCCTTAATATCTACCTTGCTTCCGGCTGTCGTGGATTCACCTTCCATCGCTGTAGCCGCTCCTGCTGTTACTATTGCAGTCGATAACGATGCTACCAACAACAAAACGACTACAGTCTTTACTTTCACAGCACCACCCCTCTTTTCTCCAAAATCCAATCTTTTATATCGTACATCCTTCCACCTCATTAGCTAATGTCAATGTACTCTAATAGCTCATGACTTTTAAAAATTTTTGTTTTGGTATAACTTAGTAAAGCTTTAATATGTCATGTAAATCTGGTATCATGAAACTCATTATCAGAAGGATGTTAAACTAAACAAACCAGCTTAAATTGTACTGTCTTGGCAATATTAAGTACTTTAAACCAATATATACGCTTTATACGCTTTCTAAAAATACTCGATAAGTTAATTCGTAAAATTCTAATGTAAGTAAAAGAATAAAACAAAAACGGAGGGATAAGATATGTCCAGCAAGTGGCTTCAGGCTACCGTTCTCATTTTGATAGTTTACGCCGCATTTGCCACCTATCACTGGATAAGTTCAAGCGAGAGGTTGGAGGAACTGAACAGTCTTCTAATCAGCTTATCAGACATGCCTACCTTCAAGATCTCCGAAGCTGGTAGTATGCTCGAACATCTCGCCGAAAATTCGTCTGAAGAAGTTCTAAGGGAAAGGGTTTTCCATTACGCCTCTTCTGCGAGGACTTTGAAATACGTTTCACTAGCACTCTATAAAACAACAGGAGAGGAAAGGTATCGTCTTCTAAGCACAACCATGTCGAATATCGAGGCTTTCTTAAACACCGCTGGAAATCACCAAGGAACTAAGGACAGGATTATCGAGAATGCGGAGATATTAAAGAAGATTGGAGAACTGCTTTATGGCAAGAGAATATGTGACGTAAGTGAAGAAATTGCTGAAAAGGTCTTTAACCTCTCCTCGGAACTGCAAACTTAATCTATAGCTAACGCTTTCTCCTCGTATACATCTCCACAGCCAGCCAGAGCGGAAGGAAAAAGATTCCTAGAACCGCAAAGATTTTTGCAATAAAAATGAAAAACTCCAGCGCCTCTCCTCTCAGCACGAAGTCTGCAAGCATGAAGGCGAAGAACAAGTACGCGACAATACTTATCACCACATTATGTGCCAGTCTCGCTTTTTTGTCCTTGGCAAATTTCTCCCTATCAAGGGACGCTGAATGGATAAATAGCTCCGGCAAATCCTTCCACCCGTAGCCATTTTTGCGTAGAAGGAATGTAATGAAAAGAAAAGAGACAGCAAATAGGGCACTTCTGCGAGCAGAAGCTCCAAAAGTCTTTCTCCAACCTGATATCTGTGCAGATTTCTTACAGTTGCTACGGCCATCATACCGGAAAATAGTATAATAAAAAATGCAATATAAATAAGACCAATGTATCTTTTCCCCTCGACACTTCTCAAAATCCTCCAGTTGTATCCATAGGTGTAGGCCAAAATTAACGCGAAAACCCACGGTGCAAACATGTAAGCAGCCATCATCAGAATGAATTTCCCAACTGCAAATAGAGCCTCAGCATCAAACTTCTCCTTGGGTGCTTCCGGTTTGGAGGATTCAAGAAGGTAGTTGAAGCTAAACGGAAAGGTCAAAGATAAAATAAGTGAGAAAATCATCACATTCTTGAAGAGCGGTTTTAACTTCACCCATTGTTCCCTTTCTTCTGGTACGTTCCTTTCCGCCTTCCTAAGCAGAAGCGTTGGTAGGGAGAGGGTAATGGCGAGAAGTAGGCTTTGAAAAAAATCCTGTTTTAGTAATTCATCGTCTATCAAGCAGAGAAGTAATAAATAAATGCCACCCAAACACTTCATCATGGAACCTCTCGAACTGCTGAAAAAGTATGTGAGTGATGAGAAGCTGATAAAACACTGCATCGCGACCGCTGCTGTTATGAGAGAGCTTGCCAAGGAGCTTGGAGAGGACGAGGAAAAATGGTGGACTATAGGCATTCTGCACGACATAGATTACGAGCAGACACAGGGAGACATGGAGAAGCACGGGATTGTCGGAGCAGAAATACTGTTGAAGGAGGGTGTGGATGAAGAGATAGCTGAAATTGTCAAGAGGCACAACCACATGCTCTTTGGTGACTACGAGAAACCAGTTGAGATTGCACTGCAAGCAGCCGACAGCGTTTCGGGGCTGATTATAGCGTGCGCTCTTGTAAAGAAAGGGAAAATAACCGAGGTAACCCCCAAAACAGTAAAGAAAAAGTTCAAGGAAAAGAGTTTCGCTGCTGGATGCGACAGGAACAGAATCAGGATGATTGAGAAGCTGGACATGCCGCTGGAGAAGCTCTACGAGGTGGCTATTAGAGGATTGATTAGCGTTAAGGAGGAACTGGGTCTCTCATAATTTAACCTTTAACCTTGAAGCACCTCTTCGTTTCATCCCACTCCAAGCTTTTTATCTGCTCCATAACTTTTTCAGAAACGACAAAGAACTTCTGCTCCCTGCAAACCTCGTAAAAATCTTTTTTGGTTATGTTGAGCCACTCTCTGAACTCGTCAAAAACCCTTCTTTCGACAACCCTAACCGTTTTCCCTCCCAAGCATACCCTCACCGTTTTGTCGTGCAGCTCCTTTCTCAGCCTCCACTTTGCCACAAGTGGTGGCTGCACTGCCTTTATAGCCTTCTCCACGTCCTCTCCATCCAGCTCAACCCTGAGCAGAATCTCGGCGATATGGTTGATTCTGTCTGGAACCCCAACAACGTCTCCCCTGAGCTCTATCCTCCTGTAGTCAACCTCTACCCCTTCCCTCTCAAGAACTCTCCCTATTTTTGACGTGTAGCCCTTCTTTGTCCCGGCTTTATCCACTATACCGCCGATAATGAAGCATTTCGCCCCTGTTCTTTCGTAAAGTTCATCTTCGTTCGGGTCGAGGAGAACAACCTTCTTAATCCCATTCTCCCTCAAAAATTCCTCCGTTGTTCTCCAAAAGCGACCGAATCCAACATCTCTGTATGTTACAACGAGCTTATCGTCCCACATGTACTCTCTAACGACACCGAGAGTCTGCTTAACCTGAAGCTCTATCTTCCACCTCTCCTTTTCCGTATGCTCGTCATAAAATCGGCAGTCCACAACAACAAACGGAAACGGATACTGTGTCAGCTCATCCTTGCTTAGCAGAATTTCAGACTCGCATTTCCCAACGTATGCCTGCGGGGGTAAGCTTACAAAACGTCCGTCGAGAGTGAAAGAGTGTTGCAATCCTCCATCACTCCTGCAAACCTCAGCCTTGCCATTAGCCACGTAAAGGGCCATCTTTGCAATTGGGTCTGATGAGGACATCACTTTCCTTAGTCTAGTCCCTATTCTTTCCACCCCTCTCTTCCTAAGCTCAGAAATGAAGACGTCTTTAAGGCGCATTGAATGAAAGTTCGCACTTGAGTTAAAAGTCTTAGTCAAGAACGGAAGGATTTTATATACTTCCACAACCTTCCGACATGCAATACGAGAAAGTCAAACCTCCAGAGAATGGAGAAAAGATAAGATATGAAAACGGAAAGCTCATCGTTCCGGATAACCCGATAATCCCCTACTTCGAGGGAGATGGAATTGGCAAGGACGTGGTTCCGGCAGCCATCAAGGTTCTCGATGCGGCAGCGGAGAAAATAGGTAAAGAGGTGGTCTGGTTCAAGGTTTATGCAGGAGAGGATGCTTACAAGCTTTACGGCAACTACCTTCCAGAAGATACGCTGAACGCGATAAGGGAGTTCAGGGTGGCGCTCAAAGGCCCCCTTACGACTCCCGTTGGGGGTGGGTTTAGAAGCCTGAACGTCACCATCAGGCAGGTTCTCGACCTCTATGCCAATGTCAGGCCAGTTTACTACCTCAAAGGTGTGCCAAGCCCGATTAAGCACCCTGAAAAGGTGAACTTTGTAATTTTCAGAGAGAACACTGAAGATGTTTATGCGGGAATCGAATGGCCGAGGGGCAGTGAGGAGGCATTGAAGCTCATAAAATTCCTCAGGAAAGAGTTCGGAGTAACCATTAGAGAGGATTCCGGAATCGGAATCAAACCTATCAGCGAATTTGCAACGAAAAGGCTTGTGAGGATGGCTATAAAGTATGCCATCGAGAACGGCAGAGAAAGCGTTACTCTCGTACACAAGGGGAACATCATGAAGTACACAGAGGGAGCGTTCAGGGACTGGGGCTATGAGGTGGCAAAGCAGGAGTTCGGAGATTACTGCATAACCGAGAATGAGCTCTGGGATAAATACGGCGGAGAGAGGCCTGAGGGCAAGATTGTCGTTAAGGACAGAATTGCCGACAACATGTTCCAGCAGATTCTGACCAGAACTGACGAGTATGACGTCATCGCTCTGCCAAACCTCAACGGAGATTACCTCAGCGATGCAGCTGCAGCACTCGTAGGGGGGCTCGGAATAGCTCCGGGAAGCAACATTGGCGATGGCATAGGTGTCTTCGAGCCCGTTCACGGATCCGCCCCAAAGTATGCGGGACAGAACAAGGTCAATCCGACCGCTGAAATCCTCACCGGCGCGCTGATGTTCGAGTATATTGGATGGAAGGGAGCGAGTGAGATGATAAAGAGGGCTGTTGAGATGACGATAAGCAGCGGAATAGTAACCTACGACATCCACCGCCACATGGGTGGGACAAAGGTGGGGACAAGGGAGTTTGCCGAGGCAGTTGTGGAGAACCTGCAGTCACTATGATACAGATATACGGTGCCGGGATAGCTGGCACTTACCTCTACCATCATTTAACATCTGAAGGACTTGAAGTTGCCATTTACGACAGGAGAAAGGAGCCGGACTGCAGATGTGCATGGGGGATTGTTTACAGCGAGGCCAAAAGCTTTTACTCAGAAATCGGCTTGAATTTCGACGATTATGTTATTCTTAAACCAGAATTTGTTGTGGCAAACGGTGTGTGGCTAAAAAACAGAGATATCGTAATCTTTGACAAGAAAAAGCTACTTTCTGACCTCTGGGTCGAGATGAATAAAGTTGATGAGCCAGAAATTATAGTTGATGCAACGGGAGTTGCCAGAGCATATCTGCCGGAGATTGAGAATGACAGGGTTCTTCCAACAGTTCAAACTAAGGAAAAGCACGACGTAGAGCCTAACCTCTACATCCAGATGGAAAGAACAGGTTACGCATGGGCCTTTCCACTCGGCGACGGATGGTGGCATATAGGGGCAGGAAATATCGATAAGGGAGAGATTGGAAGACTGCTGGCTGAGCTGAGAGCCAAATACGGTTTCAACTCCAGCGAGCCGGTTTGTAACTGTGCTGGAAAGGTCAGAATGCTTCCCCCTTCACGCTGCAAGCCGTTTGTCAGTGGCAATGTTGTAGGGGTTGGTGAGGCTATCGGATGCGTCAGTGGTGCTGGTGAAGGTAACGCTCCAGCACTCGCATCTGCAAGAATTCTTGCTGACTGCTTGCTGAACTCTGAACTCGAAAATTACGAGCAGAGAATACTGAAAGAGCTTGAGTGGGTCGAGAACGAGCAGAGGTTTGTGGATGCAATGCTCAAAAACAACTACCTCACCGCCTTGAGGCTTTTACCGAAAATAATAGCGGTTGAGAGCAGAAGAACCGTTCAGCACTCGCTTGAAGAGATCAGAAAGCTCATAGGAATATGAAGAGGTTCAAGTTCCAGTACAAGGAGACGATCGTAACTATCCTTACGGAGAGCGAGGAGTTCTACAAGATAGCGGTAAATGCAATTCTTGAAACCAGGAGCGAGATTGAAAGTTACATATTCCACAATCCGGACTTCTTCACAAGCTACGAGCCTATCGATTGTTCGGGAAGCGAAATTATAAACAGAATGTGCAGAGCGAGTGAAATTGCAGGTGTTGGTCCGATGGCAGCAGTTGCGGGCACGATTGCATCATATGCAGTTGAGAAGATGATTGAAGCTGGAGCGAAGCTTGCCGTGGTTGACAACGGCGGAGATATTGTCATCCACTCGGACAGGGAGTTGTTGATTGGAATCTACCCCTCCAGTTTGGCTTTCAAAGTTCCACCAGTTGATTACCTAGCAATCTGCACCTCAAGCGGAAAGATAGGGCATTCTGTGAGCTTTGGAAAGGCAGATGCTGCCACAGTTATTTCAAGAGACGGGATTGTGGCTGATGCTCTCGCCACCGCACTGGGGAACACAATTGGGGATTTTGGCAAGGACGAGCTTGAGAGGACGGTATCTGAATTTTACAAAAAATACTCCAAGTTTGTTGAAGGGATTCTCGTCATAAAAGACGATTTGATAGCCATGGCTGGCAATCTTCCAGCCATCGTTTCTGCCAAGTCAGGGGAGAACCTGATCACTAAGGGGTAGTTTCACATTTTAATATTTATCACAAAATACTACCAATTTTTAAATTAATTTTTCGTAATTAAATGTTTATAATTATTATCATAATGAGTAACAGTTAAATAGTATCAAGGTCAACATTATAATGTTAATGATGATAAGAATAAGGAGGTGATTAAAATGGTAACCGAGGCAGAATTTACAGCAGCCCTTGCAAAGTTTGCAGAAACTTCAGCCACAGCTTCTGCTGCCGCAGACAGAGTTATTGCCGTAGCCAACGTCGACCCGGGGAGAATATCAGAAGGATTTAACGTACTTCTCAACTGGGGGATGAAGATTGCAACGCTCTTATTTGAAGAAATTTCAAGAAATCCTTCGCTAAATGCCAAGATGGTCGAATCACAACAAATGCTCTTCGCCAACATCGACGTAATAGCATCCGTATTGATCAAGTTCGGCCCTTACATCAACAAGATTCTCGGAAGCTTTGGTCTGTCACTTGACAAAATAATTGGATTATTTTTGGGATTCTGATTTTTCCTTTTTGATGTGATATCCCGAAATAATTTCACTCCTCAAACAACCACCCCCTACTATACTCAAAAACCCTTTCAGCGGGCAACTTCCTGAGAAAAGCCTGATAAGGTGTCTCCAATTCATCAAAATTCAGACTCATATGAGGCTTTACGTAGTTGTACCAGTAAACAAACT
>JAPDIW010000014.1 GCA_029259415.1 Archaeoglobi archaeon
TAGATTTCTGGCTCCCACTCTTGCTCTGAACTCTTCGTAGACATAGTATAGGCGAATCAAAAAAGATAAGACATTGATGAGCTTGTCGCCGAGATTCTCGTTATGGTTTTCTTGAGCCAAGATGTACAGTAGGCTCTCATACTGCCATTTATAGGCTCTGATGAACCTGTACTCCTTTGGAGGGTTCTTATCCCCCATATCTACCACCTTTGTAGCATTTAGTGTTACAAATCAAAGAAAAGTTAATACAAAACTGTAAACAAATTGTAAACATGTTTACAGTTTTTTTGAGAGAGTCTGTAAACAACACCATTTTTGCCGTTTCCTTGCCGTTTCTCTTTGGAGAGTCTAAACTAACTCTGACCAAATCTAACACGATTTTACACCTCCTTTCTTTTTTATTTTTGTGAACTATCTAAAAAGATTTAAGATCTATCACCTCCGTTTTATACAACATTCTTGAGAAATCATCGGGATTTTTATCACATTGCTGTATTAATGCCCTCTCAGTAACACTTAGTACTCTCTCGGAAATTCTGTAAACAAGTAAACAATTTGTGCACAACCTGTTGTAAACAAACTGTGCACAGAACTTGAGATTATAGTGACTACTTTTAAACAAAAAAATTGGAAACCTGAACGTCGAGTGCCTTACACACATATTTGCTCGAGGGTTTTTTGATCTTCCTTGTTCACGCCGAGGAGCCCTTTCTCCACGAGGTCCTTCTTTATGAGTTCTCTGAGGTAGTGAGCTGGTTTCTCCCAACCTTCGATCTCCATTGCTTCTTCTATTAGTTTCTCCCATTTCTTTGGTATTAGAGTTACTAATTTCACACTTGCCATGTTTACCACTCTCCATTTAGTAGTAAATTTTCAACCAACTGGTATTTAAATGTTTCTCAATTTCCACTAAATAGGATTATTGAAACTTAAAATAAAATCAAAAAATTTAAAAAAAGCTATGTTCAACTTATCTAAAAAATCACCATGGTGGTTAGATGGTAAGCGACAACTTCAAAAAATTCTTGTCGGCAGTTTTTGACGAATTAGACAGTTATGAACTTTTGCGTAGAATATACTACAAAAAAATGGGACAATATCCAAAAAGAAAAAGCTCTGAAATACTTAAAGAAGAATTAATAAACGAAGTGGATTGGGATGAAAATACTGACAAGCAGTGGCTTATAGACATACTTGCCGAACATAGAATTAAGAGCAGACCTTGGTCAGCTCTAATAATAAAAATTGATGAAAATACGGATTTTGACAGTTTCTTGGAAAGTCTCAACAACAATAAATGCGAATTTGTTGGCACAACACTTATAAAAGATGGTTTTTATAATATTTCTACGAATGGCAATACAATCAGAGGGGAGTATTGGTACAAGTTTACCCGAAGCATCATTACAGAAAATTACGAAGTAAAAGAAATTGAGTATCCAACCCCAATAAGATTTAAAGTGGATTTCGACAAAAAACTAATTTACGTAAACGAGAGTGAGCCTAAAAAGCTACAAAAAATCAAGTCGATCTTTTTCAAGCGGTTGGGTCTCAAACTGGAGGATGCTGGTTTAAAGCAACTTTCACCCGAAGAAGCAAACGACAAGATGAAGGGATTTCTTGAAGAATTGAAAAATATTTTAGAAGGTGGTGGTTAATGTCGAATACAACTCCAAGTCTGCTGATAAAAGAAGTCACAGTATACGTTCGTCATACTCAGGACCCAGAGCTGGAGGGAATAAGAAAAATCGACCTTGATGGAACCGAGGACATCTTCGATCACAGAGAGGTGGTTCGCCTTATCCAAAAAGGAGGAAAAATAACAGGCGTTGGTGGGGAATTTTATTATAAAGATCGCAAATATAAATTTAAAGTAGGCTACACCGAAGATATGAGGGATGTGAACAACGGAAAAGTTACTGTAGAAAAGATCGGCAAAGCAGAAGTGAGCATCGAAGAACTTGAAGAAATATATGGAATTTTGCTAAACTTGTTTGAACGGTATTTCATTTTATGAAGAGTTTTGGACTAAGCCAACACGTTATTAGTCTGATTTTGTTGTTACTTACCTTACTCACGGCAAAATTTTTCAGTGATTACTTTAAAAGTGAGGAAATCATTTCTGTTGTAGTTTTTATAGCTCTGTCGTTAATATACATAAATATCTTAAATGTATTAATATTTTTATCATATAACATAACAGAATCGCCACCAAAACTCGTTTTACGTCTGTGGAATGTACAGTATTTAGTCTTTTTTCTAGCTTCTGTGTTTTTTTTCATGATCTGCACAGGAATGGTTTGGAATTACCTAGAAAAACTTGGGATTAATCTCAATGCGTATCCAAAAATTATTTGGCTTGGAGGCTCATCTTTAG
This sequence comes from Archaeoglobi archaeon, assembly GCA_029259415.1. Taxonomy (GTDB): domain Archaea; phylum Halobacteriota; class Archaeoglobi; order Archaeoglobales; family Archaeoglobaceae; genus Archaeoglobus. Next base: position 2,378 of record JAPDIW010000014.1, read on the forward strand.
TATACGTAGGGGTAATGGTGCTAGGACTTATGAGTAAAGCTAAAAAAACATACGAGGCTCTTGAGAAGATCAACGTAAGAGTATCCCCAAGAGAGTACATCTCCGTTTCCAGCGACGAAGAGGTAAGTGACTGGTTAGTAGTTTATGTGTATAACAACATGCCAGACAAAGTTTTGGAGGATGTCCGTTTAAGAATAGACTTTCCGAAAGACGTAGAATACTATATAGGGTCAACTTTTAATGAAAAGAGGCGTGGTACTTTGGAAAAGGAGTTTAACGTAGAACCAAATACATTCGAGGAAATCAGAATATTGCCAGTTTATGTGGGAGAAGAAAACAGAACTGCAGGGATGATAAGGGTCTGCGTGGATACTCCGTTTAGGAACTTTGAGTTCATTATTGAGGCTGATTTGTCGAAGTAAACACGAGCTAGTTTAAAATTCTCGTCTTATTCTTTTACTCTCAGCCCTTCACATCAAACAAACGGTCAGCAGAGTAACGGAACCCCCGGAATACGGTCAACAAAGTGTCGGAGGTAATAGCTGGGGCGCTGACTTCCCCACATCAATCTCGCGGCTCAAATAGCTATCACCACCTCGTTGTACTTCAACTCTGCCCTCTTCGCCCTCCCACTGTTGTGCAGCTCTATCAACCCTATCCTCTCAAGCTCCTTCACATCCAGATAAACGTTCTTGACGTCCCTTCCAACCTTCTCCGCCAGCTCCCTTATCGATCTTGGTCTGTGCTTCTTTATCGCCTCAAGAATCTGCAGCTTCTGCGGAGTGAGGAATGAAACGTCCGTTACAACTATCTCCCCCTCCTCCACCTCCACATCGGGGTTGGCGAGGAAGTGCTTCCAGTCCTCGTAGTCCATCAGCGCCACGTAGTCATCGGGATGATCTTTCAGATACCTCTCAAGTCTCTCCAGGCTACCGTACTTCCTCTCAAACTCCTTAACGAGCTCCTCCGCCCTAACCTTCCTTACGAACTTTATCCGCATAGCTCCTCCCTCAGCTTGTCCAGCTTTACTTTCCCATACCTCTCAATATGTCTCACCACGATCTCAACAACCTCGTAAACATCGTCAGTCTTTATCGGCTCCCTCTCTGGGTGGATGTGGGGATATCCGTGGTGATAGTTGTCGATCAGGACGTTGTCCTCCTTCACCACCACTGCCCAACCCTTTTGGGGAACAATTCTGTAAAGCACTGTTCGCCCCTTGACCCTTATCTCCCTTTCCATTGTTGGTTAATACACCAACATATTTATAGCTTTTTTGGTTTTTTACCAACATAAAGATCGGTCAGCAGGGTAATGGAACCCCCAGAATGCGGTCAGCAAGGTGGTGGGGGTAATAGCTTGGCGGTATAGAAAAGCTTGAAAGAAGGGCTGTAATGGGATTTTCTCTCCTTTAATAGAATATCTACTTAAAAGAAACCTATTAAGAATAGGGTTCACATAAAATTTGGAATAGCCAAAATTTATTTTTTGCCTTGAATCGTAATGGTTTTAGTTCCATTCACATTAAATTTGTGATAAGTCGATAATATTATCTTAATCTTATGAAAATAGACGATAGAGCAAGCTAGGCCAAAGCTCTCTCCTCGTAGAGAACGCGGTCAAGAACGGAGAGGTGGGACCTGAGCATCCTCATCCTCTCGGCAACGATGCCGAAAGCTTCCCTATCGCCCAGACTCATCTCCTGCCTGTTCAGACGCTTCGAAAACAGGTTCCTCAAAAACCTCAAGAGCAGAACGAACCAGTACCTCTTCCTGTCGTCAAAAACGAGGGCAGCCCTCTTGCTCCTGCTGTAACCTTTCCGCCTGAAAGCTCCCCTCACGCCGCTCGTGTAGCGACCGATCAGTACGTAGGTTTCGTTTGCGGCCCTCTTCTTGTGCCGCCCCGCCCTGCCCCTCACACCTTTAACCTGCCTGACGAGCTGGTTGAGGTTCTCCTGTGCCTTGGAGGGCGGGATGTACCACCTCCTCCTCCTCACCGTCAGGGCCACCATGTGGACCTCGTACTTGGTGATGGGGATGAAGAGCACCAGGGTGTCGGTGAAGCCGTCCCCCTTCTTGCCGGGCGAGAGGTGGATGTAGTCCCCGGGCCTCTGGATCCCGGCGGCGGAGAGCATCTGCAAAAACAGCATCTGCATCTTCGAAGAAACATCTTCAAAATCGATGGAGAACGGCGGGAGAAAGCGACCGGTGCGCCACACAGGTTCGAAGATCTCTCTGTTCAGTTCCAGAATCTCCGCTATCTGCGAGGGTTCGCAGTCCTCGAGCCCGCGCCCCAGGTAGTACCTCAGGGCATCCACGAGGGCCTTGGGGAACCTTATCCCCCGCGCCCTCACGAGCTCGACCACATGGTCCAGCTCTGCACACTCCTCGATGTCCCTGATAGTATCGATTAGGTCGTCGAATGATGGTCCTTGGTGGGTGGTTGAGGTTTCAGTTGTTGTCATGCTACTTTAACACATTCTTCCACTTCTTGCGGAGAAATGAGCCCTAAGCGTCTTAGATAGTCTTTAACGCATTCTCTGACAAAGTCAGACCTCGACAGAAACTCTCCAGCTTCAACAAACTGATCTATGATTTCTACGTGTTTTTTTGGTAGAGTTACTCCAACCTTCACACCAGCATCTTTGATTCTTTTGACCATTAATGGGATTAACTCTCTTCAAGTATATAAAAGTTCCGAATTTGAAACTAAAGACTGAAAAATAAATTAAGTTCCATAATTTAGAACAAAAGATAAGTTTTAGTTTCATTACTGGATTTATGTCATCAATTTGGGATAAAGTACTCTGGGATGAGTCAACGGTAAAGATCCTCAAGCTTCTAAAAAACGGTGAGAAAAGATTTTCAGAATTCGTTAAGGCAGGGATACCGAGAACTACGTTAGATAGACGCTTGAAACAGTTGGGAGTTAATGGATTGATCGAATTTAGAAAAGACTTCAGAACTGGAAAGAAAGGTTACGCTCTCACGGAACTCGGCCTCAAAATCCTCCAAAAGCTCGAAGAAATTGAGCAGATCTACGAGGAGGAGATGCGGAAGGCCCCGCCTAAGGGGAAGGATTTTATCGAGAAGGGTTGAGGGGATAGGAGCTGGTAAAGAAAAGAAAAATTAAGCAAGAAATTCTTCGATACTCGGTTGTCTGAGCTTTTCAATGTCTGACTTCCTTGGGTAGACGACTGAAATTATCAGCCAAGTATTGTAGAGATTGTGAGTTCCCAGAACGAAGTATAGGTGCTTCTTCTTCGGTAAATCCTCGTAAAACCTCTCCCTGACTTTAAAGGGGGCTACTTCTGGACCGTGCCTTTTCAAGGTGTTTAAATACAACATTCCTAGTTCCCAGTCCTCGCACATAATTCTGTGCTCTATGTGACAGTCCTGACAGCAATGAAAAACATACCTAAATTTCTTGTCAATGGGATCTATTTTCACCGCACTCTTACCATCAGTAAGAGTTATTTGCTTAGACATTTTTACGAGTTTTGCGCCGTATTCACTCTCTTCCCAGAAGAAATCCTTTATTATCGGTTTAACCACGCAAAGTGAAACCTCACTATCGGGTTTTTCTTGGGTTTCGTCGAGGTTCACGAGCTTCTCGTCCAGGCGTCTCTTAATCTCCCTATAATCTTCCTCTTCGAGAACTTTTATCGAGTTCCAGTCTATTTTTCTACTTTCAGGCCTCCTGTCTGAGGGTTTATCATCCTCCAGTTTGTACTCGATCCATGTTTTCTTCTTGAATTTTTGCTGACTTCCTCTCCAGAATAGCTGCCATGGAACGGGGTATATCCTTCTCCACTCGTTATCCTCGGTGAGACCGGCAATACAAACAAGATGTTCGTACTTCTTACTTACGACAGGGTACGTTTTGGCCAAAACCAGCAATCTTTCGGTTTTCAAAGGTGTATCACCTCAAAACCGTCTCTCTCAAGAAACTCGGCAATTATCGATCTGTGACACTCGCGCCAATCAGCCTCAAAACACATGAGAGCGCTGGTTTTCGTGGAGACGTAAGACTCTAACCTCTTTAGCTCTTCCGTACGCTCCTCCAAATATTTTCGGTACAATCTCGCAAACTCGGAGAAACTCATTAACTTGGATCGCAAATCGTGCCGCAACTCCTTGGGAGCTCCGAGGGATGTTAGGGATATGTACTCTATACCCGCCAGTCTAAGCTCTTTTTCCAGTGCCCTCTTTGAGAACCCATTTTTTCTACTGAGAGGTAGTTCCCTAACGTCTATCAGCCTCACGATATTGTGCTCGAGGAGCTCGTCTATAAACTCGTCAACCGTCTTACCCTCGTAGCCGATGGTGTATACTTTACCAACTCCACTCCTCTTTCCAAGAAGCTCGGAAGCAGGTTTGAATGGGTCTTTCTTCACTATTAACTTGCCTTTAGAGTATTCCATGAGTACTTCATCTCCTTTTTTTAAGTCCCAGGTCTCAGCGACTTCCTTAGGAAGGGCAATGTAAAAAGTACCCTTGTGGTACTGGACCTTTCTTCTATACATGTTCTCACCGTTACCCCAAGGAATCCCCAAGGATAAATATTTTTCTCTTTTTAAATTTGCTTTTTCAACAACACGATCTCAGAACGTCTTCTCGTACCACTCCGCAACGGCCTTCTTCACCCTCTCCGGCGTGACAAACCAAATCATCTCCTCGAACAGATCGTCGAGCAGGTCCTGCCCCATCTCTATCCTGCAGCTCCTGAAGTCCATGTAGAACAGCCCGTACAGCCGCCCAACAGCCTCCCTCACGGGGACCAGCTTCGCATCGACGTCGAGCTTCTCTTGCTGGCCCTTCATCCTCAGGATCACCTTGAGCCTGTAGTCCTCCCTTTCGAGCTCCTCAACCATCCCTTTCACCCCTCAACCAATCGTAGAACCTCTCAGCCACCTCCACAACCTTGCCAGCGTTTTTGTCCGGGCTGCTGAGCCTCGACTGCTCCGATGCCGTGACCACCTCAACTGCCAGCTTCAGGGCCGTGTGCCGGGCTATGCGCTCCTGCTTCTCCCTGTACATCTTCTCAATACGCTCCTCCCGGCTCATGAATATCTCTACCCACGCGGGTATAAAGCTTTGAACCCCCGGATGCAAGTGAAAACTTATCTACACATAAAGATTTGTTTTAAGCTTACACTGGGAAGGTCGTTGGGCGGGAGTTACAACAACAATCGTTAAATTATTAGAGGTGTAACTTCAAGCATGTATCGCATTCCTCCAGAAAAGCACGAAAAGTATGCGGCTGTTTTGAAAGAACTCAGAGAGGATTTAATGAAGGCTCTTGAAGGTTACAAAACGAAAAAAGAGCGCAACACATCTTACGAAAACAAGGCCCTGGATTATCTGGACAAGCTGAGGTCAAGACTCGACGATATTGCTTACAGAGACCACAAGGAGAGTCCTTACTACTAAAAATCGTGAAAGAGGCCATGGACGAGTTCAACGCCGTGGAGGTCAATGGGAGAGTTGTAGGGAGGGAGTATTGAGGAAGACAGGTCTCTCCCCTCAAATGCCTCACAAGCAGTGATCATATTTTGATAGAAAACGAAAGTTTTATAAGAGTATACATACGTGATATTGTATAAGGGTAAGGTCGGGCAGCCGCGCTCGGGTGCTGCCCCCTCCGTCCGAAACGATGAGGCCCGCGTAAGCGGGGTGGGATGGAGTAGGACGGGGCCGGTGTTTTAAAACCATTTTTTTAGCTCTAGTCTTAATTTCGGTTCGACAATCTCATAAAATTCGCGTTTTCCACGCTCATAATACTGAAAAATCGCACCTGCCACAAAATCTGCAACTTGTAAGCCCGAGTACTGTCGAGAGTCTCCATGAACTATTTTGACTTTTGGTTCGGCAGAATCTCTGTAATTTCTCAACAATCTGGATTCAAGGTACCAATCAAACTCTCTTCTTTTCTCTTCACGCATTATAAATTTATCTACAATGATTTCAAATTCCTTCTCGTCGTCGTAATCATTGCTTAAAGATTCGGCAATAAATCCTGCCAGATAATTATGCAGCTTATCTTTTTTATCTCGTAAGTAATCGTAAACCATCTTCTTTTTAAGAACGACTGCGGAAAAAAGCAAATCTTCTTTAACCGCTCTTTCCAGCAATCTCCTTCGTACAGTGTCGTCAGATTTTGTAAATTTGAACTCAGGTATATTCTTTTTCTGTTTACCCAATGTTCTTCTCACTTTCTTAATAATTCTAGAAGGAATTACAGTGCTCCTCGTTTCGACACTGGCAATGATGTAATAACTCGTGGATTTCTTGGTGAATCCCAAATCCCCACTTTCATCTACGAAAACATAAAGCATTAAATTGAAAAACCAGAACAAAATTAAAAAATTTGTGTAGACCACTCTACTTGATAAGACCTCTGCGGGTGGCGGGGCGTTCCCCCACTTCTGGAAAAGTTATAAAGGTGGCAGACCTAATAAAGAAGTAAGGATTGGTGGTGATGATTATGGTGGAAGTCCTTAGAAAGGAAAGAAGAAGTCCTCTTGATATCTGGCCTCATCTCATCAGAGAAGAAGCCTTAAAAGAAAGGTTGCGAAGGAGAAGAAAAGGCAGAGACTAAAATCAAAAAAGAGAAGGTTTATATTAACTATTGCTTAAGTATTACCAAAAGAATGCACAGGAGGTATGCTTATGAGGGAGAAAAGATCGATCCCACTGGAAGAGGCCATAGAAAAGTTTGTGGGCAAGCCCTATTCACGTGAGCTTGCGAGAGAGATAGAGGCTCTCGGTTTTGCCTTCACGACAGTCAATGGGAAGATCCACAGGGTATACCGGCCAGCCATCATCTGCAATTACCACACCCTTATAGAAAAGCTTGACAAAACAAGAGGTTCATGAGGGTTTTTGCCGACTCATGTATTTTTTTCGGTTGTTTGGAAGATGATAGGGTTTACAGAACGCTCAGGAGACTTCGCAACGATGGGCATGAGATTGTTACATCGATAACCGTTATTGGGGAGATTGTTGAGGTCTGCTTCAGGAAGGAAAAAGACTTGCACACCATCCTCGATATTCTCCGAGAACTTGAAGTTGAAGTAATTTATCCAATTCCACAAGTCAGATTCTGCTGCATACATATAGACGAATATCTTGATGATGCAGGGGTGTATGGTGCTTCTACGACTGATAAAACCCATTTGGCGTATGCAATTGCCCACCAGTGTGACTTTTTCCTCACTTCTCCATCTGAAGTCAGGAGCTTAAGAAAGCCTGATGAGTGTACAATTGATATTAAGATCGTTGATATTGAAAAGCTGAGGGATCACCTCGGCTATTAAATTAGCTGCACAAGCGGACCCGACTAAACAGGCAGATAGATCTCCCCCTTGAGGTGCCTCACCACGGCCGAGATCCTCTGCACGGTAGCCACGTCAAGCTCCCTCATCACGTTGTGGAGCGTGGACTTCTTTGGAGGATTTCTGTAGGTCCACCCGTGCTGTCTCAGCATGTCAAGGTTCTCTTGGCACCACCTCTCC
>JAPDIW010000094.1 GCA_029259415.1 Archaeoglobi archaeon
GCCTCACAAAAGCTTGGACTGGGATGAACCGATCAATGCGTTCTGGTACAAGCTCCCTCCTGAGAGAGTTTTGTGGTTTGGTAGGGGGTGGTGGGATGAGAAAGTGTAAATATAATTTGGGATACCACAATTTAACTCATTTTCACTATCTTTGAAAACGGCTCTACATTCCACCAGTCTATCTCATCCACCGTCCACTTAGGATAGCCGGGATACATGATGTCGTTCATGAAGCTTATCGCTTGCCCCGGATTCTCATACAACTTTGGAGGGTTGTAGTAATAGCTGTTCTTGGCATCAATAACACCCGGAGGGTTGTAGTTGTTCTCTGTCAGCATCGTGGCCTCAACAGCAACCCACTCGTGGTTGTCGAGTTCAACGATTACCCACGCATGATGCAGAGACAATGACGCTCCAATGTACGTGTGAAAACCCGCACCTTCGAGATACCATTCGAGGAATGAAGATGATTCGGAGCAGTCAAAATAATCCCTTTTGTAAGGGGGTAGAGTTAGGTTCATCAGAAGTTTTTCAAGAGTTTCTCTGTCATGTTTCTCTACTTTCGGAGAATAATTTCTGGCAGCATCGTAGTAGCCTTTCGGAAGAAATGCTTCTCCGCTTATATTGTAATAAATGGTGTACAGGATGAAAAGAGTGAGTGATGCAAGAAACAGGTATTTAAGGGCTCTTAAAATACCCATGATACTTCTTTACCAATAACTTTTTAAAATTTAGCCGAAACGACCTGGACTTATTGAACATATGCTAACCTAAATAAAAATAAATAAAACAGAATACAGAATTAACCCTTAATCTCCTTCAGCTTCTCAATCAGCTCTGGTACAACTTCGAACAGGTCTGCCACAACTCCGTAGTGGGCAACACCGAATATTGGCGCTTCCGGATCCTTGTTGATGGCGATGATCAGCTCGCTGTCCTTCATACCCATGACGTGCTGGAATGCACCGCTGATACCCAAGGCAAGATAGAGCTTGGGCTTCACAACCTTTCCTGAGATACCAACCTGCCTGTCCTTTGGCAACCATCCGTTGTCTATAACCGGCCTGCTTCCAGCCACAACACCACCAAGAAGCTCTGCAAGCTCCTCAGCAAGCTCTATGTTCGATGCATCCTCAATGCCTCTTCCAACAGAAACAATTATGTCGGCCTGAGTAATGTCGACCTCTCCAACCTCTGGCTCGACGAATGTTATGAACTTCCTCCTTGATTCCTTGCTCGGCTTTATTCCTGCATCAACAATCTCTCCACCAACCTCTGGCCCCTCTTTAAACACACCCTGCCTGATTGTCAGGACAGCTGGAGTTGATTTCAGCTTTAGATCAACCATCAGCTTGCCCTGCATCAGATATCTCGACACCTTGACCCCATCGCTCACATCAACCGCTACGACGTCAGTGGCTATTGGCACATTCATCTTTGCTGCCAGATAAGGAGCAAACTCACCACCCTGAGCGGTGTTGCCAATAAGAATTAAATCTGGCTTCTCTCTCTCAGCAAGCTGTAACAGAACATCAACGTAAAGGTCGGGTGTGTAGTTTTCAAGGCCCTCATCTTCAACCTTCCAGACTTTGTCAGCATACTTTGCAAGCTCCTCGGCATACTTGCCAACATTCTTGCCAACAACAACAGCCTCAGCTGTGCCATCTCCCTTGATCTGGTTGGCAAGGTTCAGCAATTCGATGCTGAGCGGGTTGAGCTCGTCAAATCTGTATTCGGCAACGCAGAACACCTTCATTATATCAACCCCCTCTCCTTGAGTATCTCAATAATCTTCTCCGCTATCTGTGATGGATCGCCCTCAATCATCTCTGCCTTCTTGACTGGTGGTAGATACATCTTCTCGATTTCTAGGGTTGAGATACTTGGAGTAACATTGACTTCCTTCATTTCCTTGGACTTGGCCCTCTTTATACCCATAATCGAAACGTATCTCGGCTCGTTGATACCGCTCTGAATTGTCAGCACGCATGGAGTTGGAAGCTCCACCTCTTCCAGATAACCGCCTTCAAGCTCTCTTCTCGCAATAACTTTTCCGTCCTCAACCTTAAGTTGAGCAACGGCAGTTGCTACAGGCAGGTCAAGCATTGCAGCCAACAGAACACCAACCTGAGCGTTGTTCAAGTCTTGGCTCATGAGACCGGCAAAAATCATGTCGAACTGCTCATCCTTTATTGCCTCCTTTATAACCTCAGCGGTCTGGTATGCGTCAAAGGATGTGTCAACAGGGATCTTTATTGCCCTATCCGCTCCCATTGCAAGGCATTTTCTGAGAGTGTCGTCACAGTTTGTGCCAACACCTACAACAACAACTTCTCCACCTTTTTCCTCCTTGATTCTTATTGCCTCCTCTACCGCATATCTGTCCCAGTCATTTATGTCGTAAACAAGACCGCTCTGGCTTATGCTTTTTCCATCACTGGCAACGCTGATCTCCGATTCTGGGTCTGGAGCATGTTTTGCAAGCACGATTATTTTCATTCAACCACCTCCTTGCCATGATGAAAAAAACTGAATAAAAAATTTCCTATTTTTAAAAATTTGGAAGGGGAATTTTTACTTTCCTTTGAACTCAGGCTTCCTCCTCTGGAAGAATGCTGAAACACCCTCCATTACATCCTGAGTTGAGGTGGCTACTGCGAACATGCCAGCCTCGATGTACTGGCCTATCTCAGCTGGCAGTTCAGCACCGAAGTTGATTGCATACTTTGCAGCCCTGAGGCTCACCGGTGGGCCAGCAGCAAGCTCCTTAGCAAGAGCCATTACCTCCTCTTCAAACTTCTCTGGATCGACAGCCTTGTTAACCAGTCCGATTCTCTCTGCCTCGTCAGCGTCAATTCTCTTTGCAAGCATTATCATCTCCTTTGCCTTCGTCATACCGACAATCTTTGGAAGTCTCTGCGTTCCACCCCAACCCGGAATGAGTGCCAGGCTTACCTCTGTCAAGCCAATCTTGGCACCTCTCTTCATTATTCTGAAGTCACACGCAAGTGCAAGTTCACAACCTCCACCGAAAGCGTATCCGTTGATTGCAGCAATGACTGGCTTGGGGAACCTCTCAATCTGCGTGAAAACCCACTGTCCCTTTGCAGAAACCATCATTGAGTTTGCCGGAGCCAAGAAGTCAGGAGCCTGCATCGCTGTCTGCAGATCAAAGCCCGCTGAGAACGCTTTGTCTCCAGCTCCGGTGATTACAACAACCCTAACATCGTCATCTTTTTCAAGCATTCTCAATGCCTCAAAGATCTCATCGAGGGTGTCCAGAGAGAGAGCGTTAAGCCTCTGCGGGCGGTTTATAATGATCTTTGCGATCTTGTTCTCAGCATCTTTCTCGATTTCTATGTTCTTGAAGGTCATCTCGCCCTTGCCGTAGCTGTAGAAGCCTTCTCCGCTCTTCTCTCCTAGCTTGCCCTCGGAAACCATCTTCTTCAGATACTCGGACGGCTTGAGAATCTCAAATCCTTTCTCCTTGTAAAGCTCTTCAACTTTTGCAAGGATGACATCAAGGCCTATCTCGTCACCAAGCTCACACGGCCCCTTGGGCATGTTCGTTCCGAGCTTCATTGCAGTGTCGATGTCTTTAGCATCTGCCACGTCCATCGCTATGAGGTCGGCTGCGATGTTCACCATTGGGGCAATGAGTCTGATGGCATCATACTTGCCAGCAAGCTCCTGCGGAATCTTCGGCCTTCCTGCACTCCAGTCGTAGAATCCCTTACCGGTCTTCATTCCCAGCTCGTTTGCCTTGAACTTCTCCTCAAGAAGCTTTGACTGTGGCACGATATCCCACTGCTGGCTGGCATGGTAGAGAATATCCAGTCCAACGAAGTCTGAGAGCTCAATCGGACCCATGGGGAAGCCGTACTTGTACATCATTGTTGCATCGATTTCCTCCTTGGTTGCAACACCCTTCTCAACGTCATCGATTGCGAGAACCAGATACGGAACGAGAATTCTGTTCACTATGAATCCTGCGACATCCTTCTTAACAACCACTGGCACCTTGCCGATGCTCTTAACGAACTCAACACCGAACTTTATCGTCTCATCACTTGTCTTTTCACCCTTGATGACCTCAACGAGTGCCATTACGGGTGGTGGGTTGAAGAAGTGCAATCCCAAGAACTTTTCAGGTCTGTCGGTAGAGTTTCCGAGCTCAGTTATGCTCAAACCGGATGTGTTGCTTGCAAAGATGCACTCAGGCTTGGCATACTTCTGAACTTCTGCAAAAACTTGCTTCTTCAAATCCATTATTTCTGGCACGGCCTCAATAACCAAATCTGCATCCTTCACCGCCTCTTCCATGTCGAGGGTGAAGTGGATTCTGCTCAGTATCTCCTTAGCCTTCTCTTCAGTCATCTTTCCCTTGCTTACAGCTCTCTGCAGGTTTTTCTCAATAGCTGCCTTACCCCTGTCCAGAAACTCCTGCTTTATGTCTCTAACCCAAACCTCATAACCTGCTGTAGCACAAACCTGGGCAATTCCACTTCCCATTGCCCCAGCGCCGAGAACACAAACCTTCTTTACATTCATACTCTCACCTCATACCGGTGCGATTTCATACATCAGATAACCTTCCTTCCTCTTGCTCACCTGAACCTTAACCCTCATTCCAGGCTTGGCCTGCTGGGGGTCGCCCTTATACCACGCGAGGATTTTCGGCCCATCGTCAAGCTTTGCGATAGCCACAGGATATGGGTCGTACATGCTGAAGGATGGTGGCCTGACAAATACAACAGTCATGGTTTCGAGCGTCCCCTCATTCTTCAGCTCCACCCACTCTATGTCGGAATCAAAGCAGCTTGGACAGTCCTTCTGTGGTGGGAAGAAGAGTCTTCCGCACTTCTTACATTTTGTTCCAAGCAACTTGCCCTCTTTCAGCCCCTCGTAAAAGGGCTTGATGTTCTCAACCGAGATTACGTAGCTGAGCCTCAGTTCCCTGAGATCAACCCACTGAGCTGCTCCACTCTTCTCATCCTGAACAATTGGCAATCCGGTTTCTTCAATAACCTTCTTTATCTCATCTTTCATCAAAATCACCTCTTCTCGAGTCCGTAAATGGTCACATAGGTGTAATGCCCTGTACCACCGACATTATGGGTCAGCCATTTCCCCTTGTTGATGTCCGCCTGCCTTCCGGGTTCAGCTTTCTGCAGGAGCTGCTTGTAAGCCTCTACTGCCTGGCTCACTCCCGTAGCTCCGATTGGGTGGCCCTTCGCCTTCAAGCCACCGTCAATGTTTACAGGAATCTTTCCGCCGATGTACGTCTGCTCCTCTCTTATCAGCTTATATCCCTCTCCCCTCTTGCAGAACCTCAGATCCTCATAGGCTATAATCTCGGGAGCCGTAAAGCAGTCGTGGACATTTGCACCGTCTAGATACTTTGTTGGATCATCGATATCGATTCCAGCCATCTTGTAAGCCTGCTCGGCAGCATAGGTGGCTGAAGCCAGAGATGTGTAGCTTTCCCTTCTGCTCATGTTGGCTGAGCCAGTTCCAGCACCTTGGCCAAGAATCCAGATTTTTTCGTCAATTCCAAGCTCTTTGACTTTTTCCTCACTTGCTAAAATCACACACGCTGAGCCATCGGTTATTGGTGAACAGTCGAACAGCTTGAAGGGCCATGCAATATACGGGCTTTTCATTACAGTTTCAACGTCAATCTCATTCTGGAACTGGGCATACGGGTTTTTGGCACCGTAGTAGTGGTTCTTCACCGCAACCCTTGCATAATCCTCCTCGGTTGCACCGTATTTCATCATGTAAGCCGTGCCATGAAGGGCGTAGTAAGCGGGAAACGTCAACCCGAAGTTCTCGAACTCCCAGAAGTAGCTTCCGAATCTCCCTATGAGTTCGATGACGTTGGGGTTTGGCGATTCTCGCATCTTTTCAACACCAAGGACGAGCACGATATCGGCAATCCCTGACTTTATGGCAGTATATCCAATTCTGATTGCGGCACTACCACTTGCACAAGCAGCCTCGACCCTCATCGACCCTTTAGGCGCGAGGTCTGCATACTCCGCTATAAGGGCTGGAACTGCAGCTTCGCTGCTCCATACACCTGCATTGCCCACCACGAAGAAGTCGATGTCCTTTGGCTCAAGATTTGCAGTTTCAAAAGCGGGTTTCATCGATTCCCAGCATAGCTCTGGAATGTTTACGTCCATCCTTACTCCAAACTTAGAATGTCCTACTCCTATAACAGCAACATTCTCCGACATCACTTCTGCCTTCATTTACTCAACATAAAAGCCTTTCTTTATTTTAAGCGGTTTGAAGCTTATATATCCAAAAAACTTAAGTCCGACTCTTTCAATAATCAAGAATTACTATTACGTATTTGCCCAGGCCTATGCTACACAACAGTTTTTAAAATCGGGAGACAATTACTACAAGATGCCAGACTACCTCGTTGTCCTGCAGGCTGCATGGATTGTAAGAAAGGCCAAGAGTGTTGAGGATGCGATGAACATAGCTGTAGCCGAAGCTGGAAAAAAGCTCAATCCCGATTTGGATTTCGTTAAAATTGATGTTGGCGACACTGCATGCCCAAAATGCGACAGTCCGTTGAAGGCTGTTTTCATGGTTGCGGGTGTGGCCTTGGTGGGATTAATCCTTGAAATGAAGGTTTTTAATGCAAAGAGTGCAGAGCACGCAGCAAAAATTGCAAAATACGAAATCGGTAAAAGAATGCCGCGCATCCCCCTCGAAGTTATCGAGGTTGCGGAGATTGATTGACATTGCACTTTAATGGCAAACCAATTGCTAACATAATTTTTATATACGTCGCTAACTACCATTATTATGGTGTTCAGAAAATTGAAGGCTGAGGCGGAAATAGTGCTGAGGCATCTTGAGGTGCTAAAGACGGTCATGGAGAAGCAGCCGATCGGGATATTCAAGCTGTCGGATATACTAAACATGCCAAAGCACAGAATCAGATATTCTTTGCGAGTGCTTGAGCAGTCCGGCATAATTGTCCCGACGCAGTACGGAGCGATGGTAAGAGACGAAGGCTACGACAAAATCGAAGAGATGAAAGGAGAGCTAAAAGAAATAAAAGAGTTAATAAATAATATAGAAGAGCTTCTGAACAAGCTCTAATTTTTCAATTTTTTTTACTCAACAACTTCGGCGAAGCCGTACTTTCTAAGCACTTTTGTTATCCTGACTGTTACCACATCGTCCACTTTGACTCCTGGCACAAATACCACGAAGCCATCCACTTTCGCTATTCCATCTCCTTCCGAACCTACTGCCTCAATTCTTACTTCCCTAATATCTCCAACTTCCACAGGTGGCGCACGGCCAAATTCACGTCCAAATTCACTCAATTTCAACACCTCATTTCAAATTTCACAACACCTGTCCTGAGACTATTTATACTTTTCCCCTCTTAGAATGAAGTAAGTGAGCGTCTCCTGGAGTCTCAGATCGTCCAGAATCTTGTTGATTCTCTCAACCTGGTTCTCGATCTCTTTGAAAGTCCTTTCATATCCGATATCTTCCCTTATTTCAAGATATCCCGAAATAATTGCTACTGGGTTTCTAAGCCTGTCTGCAAGTGATTCGAGCTGATTCAGATTCTCAAGCAGGAGGTTGAAGGCAATCTTCCTGTCCCTCTCAGCCCTGTAGGATGACATGGCAAAGCCAAGATTTGTTCCGAGTTCTTCAAGAATCTTAATCTCCTCTTCTGTCAGCCTCCCAAGATTGCAAAGGACGAGGACACCAAAAACGTTTCCGTTGTGCTTGATAGGTATAGCCAAGCTTTTTGCTTTATTCAAGGGACACTCGCAATCCTCGAATCTCAAAACTCCATCCTGTGACCTTTCAGCCAGAGAACATTCTGGTGCGAGGGGTGTTGCCTTAATTATGCTGTTTCCATCGATAATCCATGCCCACGAGTCAGTATTCCTGATTTTCGAGAAAAATCTGCAAACCTTCTGCAACAGAGCGTATTCGTCTCTTTCCTTCAAAATCAACTCATTTATCTCGCTTATCAACCTGAGTAGCTGATTTTTCTTTTTCAACTCCTCTTCTGTCCTCACTCTGTCCGTAATATCTCTTGTAACGCCCTCCGCACCTGCCACCTCTCCATTCCTAAACACTGGCCACTCTACCACTTCAACAAACCTTATACTGCCATCTCTGGATTTAGCCCTGAAAGTGAACTTCACACTTTCCCCTCTCAGCACTCTCGCAAAATTTTCCCTGAGGATTGGCAAGTCGTCTTCATGAGCGATAAAACGAGAAGTATTTCCAAGTAAATCATCTCTAGTATAGCCGAGAATTTCGGCATATCTTGGGTTAACGTCGATGAATCTACCTTTTCTGTCGAGGATGAAGAACATATCTCTTGATTCTCTGAAGAATCTCTCGTACATTCCAAGCTTCTGCTGGTTCTGCACCTCTTCAGTTCTGTCAATCAGCATCCCCATAACAGCAGGTCTTCCTTTAAAGTTGACCCGTGCAGCTATTGCGTCAACGTAGAGTACCCTGCCATCTTTGGCAACAACCCTGAACCTGTAAGGGACTTCAACGAACTCTCCTGCAATTCTTCTAACATAGTTATCTACAATCTGCTCTCTGTCCTCAGGGTGAACTAGGTCGAAGGGGTTCATACGGTAAAGTTCTTCAAGAGAGTAGCCCAAATTGGACGCCATCTCGTTGAGAAAAACGAATTTCCCTTCCTGAATAATATAAACAACAACAAAGGCTTTTTCTGTGAGAGTCAAAAACAGATTCTCAAATTCCCTGTCTCTTGTGACATCAACCAAAACACACATCAACGCTTCTCTTCCCCCGTAATACCCACCAGAAACGATAAGCTCAAGCCTCTTCTCTTCGCCAAATTTTGTCGTGACTTCCAACTCCCTTCTCACGACTCCATCTAGATTGTTGGGAATGGTAGAGACAATATCGAGAAATTCAAGACAATCTCCATCCACCAACTCTCTGAAAGTACTGTTTGAGTAAACTATTTCATCATCCTGAACAATAGCCACACCAACCGGTAAATGGTCGAGAGCGATTTCACCCTTTTCCGGAATTAAAACGCAGATTTGACTGTCCCCAGCATCCACTTTTGCCACTTCAAATTCGAACCCATTATATCTGGCAAGTTGCCTTCTCCCTTCGCTTTTGACCTTAAAAACCTCATAGAAGTACTTTCCCTTTACCCCCGGCAAGCCGGACACATCGATAATTTTTCCCCTTTCGTTGAGTTTCAGGAGAATAAATTGTGACATTATTTTAATCTTTGATAATAGCTACTATTTAAATTTTTTGGTTAACAATAGGGATTAATTGTGTGATATCCCGAAATAATTTCACTCCTCAAACAACCACCCCCTACTATACTCAAAAACCCTTTCAGCGGGCAACTTCCTGAGAAAAGCCTGATAAGGTGTCTCCAATTCATCAAAATTCAGACTCATATGAGGCTTTACGTAGTTGTACCAGTAAACAAACT
>JAPDIW010000041.1 GCA_029259415.1 Archaeoglobi archaeon
CCATAGACATCGAAATCAGTTGAAGTTAGACACTTCAGCACAACTTTACCTTCTGTTGCGTCAATAATTTCCATTCCAATCAAATCTTTTACTATCTCCCCTATTTTGCTGACCATTCTTGCATTTATCCTATCATCGCTGATGACTATTTCATCAATTCCCTGCAGGTAAAGAGCATAAATGAATCTCCGCACGAATTTTTCGTCGAGCCTAAACAGTTTTTCAATGTGAACGCTCGTTATTCTGGAAAACTCTCGAAAAGATTTTGGATAAAGTGTTATCACGCTGTCCTCGACCTGCAGGTAGATGTCGTCGCCCTGCTTAAGCTCATTATCCTTCACCCAGTTCTTCGGCAAACTTACCATGTAGCTTGAACCGCCTATCAACTGAAGCTTCCTGACCTCCATCAATACGTACCCCTATTAAGTGATTAAAATATCTTTCCTTTTCTTGATGTTCCACTAATAGATAACTATAAATTCAGAACCACCATAAAATATAACATGTATAAGTACTATGAGCTTAAGGAGCTTGAAAGTAAGGCTCCAAAACTCTTCGGCATTCCGACGGGAACCAAGCTTGATGAGCTCTTCTACAGGGTTGAGAGAGAAGGTGACAGGTACGTTAAAAAACCTCTTGGAGGTATTCCTCACCTTGCGGTAATGAACATTACTGGAGTTCCCGATACTGGGAAATCGCTGCTGGCTGAGCAGTTCGCCATAACTCAGGCTGGAAATGGCTACAGGGTTCTCTACGTGACGGTTGAAAGTCCAGCGCATTTCCTCTACACGGCAATGAAGGAACGGAGTGAGGCGATGGGTGTTGACTTCAGCAAGGTGGAAAGCAACGTTGTCGTTATAGATGCAAGTGAAAGCGATGAGCTTAGAGAGAACCCAAAGGCGCTCATGGAGACCATGGCCTACGCGATCAGAGAGAAGAAGATTACCAACACCATAATAGACAGCATCACAGGTCTCTACGAGCACAAAGAGATGATGGCAAGACAGATAGTCAGGCAGTTCTTCAACTTCATGAAGAAGTACCGCCAGACGGGAATTTTCGTCTCACAGAAGAGGTCTGCACAGGCGAGTGAGAGTGCAGAAGCTGCTGGTGGACTGGCTGTCGCGCACATTGTTGATGGAACAATCGTCCTCGACAAGAAGCTGATTGAATCTCGCTGGGATGTCAGTCTTTATGGTCTTCCCCTAGGTAGCGTTCTCAGAACGATAAGGATTGACGGATGCAGAATTGCTCCTCACGATTCAAGAGTATGGGTTTTCGAAATCAGCGAGATTGGAACAATTGAGATTATAGCTCCGCTGAGCGAGTACATCAAGAAGAGGGGAAAGAAAGACCTTGAAGAGGAAAAATAATGGGGGGTGGTGGATATGGGATTTGAGGTTATTGCCAGGCCAAAAGGTGGAAATATAGATAAGATGGCCGAGAAAGTAATCTACGAGAGCATAAACCTTCTCGGTGGTTTGAAGAAGCTAATCGAGTACAGGAATCTTACCTGGCTGCCAAGTCTTGCTGAAGCAGCATATGTTGTTGTGCTGAAAAACGAGGCCATGAAAACCTACGGAGAGATTGCTAGGGAGCTTGGGATAACGGAACAGACAGCAAAAAACATCGCCACGGCAGATGAAGAGGAGGTTAAGAAATACCTCGAAGGAGAGCTTGAGGACAGGCCGAAGGAGCACATTGCCGGAGGGATAGCAAAACTCGCCTACAAAAAGCTGAAGGAGGAGGGCAGGCTTGACACAGAGGAGGTAGAGATAAAGCATGAAGAGCTTGAGGTTCTCGACATAGACTGGGCGGTGCACGTGCTTGCGAGAATTAAGGGTCTCGATTTTCCGGTAGAGAAAGATGCGTTGCTTGAAAGGCTCAAGGGAATGGTAATAAAGGGCAAGAACATTGAGGAGATTCTTGAGAAGATAAATTATCCGGTAAAATCTCCTGCACAGCTTTTACACGAAATAAAACTGCACATTTAATTCCCAAATCTTTTTTTAACCTCTGTTTACTTGAATTGTGGGAGTCGTAACCTACTCCAAAAACGTTTTCATCCCCCTCACCAGAAACTGCAGAAACCGCTGCGACTATTGCGGATTCAGAAGAGAAGAGATAAACGTAATGAGTGAAGAGGAGGTAAGAAGCGTTCTGTCAGCGGCAAAAGGTGCCAAAGAGGCTTTGTTCACCTTCGGGGAGAGACCGGACGAGGCTTACCCTGAATTCAGAAAAGCACTCAACGAAATGGGCTACAAAACCATGCCCGAATACATACTTGAAATGAACAGAATCGCTTTGGACATGGGCTTCTTACCACATACAAACGCCGGCATTCTCAGCAAGGAGGAGATGCGGAAGCTAAAGCCATACAACGCCAGTATGGGCCTAATGCTTGAGCAGGCCGTAGAGCTTGAATGTCATGCGAACAGCCCTGGGAAGAAGCCGGAAGTCAGGATAAAGATGATTAGAGACGCGGGAAAGCTTCAGATTCCATTTACGACCGGAATACTTGTTGGGATAGGTGAAAGGAGGGAGGACAGGCTTTACTCTCTGGAAGTTATCGCAGACATCCACGAAAACTACGGGCACATTCAGGAGGTTATTATCCAGAATTTTAAGCCGAAGAAAGGTACACCAATGGAGAATCACCCTCCACCCACTACTGAGGAGATGCTGGATGCGGTAAAGGCCGCAAGAGAGATACTGCCCGAAGAAGTTGCTGTGCAGATTCCACCGAATCTTGTTGATGACATCTACCCCTTCATAAAGGCTGGAGCCAACGATGTTGGTGGGATTTCCAGCGTCACTCACGACTACATAAATCCAGAATCACCGTGGCCTGAGGTTGAAAGACTTGAAAAAGCTCTCCGTGGGGAGTTTATACTTAAAGAGAGGCTGCCCATTTATCCAAGATTCGTAAAGCTTAAATGGTATGCTGAGGCCATAGAGCCGTTGATTGAAAAGTATTCGGACGCTGATGGTTATGCTCGCCCTTGACGATTTGCTAAAGAATCCCTATGAAACTCTCAGAGTTGCTGATGAGCTGAGAAGGGAGCTGGTTGGAGATACTGTAACTTACGTGGTTAACAGGAACATAAATTTCACAGATATCTGTATCAATGACTGCAAGTTTTGCTCCTTCCGCAACAGAAAAAAGTATCTGCTGAGTCTTGAGGAAATCAAGCAGAAAGTTGAGGAAGCCGTGGAATTCGGTTGTACGGAGGTTTGTGTACAAGGCGGGTTACTGCCAAATGCCGACATTGAGTTTTACGTTTCAATCCTTCAGGCTGTAAGAGAAGTTGATAAAAAAATACACATTCACGCCTTCTCACCCATGGAAGTTGTGCATGCGGCGAGGAACAGCAATATGGCGGTAGAAGACGTTTTAAAAGAGTTTAAAAAAGAAGGTCTTGGGTCAATGCCCGGCACGGCTGCGGAAATTCTCGACGACAGGATAAGATCGTTCATCTGCCCCAAGAAACTCAAAACGGCTGAATGGGTTGAGGTTATAAAAACAGCCCACAGAGTAGGGATACCGACAACAGCCACGATAATGTACGGCCACATCGACACCTGGGAGCACAGAATAAACCACCTTCTCCTTATTAAGAAAATACAGCAGGAAACAGGTGGGATTACCGAATTCATTCCCCTGCCCTTTATGTCCAAAAACAACGAGCTCGAAAAGTATTCTAAGGGGAGTTCGGGATTTGACGATCTCCTGATGATTGCCATTGCGAGGATTCTCCTCTACCCTGAAATCAGAAACATACAGGCGTCCTGGGTGAAGATGGGTCAGAAGTTGGCTCAGGCAGCGCTTCACGTAGGGGCGAATGATCTGGGAGGAACTCTGATGGAGGAGAACATCTCCAAAGCAGCCGGAGCAACTTCTGGCGAGTTCATGCTACCAGAGGAGCTGAGAGAGCTGATAAAGGTAGCAGGAAGAATTCCGAAACAGAGAGATACACTCTACAACATTTTGGAGTAGCCTCAGACTCTCCCTTTCATCATTTCTCAGGTCGCCCATCAGTCATCATCGGCCACTTTATTGTCTGCAGAGCGGTTTATCTTTTTTGTCAAAATGAGAACGGTTCGGCAACAACCTCTCCGTTTAGCAGTCTGTATAATTTCCCCTGCATCCTGCCTCCCTTGACCTCCAGAATGATGAAAGAAGGTACTGTTGAAAAAGCCCCGCCACCCCAAACGCCTGTCATCGATCCGGGGTTCAGCAGAATTTTATTTCCATAATAAATGTCAGGAAGATGAGTGTGACCTGAAATCAGCACGTCAACACCCATCTCAGTTGCAATGTTCTCAAGCTGTTCTCTGTTACCCCTCGGATAAACCTGATGCCCGTGAACAACTCCAAAACGAAAATCCTCGACCCTGAACTTTGCTGATTGCGGGAGTGGGAGATAATCCATGTTTCCCCTAACAGCTATCACAGTTTCTGCAAGCCTCTCACCGAATCTCAAGATTCTCTCTGAGGTTAGATCTCCGGTGATCACTACGATATCGAAGCCTTCGAGGTAGTCCATGAACTCCCTTGGAATCTCCTTTGCCCTTTCCGGGATATGCGTGTCACCAAAAATTAAGACCCTCATAGCAGCCAGTCAGGCAATTTCTGCTTCGCGATTAAATCGCCGTAACTCTCCCTCTCCCTGATTACATCCCACCTCTCGCCGTTTACAAGAACCTCTGCACACCTTGGCCTTCCGTTGTACTGACTGCTCATCACGAAGCCATACGCTCCTGCATCGAAAACCGCTATCAAATCACCAGCTTCAACTTTTGGAAGTTTTCTGTCTCTAGCCAAGATATCCCCGCTTTCGCATATCGGTCCAACAACGGTATAGGTTTCCTCAGCTTCAGCATCCATCTTGTTCGCCACAGCCACTCTGTGGTATGATCCATACATTGCAGGCCTTATCAGGATGTTGAAACCAGCATCAACTGCAACAAAGTTCTTATAACCCTTCTTTACTGCATTAACCCTTGTAATTAGCACTGTGGTGTTGCCGACAATACTTCTTCCCGGCTCAAGCCAGAGCTGTGGGTCGGAGTTTAGCTCAGCCTTTCTTTTCTCAAATTCCGGAAGTATTGCGTTTGCGAAGTCTTTGGGTGTAGGAGCACCCTTACCCTCGTAATCAATTCCGAGACCCCCACCCATGTCAACAAAGCGTAGATCGACACCCAATTGCTCTATTTCCTTTGCAATGTCCATTACTTTATTTAGGGCATGCACGAATGGGGAGAGGTCGAGAATCTGGCTGCCGATGTGGCAGTGTATTCCGGCAGGTACAACACCGTCGAGTTTCAATGCCAGTTCATAGGCCTCCCTCACCATTTCGTGCGGAATGCCGAACTTTGACTCTTTTAGCCCTGTAGCAATCTTCGGGTGAGTTTTCGGATCGACATCCGGATTAACGCGGAAGGCAATCTCAACCTCCTTCCCACTCTCCCTTGCAATCTCAGAAATCGTTCTGAGTTCATCCAGGCTATCAACGCTGAATTTAACTCCAGCAGTTATTCCCATTTCAATCTCTTTTCTGCTCTTTGAGTTTCCGTTGAAGAGAACTTTCTTTTTGTCAAACCCTGCGAGAGAGGCAAGGTAAAGCTCTCCGTCACTAAAGACGTCGGCTCCAAAACCGTGAGAAGCAATTATTTTCATTAGAGCCAGATTGTTGTTCGCCTTTACCGCGTAAAGCAAGCCCTCGTTTGGAAAAGCGCTCCTGTAAGCGTTCAGGTTGTTTTCGAGTATAGCTTTGGATGTGATGTAAACAGGAGTGCCCGTCTCCTCGACGATTTCTGTGACTTTCACATTCTCGATAGTCAGAATACCATCACTGCTTGAAAACATGAAATTAAAAGAAACGAGTGGATTAAAAATAGTTACTTTGAAATCTCAATTTTGAGTCTTTCTGGGTTGTACTTCCAGTCTGCTGGCAGCACTCCTTTCTCCTTGTAATAGCTTGATAGCCTCCAGATTTTGGCCTCGATTAACTGCAACCCTCTCCTGTTGTGCTTGTCCTTCCTGTGGACTTCAAGATGTGCCCTGAGCTTCAGTGCCTTCTTTATGAGAGCCTTCAGGTCTTCAGGATACTTCATCTCAACCCCGCGCTCTTTCAGAATTTTCTGGATCTTCTTCCCTGTAACCTGCTTCACTGATGGAATGCCGTAGCGGTCTCTGAGAATCATTCCGATCATGCTCGGCTCGTATCCCTCGTTGTAAAGCTCCAGTACCTTCTTTTCAACCTCTTCTGCGGACATATCCATCCATTCCGGTGGTGAGTCCCTATAGATTCTCTTTGATCCTGATTTACCTCTCCTTCTTGCATGAATTCTTGCCATGATCGTCACCTCCCAGCCCTCTTCTTGAGATTGGAATATATAACTTGCGTTCAGAGTTCAATTGTGTCATTAATTTCTGCAAGATTGTGCAGGAGTTCTTCGTAAAACCCCAACGACCCTCCACCAAAAAATAATTTATACCCAAGTGATAAATAAGAATTGCAGGCACCTGCTCTGACCAGACTGGCCCGGATGGGGTAGTGGTTATCCTCTGGGACTGTGGATCCCAGGAGCCGGGTTCGAATCCCGGTCCGGGCCCTATAAAAAAAGTTGGAGGCACGGGGACAAATTTGCAGGGTTTAAATAGCTCTTCTAACAGAAGTAAAAACATGATTATGGTGGACATGGAGACCTGGAGGAGCATAGACTACGAGGGCGCACTCAAGAGGGAGCTTAGGCTCCTCGAAAGGAGCCCAATTTCCGAGAAGAACAAGAAGTTGATTCTGAGGTACATGAACCACAGGTTTGCGAGGGGAATCAGCATAGCGAGGGTGCAGAGGGAGATGAAGTCTCTTAGGCTGCTGTGCGAGAAGTTCGATGCAGACCTCGATAATCTAAACGAGGAGAGTGTTGAGGAGATCCTCGCATCCGTCGAGCTGAGTTACAAGAGCCTCAACACCATAAACGAGTACAAGAAGGCCCTGAAGTACTTCCTTAAATTCAGGGGGAACGAGGAGCTGGCGAACAAAATCAAGAGAAAGGAGCCACAGGACAACGAGCTGACGAGGGACGACCTTCTGAGTGTCGATGAGGTGCTGAAGCTCGTGAGTGTGGCGATGAACGACAGGGATCCAGCACTCATCATGTGCCACCTCGACCTCGCATGTAGGCCAGAGGAGGTCCTCACCCTCACGGTCGGGGACTTCGTGAGGGATCCGTGGGGCATAAGGGTCGAGATGCGGAGGAGCAAGACCTTCCGCCGGTCGCCCCACCTCAGCTTCTCGCTTCCCTACGTGTCGAGATGGTTGAGCGTCCACCCCTTCAGAGACTATCCGGACGCTCCGATGTGGCTTGACCTCAACAAGTTCCGCAATGGCGTGGTGATGCCGATTGACAACGCTGCTTACGATCGCATCCTCGACAGACTGTTCAAAAGGGCTGGGATAAGGAAGAGGAAGCGCTTTTCCCCCTACAACTTCAGGCACACCGGGATAACGCTCTGGTCGGTGCTTCTGACCGAGCTGCAGCTCTCCAAGAGGAGCGGACACATCCCCGGAAGCAGACACCTGAGGAGGTACGCAAAGCTGGTGGACTCCGACACGGACAGGAAGATCCTCAAGGAGCTGGGGCTGATTAACGGGGAAGAGATGGAGCCTGACGTGAAGCGCCTGCAGCCGGTAAAGTGCGGGATCTGCGGGGAATTCAATGAACCCTTCCGTTCTAGGTGCTGGAAGTGCAAGGCGTCTTTGGACCCAACGAGACTCGTTCAGGAGTTTGGTGATGAGGAGATAATCGAGGCGGTGATGGACGACGGCCTCGAGAGGCTGATAGAGGAGAAGATCGAAAAGATGCTTGTAGAGATTCTAAAAGCTGAGGGAAAAATTAAACCTTAATTTTTTGTTCTCTCAGCTTTCTCGCAGCCTTCCAGACTTCCTCCTCTGGAATCCCGTGCTTCTCTGAGACCCTCTTCACGGCCCGGAGGACTATCTCCCTCATCTTCAAACTATCCTCACCTCCCTCACGATTCCCACCCGCTTGAGGTGGCCGATACACACCATGAAGGACGTTATGTCCATTCCTAGGACTTTTGCCGCCTCGGCGATGGTCTTCCCGTTAAGATCGTAGATCATACTGGCTATCATCTGCGCATCGTAGCGGCGGAGGAACTCATACGCCGCTCTGTCCTCTTCCTTTTCGACCTTGATCTGGATCATGGCCTAACCCTCAGTTTGTTGGGAGAATCTTCCCACCACGCCTTACGAATTGTCTTCAGCCTCACTTCTGTGAACTTCTCAAGCTCCTCGATTAGCTTCAGCGTCTTTTCGAGCGGTGGCTCTGGAAGCTTGCAGTTGTGGTTGTCGTAGCCGATGTAGACGAATTCTTGAGAAAGAGACCTGATGTATGTTGGTAGCCAATCGTCGAAGTCGAGGATTGGTTCTACTGTAATAAAATCTATTTTTGCTTTGGTTGAAATCCTCATTTCTGGTTCTGGTGCTTTAGATATCTCACAGTAGTGTTTATACTCGCTTGGCGTGTTGAACTCACTTAGGTTTGTCTCAAGAGTGATTCCAAGCTTTACATTATCAGGTATTCCATAGTACTCCGCAAGTCCTTCAAAAACAACAGGTCTTTTGGTCTGTAAGTAGAATGTTTTATCCTCATGTCTCTCTATCACCTCAACAATTTTCCCAAGCCACTCCAATCTTGCATGGGCAATGTCTCCGTAAGCACATGCGAAAATTGTCTTTGCATTCGGAACCTTCTTCAACCGCTCAGGATGGAAATGCGGCTCGTAGCGGTAGCAGAGCTCGCACCACTTCTTTCTGCGCTTGGCCTGCCTCTGAAAAGAGGGTTTGCAGTAAACGCAGTCGAACTTGCAGCCGACGTAGGGGTTCCAAGTCTTGACTCCTTCGTACATCCTGTTCATCCCACCACCCACGCCTCCAGTGTCGCCTGCCCCTTATGCTCCCTCATCCACGCCTCGACATCAAACAGCAGCTCCGTTCCGTTATCCCTGCAGATCCTGATGAGCTCCTCCGGGCTGACTCCCAGGCTGACCGCATATTCGAATGCCTCTTTCGTCACCCTCTCGCAGTCCTTGAACATCTTCCAGGGTGGTATGCCGACGCTCACAGCGTCCTTGTCCAGCTTGCCCACATGCTCTCGGTTGAAGTGCTCGTACTCTGCGGATTTTGAAGAGAAGGTTCTGCCGCATACAGGGCATGTGTGCTTACGGGGCATTGTGGATCACCTACTTCACGAACTCAAGCAAGCTCCTCATACCCTGGGCAACTCTTGCATCGTTCAGCAGCCTTTCAGCAGCGTTTCTGAGCTCTCTTTCAGCCAGATACCTGAACATCTCAACGAGGTGGCCTCTCTCAAATCTCGCAGGGATGAGGATCTTGACGAAGTCTTCATCCCATATT
>JAPDIW010000009.1 GCA_029259415.1 Archaeoglobi archaeon
CGGAAAGCCGATTTGCTTTGCTGCCTTAATGGCCTGCTCTTCCGTCTCGCAGAAGGTGCATGCTGCGGTTTTTATGCCGTATTTTTCGAGTAAGGCTTTGGATTCGTGTTCGAGGAGTAGCATGAAAGCTGAGTGGAAAGGAGATTTAAAATGCTTTTCCGTTTTTGTTTTCCGCTTTTTGATGTGGGAAAAGCAACTATCAAAAAATTTAATTATTTTAAAAATAAGACATTATTGATGAAAGAAGTACTTGCAGTAGTTTCAGGAAAAGAGTCAGAGGGTAAAACGACATTAGTTACCAATTTAGCGGTCTTGATGGCTCAAAAAGATTACAGAGTCATTGTCATCGACTTTGACCCTTCTTTACCTGCCTTATCTTCCCTTTGCAGGATTGACGATATCCCTCTTACGGCAAAAAACGTGCTTGACGGGTTTGCAACAATCGAGGATATCATCTACATCGGAATTTCAGGAGTTGAAGTTGTACCTGCAGGTATGAGTATTAAGGAGTTTCGAAAGGCTGAGCTGAGAGATTTGGTGGAGACTGTGGCAGAATCAGCAGATATTCTTTTCCTTGATATTCCCGGTAGGATAGGCGAGGATGCTGTTTTGGCAATCTACGCATCAACTTCCGTTATGGCTGTAATGGAACCTGAAGTTGAGTCCTTGAAAACTTTACTTCTACTGCCACGGATTGCTGAAAAGCTGAAGGCTGACTTTGTCGGAGTAGTTGTAAACAAAAAGAGAGACGGAGAAGTTGAAGTTGATGATGTGGATACTCTCATTGGCAACGTCATTGCAGAAATCCCCTACAATGAAGCTGTGAAAAAGTCGTCAGCTTCAGGAAGTCCGATAATTTTTCCGTCCCCTGAGAGTGAGGTGTCTAAGATACTTAACGAGGTTGCAGAGGCACTTTCGGTTTGGATAAGTAGTCTTGAGGGGGAGAGAAAAGAACTTGTTGCGAGAAGCAGACTCTTCAAAGCTTTATGCCCATGAGAAACTACTTATATTGTCGTGTTAATTTTCTGCTGAATGAGGCAGAGGTTTGTCTTGGACACAACCGCAATAACCGATGCCGGTCTGAGGATTAAGGAAGGTTACGAGTCCCTGTGCGAATCAGCTGCAGAGGTTCTGGACCTCATAGCTCTTGCAAGGCTTAAGCTTGATATTAGCTGCTACATCCCCTATCCGTCAGTTTACACCGAGCTAACGAGCTTTTTGAAAAGATACGGATGTGATGAGGACACGTTCATAAAGCTGGACACCTGGCTTGTGAAAAAAACTCCGAACAGGTACGAGGTCAAGATTCCTGCCGCAATATTTTATGAATACATAATCACCGTAAGACAGAAAATGAACAGGGGAAGAAGGCTTGCTGAAGAGTACATTCTCGAATCGTCCGCAATAACGGCAAAGCTTGAGGACAAGAGCAAGATTGAGGATGAGATTGGTGCATTAATTTCCAAGTTCAGGGACAAATACCGGGCAGTAATGAGGCAGGGTATTCTTGACAGTGCGCCTGATCTTGACGTTCTCCTTCTGGCCAAGGAATTGGAGGCAGGTGTTGTCAGCAGCGATGCAGGAATAAGGAAGTGGAGCGAAAGGCTTGGCTTGAGGTTTGTTGAAGCTGCAAAGTTCCCGCGCATGCTGAAAGAATACCTGAAGTTGATGGGTTCTGAAAATATTGTGAGGAAGTTTAAGAGTGAAGAAGAGTGAATGAAATTAAAAGATAAAAAATAAAAACTCGAATGTTAGTGGTCTTTTGAGGTGGTAAAATGCTAAGTGTGAATGAGATCGCAGCAGAAATTGTTGAAGACATGCTGGATTATGAAGAAGAACTGAGAATTGAATCTAAAAAGCTTGAAAACGGTGCTGTTGTTGTAGACTGCGGAGTAAACGTGCCGGGGAGTTACGATGCTGGAATAATGTACACACAGATCTGCATGGGTGGTCTGGCAGACGTTGACATCGTTGTAGACACGATCAACGATGTGCCGTTTGCGTTCGTTACCGAGTACACTGATCATCCGGCTATTGCCTGCCTTGGAAGCCAGAAGGCTGGATGGCAGATACAGGTTGACAAGTACTTTGCAATGGGAAGTGGCCCTGCAAGGGCTCTTGCTTTAAAGCCAAAGAAGACTTACGAGAGAATAGAGTACGAGGATGATGCAGATGTGGCTGTAATTGCTCTCGAAGCGAACAAGCTTCCGGATGAGAAGGTTATAGAGTTCATAGCCAAGGAATGTGACGTTGATCCTGAGAACGTCTATGCCCTTGTAGCTCCGACCGCTTCAATCGTTGGAAGTGTGCAGATTTCAGGAAGGATTGTCGAAACGGCAATTTTCAAGATGAACGAAATCGGATACGATCCAAAGCTCATCGTCAGCGGTGCTGGAAGGTG
Source organism: Archaeoglobi archaeon (assembly GCA_029259415.1). GTDB lineage: Archaea > Halobacteriota > Archaeoglobi > Archaeoglobales > Archaeoglobaceae > Archaeoglobus. The sequence goes on from JAPDIW010000009.1 coordinate 2,402, forward strand.
TCCGATTTCGCCAATTCTTGAGAACGACCTCAAGGCCATGGGCTCGACAAACGACAGCATGATGTACTACGGAAGCGTATTCCTGACGGTCAAGAAGTATGACGAGATACTCAAGAATGTGCCAAGCTGCACGAGCAGGGATTACGGCAAACCGTTCTACGAAATATTCAAGGCTGCCAATTATGACTTCTACAAGATAGACCCGAACCTCTTCGCTCCGGCTCAGATTGCAGTAAACGACCTTGAGACGGGCAAAACTTACGTCCACGGGAAGCTGAACGCCGAAGTCCTCTTCCAGTCCTACCAGATTGTTCTGGAGGAGTAAATTCTTTTTATTTTGTTTTTAGTTTTTGAGTTTTCTGTTTAAATCTGGTCTTGCTAGGCTAGAATTGGAAAATCAAACAGTTAAAGCCACCTGCAAACTCTCCTCTCAACGCTTTCAACAATAACGTAAAGAATGAAGCCGAGAAGAGCCATTGTGGTTATTGCTGCATACATCATCTTGTAATCCGCCCTGCTCCAGGAGTCGATTATCAAATATCCTAACCCGCTTGTCGTGGCAAAGCTTTCGGCAAAGAACAAAACTGCTATCGCAGTCCCTATGCTGATTCTCAAAGCCGTCATGATTTTTGGCATGACTGCAGGAATAATGACGTGCCTATAGACGTCAAACTTTGACGCTCCCAGTGACAGGATTGAATAAACATAATACTCGCTCACCTGCTTTGCCGCGTCTCTGGTTGTGACCGCAATCTGGAAGAAAAGGATTGTTGCGATAAGCAGAACTCTCGAAAGGTCGCCTATTCCGAAAATGAGAATATAGAGGGGGAGAAGGACTATATGCGGGATTGGATAGAGAAGGTAGATTATTGGGGAAACGGCAGTATCAACAACCTTCTCACGGCTGAATATGCCTGCTGGAAATGCGAGAGAAAGTGCCAGGGCAAGAGAATAAATAACCCTGAGCAGGCTCACTGCCGTGTGGCTTAACAGCTCCCTGCGGGATAGCATTAAAGCCAACACATCAACTGGGTTTGGTAGGGCTGGATTACTAATTATATAGCTTGCAACTCCCCACAGAAGTAGCAGGGAGAGCAGAGTTACAAAGTAGCCTTTATAATTCGTCTCAGGAGTTTGCATCTTTCAAAAAACACCTCTTCCTGCCTATAACTTTCGTCTCCAACCTCATTATTTTCCACAACCGCCTTAACCCTTCCGGGTCTCTCTGTCAGAACGATTATCTTTTTTCCCAGAAAAACAGCCTCCTCTATGCTGTGTGTCACCAGAACCATTGTCGTGCCGGTTTCCTTCCATAGATTCAGGAGGAAGTTTTGCATTTCCTCTCTCGACAGGGCATCGAGCGATGACAAAGGCTCGTCCATCAGCAGGATTTGAGGTTCAATGGCAATTGCCCTGGCTATTGCCACCCTCTGCTTCATCCCTCCGCTCAGCTGCTTGGGGTAAGCTTTTTCAAATCCAAGAAGGCCAAACTTTTTGAGGAGTTCTTTAACTTTCTTCCTCTCGGTTTCTCTGTCAACACCCCTGAGCCTCAAACCTAGAGCAACGTTATCGTAGACAGTCTTCCACGGAAAGAGTCCGAAGTCCTGGAGAATCAGGGCGGCATTTCTCAGTGGGGTGTTAACTTTCCTACCGTCAACCCTAACTTCTCCTTCCGAAGGTTCGAGGATTCCCGCCATAATCAGCAGGAGTGTTGACTTTCCGCAGCCAGAAGGGCCGATAATGGCGCAGCTTTCCCCTCTTTCAACATCAAACGTTACGCCATCCAAGGCTTTTAAACCATCAAAAAATTTTGAAATGTTTTTAACTGAAATCATATGGTGGCCTCTTCGTAGGGCACCTCCTCCTCAATCAGCCCTTTCTGCATGGCCCACTCAAGGTAGCGGTCGTAGTACTCCTTTGGTAGCGGCTGCGGCTCCGGATAGTCGGGGATTGGGTAACTTTCTGCAATATCTTCGGGAACTCGTGCTATCTCGACGAATTTCTCTCTATACTTCTCTTTATTCGAGTTTATCTCCTTCACAGCTTCTCTGTACGCCTCCAGAAACTTCTGAACCTTTTCTTTCTCAATATCCCCTCTGAAGACGATGACCGTCTGGGTTATGCTCTCGTTCAACATCGCATCACTCAGGATTAACTTTGCACCCTTGCTGACAGCGTAGCTCGCCAGCGGTTCTGGCAGGACTGCGGCCTCAACGTTTCCGTTCAGCAGAGCTTGCATTCTCACCGGTATTTTCGGGATGGAAACTTTGGTGTAGTTTATATTGTACTCAGACAGCATGACATCCAGTGCATACTCTATTATCGTGTTAAGCGATACAGCTATCTCCTTTCCGTTCAAGTCTTCCACAGTCTGGATGTCCGAGTTCGGTGATGCGAGTATTGCAAAAACACCCTCTTTTGGCGTTTTTCCTAAGCACAATGACGCAATTCTGACGTCATAGCCTTTGTCCCTCAGCAGTATCACTGCAAGCGGGTCGGTTACAACCGCATCAACCTCTCCCGCAGTTAACGCTGCATCCCTCTCAACAGCACTTGAGAACTGAATCACCTCAACGTCAAGCCCGTTCTTTTCGAAAAATCCCTGCTCGTCCGCAACCACTATGGGAAGAGAGTCCTCTATTGGCAGTATTCCCACTCTGAGCTTTTCTGGCTGCTCTGACTGACTGCATCCCAGTAAAAGCACGGTAAAGAGCAGAATGATAGCCAGCTTTCGCATGCTTAAAATTTGTTGTGGGTTCAAAAAATTTTGGGGGAGTGGCGGTAGTAAGCCCCCTTCTGTTCCGGCGGCATTAGACTGAGCCGCATACGCGTTGCACCCGGCGGGGAGGAGGCCGTTTCATCCGGAATGGGTGACCTCATCCTCTCGGACTCATCGCATTTCCCCATTCCGGTGTCGTTTCTGTTCCTCCTCCACCCCCTCTCGGGGGCATTCCGCCATAGCGGGTGGGGGGACTTTCCTCCTCACGGTCAGCCGCCCACCGCCGCTCCCAATCAATATTTTAGTCTTACTTGTTAATAAACTTTCTTCCATTTTGCGGAGGGAACAAAAAAGAAAATGACATATTTTAACTCGCCAACGCATGGCATGTACGGAAAGCTGGTTGAGGTGGCTGAGAACGTTTACGCTTACATACAGGGAATAGGAGAGTGGTTTGCCAGCAACACGGGCTTGGTAGTGGGAGAAAAGTACGCTGTTGTTGTTGATTCAGTCTGCAGCGAGAGCAGAGCGAGAGAGGCCATTGAAAAATACAGAGAGGTGACAAATAAAGATTTCAGGATTATTATCAACACTCACGGTCATCCAGACCACGTGTGGACGAACCACATGTTTGATGCCGTGGCAATAGCGCATGAAGAGGCGAGAAACGAAACTGCGACAGCATTTGTCGAGGTTTATCAATCTCTATTCCCGGATCTCGACTTCAGCGGTGCAAAAATAACACCTCAGGATATGACGTTTAAGAAGGCCATGGCACTTCATATCGGGGAGGAACTGAAAATCGTCCATCCTGGCGTTGCCCACACAAAGGGTGATTGCTATGTTTACCTTCCGCAAAAGAAGGTCGTCTTCTGCGGAGATCTGCTTTTCGCAAAGCCTTGCACACCTTTTGCCATGGCTGGATCAATTCGAGGTAGCATTGAGGCATTGAAAGAACTTCTTAACCTCGATGCAGAGGTTTACATCCCAGGACACGGAGAACTGGCTGGGAAAGAACACGTAGAGGAAGCGATCAAATATTTTGAGTTCGTCTTGGAAGAGGCAAAGAAGAGGCACGAAAAGGGAATTAGCTGGTACGAGGCGGCTATAGACATAGATTTGGGTGAATACAGAAAGTGGAACGAGTCAGAGAGAATAGTTGGAAACGTTGCCAGAGCCTATGCCGAAATTGAGGGGAGAGAGCTTGAATTTACCGAAATAGTGGATGTGACAGGAAAAATGCTTGGGTTTGAGAGGGAGAATCAGGTTCATTTTTGACTTCACACTCTGCTACGCCGCTTTCCTGAGAAGAAGGATCGCCATCGATGAAGAACCAGCTGAATCAGATTGTCAAACCCTAATCGAGGATTTCTGATACCTTAAGAAGGAGGTTTCTCGCTGAGAGAAAATCGCTGACCTCCTCATTTTTTGACCTGAAAAGGTCTTTGAGCCTTCCCTTTTCGATAATCCTCCCGTTGAGCATCACCGCCACCTCATCCGCAAGCAACGCCGCCTCCATAAGGTCGTGGGTTACGTGCAGAACCGGAACTTCGAAATCCCTCTGGACGAACTTCAGCATCTCCATCAGCACACCTTTGGTTCTTAAATCAACGGCAGAAAGCGGTTCGTCGAGCAGCAGGAGTTTTGGCTGGATAACGAGAGCCCTGGCCAGTGCCACCCTCTGCCTCTCCCCACCACTGAGCCTTGCCGGTTTTCTGTCAAGCAGATGTGCTATTCCGAGCTTTTCAGCGATTTCCTTTACCCTTCGCTCCCTTTCCAGCTTTTCAACTTTCCTGAGTCCATATCCTATGTTCTTGTAAACGTTGAGATGCGGAAAAAGAGCGTAGTCCTGAGGGACAAAGCCGATCCCCCTCTTCTCAGGGGGCAGAGAGGTGATGTCAGCGCCATTCAACCTTACCTCTCCTCTGTCGGGCCTGATAATCCCGGCAATTATCTCAAGAAAAACGCTCTTTCCAGCACCCGTAGGTCCGAGCAGTACCCAGTAACCCCTGTCCATTTCAAAATCCGCGTTCAGTCTGAAATTCCCCAGCTTCTTTTCAGCCCTGACTCTCAGAAACATCCTCTCTCCCCATAAGAACTCTTAAAGCCACAAAGACGGCGAGGCTCAGCAGTATGAGAATTGCTGCTACAGGCATCGCTGAAGACAGACCTTGAGAAAGGTAGCGTTCGTAAATCAGCGTTGGAGCTATCATCGGGTAGTACGCTATCACCACCACCGCCCCAAACTCGCTTATCCCCCTTGCCCACGACATTATCGCTCCAGCCAGAATATGCCTGATGGATAAAGGAAGGCTGATGGTTATGAAAACCCTTGAGGGGGAAGAGCCGAGAGTCCTCGCAACGTGCTCAAGCCTGACGTCAATGCTTGCAAACCCCTCCTTGGCCTGATTTATATAAATCGGAACAGAGACAAACAGCATTGCAACAACAATTCCCGGGAGAGCATCCACAAACCTGACTGGAGAGAAGTTTCCGATTATCCCGTTGGAGCCAAAAACGACCAGAAGAGCGATTCCAGCTACAGTGTGCGGAATCACTACCGGCAAATCCACAATCCCCTCAACCAGACTTTTCCCCGGAAAGCTGTACCTTGCTAGCAGGTATGCAAGAGGGGTGCCAAATACTACAGCAATGAATGTTGAAATCAGAGCGGCGTAGTAGGTTGTTAGAATTACCGTCCAGACTGCAGGGTCTGATGCTGCTTTCAGAAACTCATCAAAGTTGAAGAACTGGAGAGTCACGGTTGTGGCTATCGGCAGCAGGATGAAGAGGAGGATTACTGAGGATAAGGCTGCCAGAACAGCAGAGAAAATCAACCTCATGTTTCCACCAACTCCTTAAGGGATTGTGGGATGTCAGGAGTGTCAGCCCTTGCCGGAACCAGTGGATCCTGTCCGAGTTCTTTGAGGATTTTTCGACCCTCCTCGCTGACCACAAGCTTAACAAACTCCTCTGCAGGCTCCTTGTTTTCGACATTCTTTGGTATTGTAATGCCGTATACGATAGGCTTTCCCGAAACCTCCTTGCCGTTAGCCATAACAACTTTTACCTTGCCATAAAATTCAGCGTAATCCGGACTGCTAAGGTCTATTTGTGGTGGTAGTTCAACAAACCTGAATCCGTGCTGCTTGGCCACACTCTTGTAGATGAAAAAGTAGTCTATCTCTCCACTCTCCAAGAGGTGAATAAGCTCCATTTCCATGCTTCTGATCATTATCTTGCTCTCGTCAACTTCAATTTTCTCTGAAGGAGGCATTAAGAGAACGTAGCTGCCATTCTCCTCGCTAAACTTAAGGTTCGAGTGCTTTGCCACAAGGTCATCAAAGATTTTTGTGTCGTTGTAGTAGAGTTCAGCAAGCTGGATGACCATTAGCGAGCGGTAACCGCAGGGGTCGTCGTTGGGGTTGGAAAAGCCAAATCTGACGTCAGGTTTTCTCAAAATTTCATACCAGTTTTGGGAGTTGATTTCATCTGCATACCTGCTGTTGTCGTTGTAGGCGAGCACAATCTGGTTTTTGGCAAACATTATCGTCCAGTTCGCATACTCAGGATACATCATTTTCTGGATGAGCGTGTAGTCCGCAGTTGCGATGACGTCAGCTTTCCTGCCGAGCTCCGTTACCTTTCTAATCGTTGCGGCACTTCCCGCAGCTTCAGTTTGAACCACCACATTCGGATACTTTTCTTCGAAAGCTTCCTTGAAGGCCTTCATTGGTTCGGTTAAACTGCCTGCGTGGAACACTTTCAAGGTCGCAGTGGTCTCGTGGGTTGAGCATCCGAGCAGCAGTGATGCTACCACCAGTAGGAGTAAAACTTCGAATTTCATCTCACCAAGTTTCATCTCATCACCCCGATATGCACTACTGAACATATCGCATATTTAAGGCTTGTTATAATTTCGAGCTCTCAGAACTACTTTTTCGTCAGAATAGTTTATTGATTACAAGTGTTCTCTTTTTTTTACTTAAGACATAAAAGCTCTCAGCAAGTAAACCGAGCACTAATTTTGCAGATAAAGAAAGGTATTTTAGGGTGCTTACACAATCCTCAATCCAATCTCTTCTTTAACTTGTTCAATACTTCAAATAACCAATTCAAAATTCTTCCCACACAAAGAGGCACAACCAAAATCCTTTCCAAAGGAAATAAACCGATTTAAAACCGCAAAGGTTATGTAGGAGGAGGCAAAAGCCTCCTCTGGGTGAA
>JAPDIW010000064.1 GCA_029259415.1 Archaeoglobi archaeon
AACCATCGCCATCAATTCGTCCCCTCTTATCTGATGGAAGACATCTCTTTCCGGCTTTTTCGGCCTGCTCCTGGAAAATGGTGTTCTTGCGTATTCTACAATATACACTTCTTCCATTTACTCACCTCCTCTCGGCATTTCACAATCTTCAACTATTTTTTCATATTTTAAAACTTTCGTTTTTTACGAAATTAAATTTGCATATATTCACAAATCTTTGAAACTTATAATTTCTGATTTTGCGAAAATGACTCAAAAGGGTTTTATCACAATCAATATGCTGTCAAAACCCGGGGAAGATAAAGATTTTATTTTGTTTGTTCAAGTAGTAGCGTGCAGAGCGTGGGCTTGGTGATGGGAAAATCTTCAATAACGGATTTTAGCTTTGCCGTAAATCCATCAGCGATTCCGAAATTTGGTGAATACGTTACAGCAATGAACCGTGATGGGGAGGAGGTAATAGGTATTGTAAGAGAGATTTCGAACTTCAACCGGATGATTCTCGACGAAGGTTTCAGCTTCGAGTACTTAGTTAAGAACTTAGACTTTTCGAGGAAGCTGATAGAGAAGAACGATGTAATTGTGGCAACCGCAACGGTGATAGGGGTAGTCAGGAATGGAGAGGTTTATCCAAACCGCACACCCATAAAACCAAACTCCGAGGTATTTCTTGCAGATGATGACATGCTCTCGTCCCTTTTCAAATGTGAGAGAGGTGTTGAGCTTGGCAGAATGATTGCCAGGCCTGATATTTCCGTCTCCCTTGACATAAAACATCTCGTTCTGAGGCACTTCGCGATTCTCTCCGTTACCGGTGGTGGGAAGTCGAACACGGTTGCAGTTCTGGTTAACGATATTGTCAGGAAGCTGAATGGAACTGTTGTGCTCATTGACCCTCATGGGGAGTACGTGGGCTACACGTTTGAGGATGGCAGCGAGAGGGGGAAGAATGTTGTTCCCGCCGGTATAAGGCCTGAAAGGCTTGAGCCATGGGAGTTTGCCAGTCTGGTTGGTGTTGACAGGGAAAAAGCTGCGGTGCAGAGAATGCACCTTGAAAGGATTTTCACGACCGTGAGGCATGAAGGGAAGGTGGGGAGAGAGTTCGTTGAGAGGGTTCTGGACATTGCGGAGGACTGGATTAACGTCGCCGCTGGCAAGGGGGAGGCGGAGTACTATGACTTCAATGGGGTGAAGAGAGTTGCCACCCTCGACAGACAGGATTTGAATGCTTTGGCAAGGATAAAGGAGTACGTTTCATCCTTCATGAGAAGGTATGAGGATCTGCTGAGCCAGAACGACATGCTGGCGAACATCAAGCCAGGCTACCTCAATGTAGTGAACCTCAGCGGCTTCGATGAGGGTCAGATGAGGGTTGTTGTTGCTTACCTGCTCAGGAATCTTCTTGTGGGGAGAATCAACTATGTGAGGGGAAAGAAGGGATGGGAGAAGGTCTGCCCAGCAATCGTTAAGCCTCTCCTTGTGGTGTTTGAGGAAGGACACATCTTTGCTCCGAAAGGTGTTAACAACGACGTGGTGACATGGATGGGAAGGATTGCAAGAGAGGGGAGAAAGTTCGGCATAGGGTTGGGAATAGTGAGCCAGAGGCCGAAGAGGCTGAATGATGATGTTCTAAGTCAGTGCAACACCAAAATCATCCTCAGAATTACCGAGCCGAACGACCAGAGATATGTTCAGCATGCGAGCGAGCAAATCAGCGAAGATCTGCTGAAGGATATCGCATCTCTCGGTGTGGGAGAGGCTGTTGTTGTAGGGCCCGCTGTGAAGCTGCCTGTGGCGGTAAAGATAAGAAAATTTGCAGGGAACTATGGTGGTAGGGATATAGACGTCGTTGAGGAATGGCTTGGCGGTGAGGAGGAAGAGCAGAAGAAGCAAGTAACTTTAGAGGATTTAGCGGTATGAAGTTTGCCCACATAGCAGATGTTCACCTCGGTTATGAGCAGTACAACCAGCCCTGGAGGGCTGAGGACTTCGCAAAAGCTTTTATGGCTATTGCCGAGAAGGCGGTTGAAAGGGATGTGGATTTCGTGGTTATAGCTGGCGACCTCTTCCACCGCAGTCTACCAAGTCCGAGGACAATCAAAGAAGCAGTGGAGACACTGTGGATTTTCAAGCGAGAGAACATTCCGATTTTTGCTGTTGAAGGGAATCATGACAAAACCTCAAGGGACATCTCAGCTTACCACCTCCTCGAATCACTGGAATTGCTGAACGTCATAGGGCTGAGAAGGAGTCCAGTTTCTGGAGATAACGTAAGAAGCTTGAAAATTCAGAACGTTTACCTGGTTAAGGGCATAGTTGATGATGTAGAGATTCTTGGCGACAGGCACAGAAGCAGGTGGCAGCTTGAAAAGGTTTTGCCGTTGCTGAAGTCAGAGAGTGAGAAGAGTGTCCTCGTTTTGCATCAGGCGGTGAAGGAGGTAGTGGACATCGAGCTTGATATGGCTTACGAGCTAACAATAAGCGATTTGCCTGAAGCGAGCTACTATGCTTTTGGACACATTCACATTCCCAAGATTTACGAATTCAACGGCAGATTTATAGCTTATCCCGGCTCCGTTGAGCGTTACGACCTCAGGGAGGCTTCAACAATCATTAGATACAAGAATGACTTGGTATTAAAAGACGGAATTAAAAAGGGATTCCTGCTCGTTAAGAACTTCAAGCCGGAATTCGTTGAGATCGACACGAGAGAGCTTTATGATGTCGAAATAGAGGATGAAGGAATTGAGGGGCTGGAGAAGAAGTTTTTTGAGGTATTGGAGAAGCTGAATAAAGAAGGAGTTATGGTTGCCAAGCTGAAGTGCGGTGATGCGATAGATGTCAGGAGATTCAACGAGGTCGCGGCAAAGAGATTGCGTTACGCCGAAATCAGGTTTGAAAGAATTTTCGAGGAAGTCGAGGAAGTTGAGTTGAAGCAGGAGAGCGAGTTTTTCAATGAGTTTGAACTGAAGCTTCTTGACCTTCTGAGGGGAGAAGTGGACGAGGACGAGGTTTACAGGCTGATTGTTGACCATTATCTCTCTGGTGGAGATGTTGAGAGGCTGGAGGTAAGAGATGAGAGAGTCCAAAAGATGGCTGAGGAGCAAACAGAACTGGAGCCTGAGCCAGTCGAGAAGGAGACAAAGCCGGTAGGGGGCAAGAAAGAAATCAAAAAGCCAAAAACACTTCTGGACTTTCTGGGGGTGGAGGAGGAATGATTCTACTCAAAGAGCTTCAAATCAAGAACTTCCGCTCACATTCAGACTCAAAAATTGAATTCGATACGGGAATAAACCTAATCGCTGGAAGGAATGGTGCAGGAAAGAGCTCCATACTTGAGGCCATTCTCGTCTCATTTTACGGATTAAAGCCTGCTGGGCTTAGAAAAAATGACTTGGTGAGGGTGAACAGCTCAGGATATTCCCTAAACCTGACCTTTTACCTGAACGGTGAAAAGCTCACAATTTCAAGAAAAAGCAATGGAGAGTCAATTCTGACGGGAAAGGAAATTGTTGAGGGTGATAGCAACATAACTGAATGGGTTGAGAAGCATATTTGCCCCGCACATGTCTTTACCGGGGCGATTTACGTCAGGCAGGGAGAGATAGACAGCATAATACGGGACGATGAGAGCAGAGAGAGAATAATAAAGCAGATTACGAGGATTGAAGATTACGAGAGCGTGTGGAAAAATCTTGGAACTGTAATAAGGATGCTTGAAAGAGAAAAGGAGAGGTTGAAAGAATTTCTCAAGCAAGAAGAGGAGATAAAAAGGAGAAAGAAAGAGAAAGAAGAGGAAGTTGCTAAAGCGAAGAACGAAATTGAAAGAATCGAAGATTTGGAAAAAAAGCTATCTGGTGAGCTTGAAGGGCTAAAAATCAGGCTTAAGGAGCTTGAAGATTATAAAACCAGACTCGAACTTCTCAAAAAGCAAGAAAATTCTCATCTGCAGGAGATAAGAGGTCTTGAGGAGAGGCTGAAGGGGCTTGAAAAGCAACTGGAAGAGGCGAATAGGAGGATAGCAGATCTCGAAAAAATGGCGCAGGAAGCTGAAGAGCTGAGGCCCAGAGCCGAGAGGTTTCTTACACTTGAAAAACTTCTGACTGGGATAAACCGGGCAATTAAGGAATTGGAGAGAGAAGAGAAGGAGTTGACAGAGAAGCTCGCTGGTATAAATGCCCAAATAAAAAAAGGTGAGGAGGACAGCAGCAAACTTGAGGAAGTCGGGAGAAGAATAGAAGAGCTTGAAAAAGAGCTTGTGAATTTTGAATCCAGCTATAAGCTGCTGGAGACGCTCAGAACAAAGATCGAGAGACTTCAAAGCTTAAAAGCAAGGCTGGATGAAAAGAGCCTCGCACCGGAGAAAGTCGAGAAACTGTACTCTCTGCTTTCGAAGGCAAGAGAGGAGGAAAAGGAGATAGCGGAGAAGCTTAAAAAGCTAGCTGCAAAGAAATCATCACTTAAAACAAGAGGGGAGCAACTGAAGAAGGCTGTTGAAGAGCTAAAATCTGCTAAAGGCTCGTGTCCGGTTTGCGGAAGGGAGCTTGACGACGACCACAGAAGAAAAATAATGATGGAGTATAAAGAAGAAGTGAGAAAAATAGTTGAGGAGCTTGCAAAAGCCGAAGAAGTTGAGAAAACGTTGAAAGAGAAGCTTGAGAAGATTGAAAAAACTCTTGCCAAGCAGGAAACCGTTTTGAAATACAGGCAGATGGTCGAGGAGATAAAGGGGCTTGAAGAGGAACTCTCTGCCCACGACATTGAGAAGCTAACGAGAGAGAGTGAAGAATACAAAAGAATAAAAGAGGAGCTTGACGGTCTCAGGGGACAGCAGAAAGTCCTCTTAAGCTCAGCGGGCAAACTTGATGAATTGAAGAATCAGCGGAGGGAGATTGAAAAGCTTCTTAAGGAGATGGAGAGTAAAAAGCAGGATATCTACAGGAAAGTTAGGGAAGAAGATTTCGAAGATTTAGAGGAACTTGAAAAAGAGGTTCAAAGGCTAAGGGAATACCACAACAGATGGCTCGAACTGAAAGATTCCAAGAAAAGGCTTGAGGATGAGGTTAAAAGAAGAGATAGGCTGGAAAGGGAGATTGCTGAGGCTAAAATGAGCCTTGATAAAGCTAATGAGGAGCTTAAAGCTGTACGTGCCCAAATCGACGACCTTCTTGAGGTTTACAGCGAGGATGAGCACAGGAGACTGAACGATGAGTATTTGAAGATGTCAAATGAGCTTTCAGGGTTAAAGAGTAGACTTGAAATTTTGAAGGAAAGCCTGCAATCCGCAGAAAAAGACCTAGATTTCCTAAAAGAGCAACTTGGGAAGATGGACGAATACAGAAAGAGAGTGGAAGTCTTTGAGAGAACCGCGATTCCAGAACTTACAAGAATCAGGGAAAAGTTCAGAAAGTACAGAAATCTGATAGCTGAGAGCTCAATGAGAGAAGTTGAGCGCTACGCGAGTGAAATTTTTGAAGAGCTGACAGAGGAGAAGTATTCCGGAATAAGGCTGAAGAAGGTTACTGAGAGAGGGAAGGAGAAACTGAAGGTTTTTGTCGTTTATCAAGGAGAGGAAAGGGAGATAGGATTTCTGAGCGGTGGAGAAATTATCGCTCTCGGACTGGCTTTCAGATTGGCTCTTTCAATGTTCATGATCAGGGGAAGGATACCGCTGCTAATTCTCGACGAGCCGACGCCGTTCTTGGATGAGGAGAGGAGGAGAAAGCTCGTTGACGTCACGACCAACTATCTCCGGAAGATACCCCAGGTCATAATAGTCTCACACGACGAGGAGCTTAAGGATGCTGCAGACAGGGTTATTTTTGTAGACTCGCAGGGTGGCGTTTCGAGGGTCAGGTATGTGGAGGCTCAGTGACGAGTTGCTGAAGGACTTTGAAAGGACGCTGGAAGAGAGCTACTCCAGCGTTGTGAACATTGCCAGATCGATAAAGCAGAGGTGGAAAACACTTCCAGAACCGGAAAGCTGCGCGATATGCGGTGTGGATGGTAGCAGAGGTGTTGAAAGACTTAGCGGGCTCGTTTTTTACATAATCTCCGCAGCTTCTGTTGGAGAAGACATCAGGGAAATGCACGAGGTTACGACACTAAAGCCACACATTCACATCGATGAGAGGATAAGGCTCCACATGCACACAAGCGAATACAGGCTCGGCAGCATTGCTGAAGAAGATATCGTGCTCATGGACGGGACGCTTCGGGGGGCGATCATAAGACCTCCGGCCTATCTCACGAAGGACGTCTATACAGCACTCTCAAAACTCTACGACCTTGAAGGGGTTATAGAGGACTTTGTTGAAGTGCTTGACGAATGGTATGGAGAGATTACCGAAGACGTAAGAAGGGGGGTGGCAAGGAAGAACTACCTTCTTACGAGGAGCGAGTACTTCGACGGAATCGAGATGGGATGCAGGAAGGGAGAACAAGGCGACAAGGATAATTTAATGATTCTGATGGAATATATCGAGTATCTGCACGCTCTGAACAGGTTGCTGGACAGGAATGTTGTTTTCGTCGCAAAAAGCTTCTACACGAGCGAGTTCACGGAAAACTCGTCCATAACTGATTCTGCAGTTCTCGATTACCTTGCAAGGGAGCAGTTTGGGGAGGAAAAGGCTGGTTTTATTCAGTTCAAACCTATTCTGCAGAAGTCTCTGCCCTGGTACTCTAGATACTTCAAAAACCTCGATAAGGCGGAGATTTACGGGGCGTTTGTGAGGTTCGCTGATGGAGGGAATATCTACATGCTCGAATCCACAAAGCCAATTGAGGAGGACACTATTGCGAGACTTTGCAACTACGAGGCTGAAGGTTACCTTATTCCGCTGATTCACGCTCACAGGCACGCTGAGATTAAAAGGAGAGAGCTTAAAACGATAATAAGTGCGATGCTCTCAGCAACAGATCCAAAGTATACTTTCCTGCTCAAGAGGGGCAGGGATGTGCTTGAGGGTTGAGAAGCTTGGTTAAAGTTTTTCTAGGTGTTTTCTAACTCCGAGTTCATAAGAAATTTTAAATATTTTTTAATTTGATAACACAACATGGAGCACAGAATAATTGGAAGGCCGAGTTACAGCTTGCTGGAGCTTAAGCTGAGACCGGGGGAGGAGGTTCTTGCCGAAACAGGAGCTATGGTCTACATGAAAGACGTTGAGCTCAAAACGGAGATGAAGGGTGGGCTGTTAGGAGGTTTAAAGAGGTCACTGCTTGGTGGAGAGTCGTTTTTCGTCAACAGGTTTGTTTCCAGAGGAGAGGGACTTCTCGGACTCGCTCCAGCATATCAGGGAGACATAATTCACGTCCCACTCAACGGCATGATTTACGCTCAGAGCGGTGCTTTTCTTGCTTCGAGTGAAGGTATTGAGGTTGACACGAAGTGGGGAGGTGGCAGAACATTCTTCTCAGGAGAGGGACTGTTTCTTCTAAAAATTGAAGGTAGTGGCGACCTCTTCCTTTCGTCGTTCGGAAGCATAGAGGAGCTTGAGGTTGACGGACATCTGAGAGTTGACACCGGCCACATAGTGGCGTTCGAACCGACGCTCGACTTCAGGGTAAGCAAGGCAGGCGGGCTTAAGGCAACCCTTCTCAGCGGAGAGGGGCTGGTTGTGGATTTCACTGGCAGAGGAAAGGTTTGGATCCAGACGAGGTCCATATCAGACTACGTCGGCTGGTTAGCTTCTCTTCTGCCTTCAAGGAAGTAACTTAAATTCTCTCTTAACTTTTTTGCTCTTAAGCACCTCAACGCCAGCAATCTCCGCTGCCTCATTAACCATTCCCTTCACTGCTGAATTCACGGACTTTTCGTCGATGATGATGTACTCTGCCTCGCTCAGCTTTACCGCTTTAACCAAAAATTGTGTGTTTAAGTGCTCGAAAGTGTACTTCGCGAAGTTGTGACCAAAGGTGAAAGTTGTCGAAAGTATTATTTCAGTCTGCCTTGGAGCGTAATGCGTCCCCCCAACACCGACTGCAACGTTCCAATCCCTTTTCTCCGACTTTATTGCTTCAACAATAGACTCGGCAACTATTTCGGCAGCTTCTCTGTCCTTCCACTCCTCCTCTGTTGAGCCTATCTCGTAGAATGCTGAAGGTTTGGAGATTTCAGACGGGCCGTGATGAGTAACCTCCATTGTGAACTCAAACTCGGGCTTCCTGTCCATTCTGTCTTTCAGGGCGAGGACGTAGTTCTTCATTGTGTGGGGAGAGGGCTTTGCAAGGCTGTAAGGCCTTCCACCAAAGTCAGCAGTCCCAACGTTGCCCGAAACGTGGACGGTAAAGATTTTTCTTCCGTCTTTGCTGCTGTGCCTCGAGGCGAACAGAATTTCCTCAAAATCAACGTATTTGGCTAGCTTCTGATCTATGTAATCGGCGCAGATTAGCCTCTCCTTCGTTTCGGCTATGTAAAACTCATCAGAAATATACAGCTTAAACTCTCCCGCTCTCCTTTCCTCAAAAGTGGAAAAGCTCAGCAAGACGTCCTTGATGTTCTGGCCAGCTTTGTCACCTTCACTGCAGACAACGAGTTTCATAACATTCCAACCACCATTGGCGTTATAAAAGCTTCAACAAAAGCCGCAATGAGTAAAAGTGGCAAGACTAACTTAACGTAGGCTCTGATTGCCCGAAGCAGGTATATCTTGAACTCTTCTCCTTTGAACAGCGCAAGGTAAAATCTGTAACCCAGCCAAACCCCATAAGCACATGCTATGATAATTGCCGGAATTTCGAGAATTCCGTGAGGCAGTATGGCGAGAACAACCTTCCACAGTCCCCACTCCGGCGTTCTCCATGAAACAACAACTCCAACGATGTATCCGTTGAGTGCGACAAACATTACCGGGAATATTCCGAAAAAGAAGCCTCCAAGCATGGCAATGAGCGATTTTCCGGCGTTGTTTGCAAATATAATGAGGGTAAGTATCACCGGGTTTTCGAGGAATCCTCCAAAGTATTCAAAGAATTTTCTCAGCTCCTCTTCAACCGGATAATTCTTTCCCACCATATACCCGGCAAAGACAGATATTATAAAAAGCATGGTGAGCATTAAGGATGAGATTATGATTAAGCTTCTCTCGTCCCTCATTGTCTCTTAACCTCGAACTGAAGTTTGTAAAGCCTCTCAACCCTCTCTATCGTGTCCGCCTCATCCACGTCTTTGTCATCCCTAAGTCTCACAAATCTCGGGAATCTTAAGGCATAGCCGCTCTCGTACTTGGGGCTCTTCTGAATCTCCTGGTATGCTACTTCGAAAACGTACTTGGGGATGAATTCCACCTTTTTTCCCTGCTGGGATGTGATGAGGG
>JAPDIW010000056.1 GCA_029259415.1 Archaeoglobi archaeon
CATTCGGATTGCGACGATTGCACCGCTATACGAGTAGATCCGTGTATAAGTATGCAGTTCTGAACGTCCTTTTGATTGGCTTGGTTGCTGCTCTGGGCTTTAGGGAAAAGAAGGTACTGCAGAGATTGGCTGAGATGTGATTTGGTAAGGACCCTATACTTTCTTCAATAATCTTCCTTTTCTCGTCCTCACTCAACGTTTTCTCCCTCGAAACCCACTTTTCGATGAGGTCAAAGGTCATCTCGATGTGGAATTGTATCGCAAAAGCCTTATCTACAATGAAACACCGGTTTTTCACCTCTTCCCCCTCATAAATCAACCTCGCATTTTCCGGCAGGTCGAAGGTGTCACCATGCCACTGAAAGACCTCAATTTCTTCTGGCAGAGGTACATCAGCTACTCTCCTTACCTTCCTCCACCCTACTTCCCTGATGTAAGGATAAACTCTCGCTCCTAAGGCAGCAGCGATTAACTGTGCACCAAGGCATATGCCGAAAACGGGTTTATCCTTATACGTCTGTCTGATTAACCTCATCTCCCACTTCAAAAACGGATACTTCTCAGCCTCGTAAACTTCCATAGGACCTCCGAGAATTACAAGCGCATCGAAATCCGCAATTTTTGCATTTGAATAAGCTTCAACATAATAAAATTCCACGGATGGTTCTTGATGGCAGCAATTATCATGGAGTAAAATAATGCAAAATTGAAAGTAAAGTTTTTGTTTTGCTTTAGCAATTAGATGTTGCATGCGTTCAGCGATAGCGGTGTTGCTCATAGCACTAATAGGACTCGCATCCTACCACACGGTTATGAGTCGGGTAAATATTCAGGACAATCAGGTTAAATCGGTGAATCTTGTGGGTAAAAAGCTCACACTGAAAGGATTCGATAATCCAACGGTAAGGATTGAAGGATGCGGTGAAGAAGTTGTAATAAAAGGAAGCGTTGTTGAAATTCCGTTAAATTGCACCAACGTAAGTGTCGAGGTTTATTCGGACGGCAAGTTAGCCTTCACCGGCACCTTTCCTCTTAACCCTTGAAATAAGCGACGCAAAAACCGCCGCACCAAATCCGTTGTCTATGTTCACCACCGCAACACCTGAAGAGCAGCTCTGAAGCATCGCAAAAAGTGTGGTTATCCCACCCAGATTGGCGCCGTATCCCACTGAGGTTGGGACAGCTATTACCGGCACATCAACGAGGCCTGCTATAACTGACGGCAGAGCTCCTTCCATTCCCGCAACAACGATTGCACTGTCCACATTCTTTTCTCTGATCGTCTTGACGGGTTCAACGATTCTATGCAGTCCAGCAACCCCTACATCGTAAAATCTCAGAACCTCAAGGCCTAAAAACTCCGCCGTGACCGCTGCTTCCTCAGCCACCGGGATGTCTGAAGTTCCCGCTGTTAGAATCGCAACTTTCCCCATTTTAGCAGCAATTGGCTCACCGACTATGGCTATTCTTCCCCTTTCGTTTATCTTTACCTCCTTGAAACTTTTTAAGGCATCAATCTGCTCCTCTGTTAATCTGGTGACAAGAGTTGACTTTCCCTCCTCAATGAAACGCCTGACTATCTTCACCATATCGTTAACACTCTTTCTCTCTGCGAAAACTGCCTCCGGCTTTCCAGCCCTGCTTAATCTGTCAAAATCCAGGTTTGCAATTTCCTCCAAATCGTCAGCTCTCCTCATGGTACTCCTGTATCGACTTTACAACCATCTTCTTCGACTTTACAGCCTCAATCGCCCTAACCGCCGCCAACGCTCCTGCCATCGTCGTGATATGGGCTATGCCGTAATCCACTGCCGCCCTCCTTATCATGTAGCCCTCAGTCCTGCCTTTCTTGCCTGAAGGCGTGTTGATGATGAGGTCAACCTGCCTGTTGACTATCGCATCCAGAATGTTTGGCCTCCCCTGACTGATCTTGAGGACGAGTTCTGCATCAATGCCGTTCTTTACAAGATAGTCTCTCGTGCCGTCAGTTGCGATTATTCTGAATCCTAGCTCCCTGAACTTCCTTGCAAGGTATATTAGCTTTTCGTTCTTGTCCTTCTTCCTCACACTTATGAACACGGTCCCCTCTAAGGGAAGCTTCATTCCCGCAGCAAGCTCGGCTTTGTAGAAAGCGAGCCCAAAGTCGTAGTCTATGCCCATAACCTCTCCAGTTGACTTCATCTCAGGCCCAAGAACTGGATCAACTCCGGGAAGCTTTATGAATGGAAACACCGCCTCCTTCACTGCCACATGTTTGGGTTTCAGCTTCTCCTTTACTCCAAACTCTCTGAGCTTTTTGCCCATCATAAGCTTCGCTGCAATCTTCGCTAACGGAATTCCGCTGGCCTTGCTCACAAAAGGAACAGTCCTGCTTGCTCTCGGATTGGCTTCAAGGACGTAAACCTTTCCGTCCTTCACGGCATACTGAATGTTTATTAGCCCAACAACGTTAAGTTCGAGGGCCATTTTCCTCGTGTAGTCAACTATTGTGTTGATTATTTCTTCATCCAGCGAGACGGGTGGAAGAACACATGCCGAATCGCCGCTGTGCACTCCTGCCTCCTCTATGTGCTCCATTATACCCCCAATCACAACATCCTCACCATCGCAAAGCGCGTCCACCTCTACCTCAATCGCGTCCTCAAGGAACTTGTCGATGAGAATGGGCTTTTCCGGGCTGACTTCCAGAGCCTCCGTGATGTATCTTTCAAGCGTTTCCTCATCGTATACAATTTCCATCGCTCTCCCACCGAGGACGTAGCTCGGCCTCACCAATACTGGAAAACCAATCTTTCTAGCTATCTCCTTTGCCTCCTCAAGGCTGTGGGCTATGCCGTTTTCGGGCTGCGGAATGTTGAGCTTCTCAAGCAGCGCAGCAAACCTCTCTCTATCCTCTGCGATGTCGATGGAATCAACTGAGGTGCCCAGGATTCTCGCCCCACTACTTTCAAGCTCCCTTGCAATGTTGAGAGGAGTTTGACCGCCAAACTGCACTATGACCCCTTCAGGCCGCTCGTTTTCGTAGATGTTCATCACGTCCTCGTGTGTAATCGGCTCAAAGTACAGCCTGTCAGAGGTGTCGTAGTCGGTTGAAACTGTCTCAGGATTGCAGTTTACCATAATCGTCTCGTATCCGTCATCCTTCAGGCTGAATACTGCATGAACACAGCAGTAGTCAAACTCTATGCCCTGCCCAATTCTGTTCGGCCCGGCACCGAGAATCATCACCTTTTTCCTGTCGCTCCTTAAAGCTTCGTTCTCGTCTTCGTAAGTGGAGTAGTAATAGGGTGTCTTTGCCTCAAATTCCGCCGCACAAGTATCGACCATCTTGTAAACCGCCCTCAGCCCCTTCTCTTTCCTCACCTTTCTGACTTCTTTTTCTGTTGTGTTGAAAATTGTGGCAAGCTGTCTGTCTGAGTAGCCGAGTTCCTTTGCTCTCTTCAGAACCTCTTTCGGAACCTCGTTTATTTTCATTCTCTCTGCAATCTGCTTCAGCTTTTCCTCAAACTCCACGAGGTTCTTTATCTTCTCTATGAACCACGGGTCAATCTTCGTCAGCTCGTAAATCTCCTCAACACTCATCCCCCTCTGCAGAGCGTAGCGGATGTAAAAGACTCTGTTAGCATTTGGATACCTCAACCCATTTCTTATCTCTTCCATTGTAACTTCCCTGTCTTTTCCGTCACAACCCAGCCCGTATCTCCCGATTTCGAGGCTCCTTATTGCCTTCTGCAATGCCTCTTCAAAGGTTCTGCCAATGGCCATAACTTCTCCCACGCTCTTCATCTGGCTGCCAAGAACGGGGTCGGCAGTCGGGAATTTATCGAACGCGAACCGCGGAATTTTAACCACAACGTAGTCAATTGTGGGTTCAAAGCTTGCAGGCGTCTCCTTTGTTATATCGTTTGGTATTTCGTCGAGTGTATAACCAATAGCCAGCTTTGCCGCTATCTTGGCTATTGGGAATCCAGTAGCTTTCGAGGCTAAAGCTGAAGACCTACTGACTCTCGGATTCATCTCGATCGCAACAACCCTGCCGTTTTCGGGATGGACGGCAAACTGGATGTTGCTACCTCCCGTCTCGACTCCAATCTCCCTTATTATCTTGATGGCAGCATCTCTGAGATACTGATATTCAACATCGGTCAGGGTTTGAGCTGGAGCGACTGTGATGCTGTCCCCCGTATGAACACCCATCGGGTCGAAGTTCTCGATTGAACAGATGATGACAACGTTGTCTGCAAGGTCTCTCATCACCTCAAGCTCGAACTCCTTCCAGCCCAGAACCCCTTCTTCAATCAGTACCTGGTTTATCATTGACAGCTTAAGCCCCTTTGATGCGATCTCCCTAAGTTCCTCCCTGTTGTAGGCTATCCCACCCCCAGTACCCCCGAGAGTGAACGCTGGCCTAACAACCACGGGATAGCCAATCTCGTCTGCAATGACCAATGCCTCAGCGACATCGCTGGCCACATCACTCTTCGGCACTTCCAGGCCAATCTTTCTCATCGACTCTTTGAAGAGCTCTCTGTCTTCTGCCTTCTTTATCGCCTCAAACTTAGCCCCGATTAGTTCAACACCATACTTTTCCAGAACTCCCATTTCGGTGAGCTGGACGGCAAGGTTGAGTGCTGTCTGCCCACCGAGAGTTGGGAGAAGGGCGTCAGGGGTTTCTCTTTCAATTATTTTCGCCAAAATTTCAGCATCAAGCGGTTCAATGTAAACTCTGTCCGCCATCTCCGGGTCGGTCATGATGGTTGCGGGATTGGAGTTGACAAGCACAACCTCGTATCCCTCCTCCCTCAAAGCCTTGCAGGCCTGACTTCCTGAGTAGTCAAACTCGGCAGCCTGCCCTATCACAATCGGGCCGCTTCCTATGACCATGATTTTCTTAATATCCTCTCTTTTCGGCATTAACCATCACCTGTACTGCCTGAGCATCTCCACATACCTGTCGAAGAAGAAGTATGTGTCATGAGGCCCTGGCCCCGCTTCGGGGTGATACTGGACGGTTATGAGCGGAAAGTCCTTGTGAACCATTCCTTCAACTGTATTGTCATTCAAGTTGATTTGAGTAACTTCAAACTCCTTCGGCAGAGTTTTGGTGTCAACAGCGAAGTTGTGGTTCTGGCTGGATATGAACACCCTTCCCGTCTCGAAATCCTTTACCGGCTGATTGCTGCCGTGATGCCCGAATTTAAGCTTGAAGGTTTTTGCACCTAGAGCTAAAGCTGTGAGCTGGTGGCCAAGACAGATTCCCGCCATCGGTATCTGTCCTGCGAGCTTTTTAATCGTCTCAATCGTCGGTTTGACTCTCGCAGGGTCTCCAGGGCCGTTGGATATGAACACACCGTCAGGATTCATTTCCTTAATTTTCTCCGCCGAGAAATCATACGGCACAACTGTAAGATTCACACCCCTCTTCAAGAGCTGCCTTATTATGCTCATCTTGACCCCGCAGTCAACCAGAACGACCTCAAGATCACTCTCAGATTCAAACCTCTTTGGCTCTTTCACGCAGACCTTGTCCACAAGGTCGATGTCGCTTATAAATGGCTGCTCCACAGCCTTTTTCACCAGCTTCTCCTTCTCCACATCCCCGATGCCTATCGCCGCCTTCATCGAGCCGTAAATCCTAATCTTCCTCGTCAGCATTCTCGTGTCAACACCTTCAATGCCGGGAACGTCGTATTCTTTCAGCAGTTCGTCAACACTCATCTCACTTCTCCAGTTGCTCGGCTTTTTGCAAAGCTCTTTGACAACGAACCCTTCCACCTTGACCCCATCGCTCTCGAAGTCATCTCTATTCACTCCATAATTTCCAATGAGGGGGTATGTCATCACCAAAATCTGTCCCTTGTAGCTTGGATCTGTCAAGGCTTCAACGTATCCCGTCATAGAGGTGCAGAAGACTATCTCCCCCAAACCATCCCTTTCTGCACCAAACGCCTTCCCCTCAAGGTAAGTTCCGTCTTCAAGAGCTAATGCAGCCTTCATTCCAGCACCTCTTTGAGATGAGAAACAACCTCTTTAAGCCTGGGAGCGTCGAAAAGTCTTTTACCCACAACCTCATTGCAAAAGGCCTTGTACAGGCTGGAAATTCCCTCTTTAACCTCTTCAGGCAGAGACGGTGGTTTCCCAACAGCTTCCCTCCATCCTTCATTCCCCTTAAGCTGCTTGACTTTCTCATACCATTCAGTTTTGCGGTAGTACTTCCTCAACAGCTCCTTGCTGACCTCAAATCCATCCATGCTGAACCTGCACTCGTCAGGTGTGCCAACTGTATCAACAACCATCAAATTCCTTTCCTCATCCAGCGCAACCTCTATCTTTCCATCCTCGTTTGTTAACCCAGCTTTCCCGACTTCTCTCGTTATAATCTCATCAACCCTAATCACAAGCTCCTTGAGAGCTTCAAACTCGTTATCAGTCAGTCCAGAAATCTCCTTCGCCTCTGCATGGCTGAGGTAGCGGTCAACATCCTCAAGCTTTGTGCTGAAGTCGATGATGGGCTTTTCAAGCCTCATTCCAGCTTCAATCCTGCTGAGACCGAAGTCTTCAGGCTTCACTTCCCCTTTCTCAATTCTTCTCAGCAGAGATGAGCCTTCAGGAATACTGTTGCGGTAGATAATTTCGAGGGGGATGAGGAAGTTTCCCTTTAACTTTTTGAAGATGGAATAGTCACCTTCAGGCTTTACAACCTTGACAAGCTTTATCTCCATCTCGTTAACCGCACCACCCACCTCATCAAACCTCTTAACCTTTCCATCCTCAACCAGACCGATGTAGTGTGTCTTTATCCCCTCTTCTTCAAGCTTCTCGAAGAAGTAGGCTGAGACCATGCACAGGGCCTTTCCCTTACCCTCGATTTTATCAGGCATCTCTCCGTAGTCGAAAACAGAATATCGGTCAGAAAAGATGAATCTTCCAACTCCAGGCTTATCATTGGGCTCCCTGAGAACTATTAAGTCCTTAACACTTCCCATCAAATCACCTCATCTCCTCGTCCGCTTTATAAATTTCTTCCCTCTTTTTCTCCTGGAACTGAATTACTTTCTCCCTGATCATTTCGTTCTTCATTGCGAAAATCTTGGCAACTGCCAGTGCAGTGTTCTCAGCTTCGAGAACGAGCATTGGAGCCACTCCAGAAGGCATCCTGATGCTTGAGAAAATATCTGCTCCAGCAAACTTATCGCTGTAGGGTGGGGAGGCTATGACGGGCTTATGGGTGTTCGCATCCACAAAACCGCTGAGAGCGTTACTCCTTCCGGCAACAGTTACAAAAACAACATCATCCTTCTCGTACTCTCTTATGATCTCGAGAACCTTTTCAGGTGTTTTGTGTGCTGAAGCGACTCTTAAAACACATTCTATCCCGAACTGCGTGATCTTTTCAGCTATCTTCTTGCAGTAATCCAGATCAGACTTTGAACCCATGATGATTACGGCCTTCATACTTTCACCTCTCGATATAGCCTCAACAACTTTGTCGTAGGCTTTTAGCAATTCTCTAACCTCAGGAATTGTAACACGATATAACTTTCTCGGTGGGTCTTCCTTAACATCAACAAGACCCAAATCGTAAAGCAGCTTGAGATGCTTGGAAGCGCTGTACTTTCCAATTCCTAGCTTTTTAGAAATCTCAGTAACGCTCAACTCGCCCGAGTCAATTATCGTCTTCAGAATTCTCCTTCTTATCCTGCTCTCAACGCTCTCGCAAGCTTTTCATCCGGCATTGTTCGGTTGCGCAATAGGGCAACATTTAAGGCTTTTGGAAATAAAAGAAATTACGCTTCTAAAATAAGAAACTACAGCAGCTTCAAAATCGACCAAACTTGATAGACTGCAAACAGTACGGTTGGTATTAAGGCGCAGACGAAAGCTTCTCTCAGCTCAACTCTCCTCGCATGCCTTAGAGCAAAACTCCAGATTGTTAAAGACCACAAAGTTACAGCAAAGCTGACGACCAGATTTGAATAAATCAAATTTCTCGGAATTATGGAGACTATTACTGCCCCCCAATACGTCTGGATTTTGCTGTAACTAGCCAAGCTAATTTCCGGGATCCTAGTATAGTAGAGAGGCATAGGAACCGTGACAAGAGAACCAACCAACGACGAGAAAAAGCTATATCCAACGAATTCAAAAGTTCTTTTGAAATCTCCCTCCCCTTCAAAGAATGCTGATAATCCATGCATTATAACCGCTATAATCACCCACACGGCAAATATTCCGATGGAACTGCTGACAACACCTATGTAGCCACCGATTTTGAAAAATGCCCCCAGTTTTTCTGGTATAGCATTTGAAAGCTTAGTTGTGAGTACATACTGGTCTAAAGCTACCAGTGTTGCCAAAAGCAGCACAATTAAAGCGGGGTTTGCTCAATTTAGTGTCATATTCTCTCATTTCGGCAAAGAATCATCCGGGTTGCTAATAAGTTTCATGATATTAGGTGTGTATGACATATTAAATCTTTACTAAGTTGTATCAAAACAAAAAATTTAAAAGTCATGAGCTATCAGAACACAATGACATTGGTTATTGAGGTGGTAGAATGCGAAAGGTTGTGCCTGTATTGCTGGTTTTGGTGATGATTGGGGGTGTAGTAAGTATAGGGTCCTTACCAAATCACATCTCAGCCAATCTCTGCAGTACCTTCTTTTCCCTAAAGCCCAGAGCAGCAACCAAGCCAATCAAAAGGACGTTCAGAACTGCATACTTATACACGGATCTACTCGTATAGCGGTGCAATCGTCGCAATCCGAATG
>JAPDIW010000012.1 GCA_029259415.1 Archaeoglobi archaeon
GAAGAGGATGAAGAATAAATGGATGTCTTGGAGTGTTAGAGGTGCCAGAAATCTGCTGAATTTGCTGCTGAGAAGGTATGCTGAGAGGGAGAGGTATGAGTCGTTTATTGGGAAGTTGGTTGGTAAGTTATATGGTGGAGGTGAAATTCCAAGTATGATGAAACAGGGCCAACATTTTTGAAATGCGAAAGACGAAGAAGATCATTGCAAGATTTACTTCGCCACTAAAAACTGCAATCAACTGCATGAAGATAACTCTCACCTCCATGTTCTTCTCAACTAAAATCTCTCATGTTGTTGAAGAACTGAAGCGGAGAGGGGATTTAAGAGAGTTTCTTGGAATAAAGGAAGATATTCCAGAAACGGGCTACATTTACACCTTCCTCTCAAAATTCGACCTTAACAGCTTTATAGCGATGATTCTTAGAATTCTGAACTCGGTAACAAAAAGGAGGCAGAGAAACACTCGCTTAATCATTGACTGCACCGATGTAAGCGTTGACATAAACTGGTTCAGGAAATGTAAACAGGCAGATCTCGAAGGAAAAGACTACAGGTGGGAATACTCAGCAAAAGGAATGTTTGTGGGTATGAAACTGACTTTGATTCTGGAACACTCTTCTCTGAAACCTCTGCTCTTCTTGCTGCACCCTGCAAACATGCATGAGGCCAAGATTTTTCAGGAGGTGATGGAAGAACTTAGAAGGAGAAGAATTGCAAGGAAAGGAGATACAGTGATCATGGATAAGGGATTCTACGCCTACAAGAACTATTTGGTGGGAATAAACGAGTACAGGATTGTCCCTCTAATTTTCCCAAGAAGCAACTTTAATTTAAGCAGGTTGGATGGAATGCTGAGCTATCCACTGGATATTTTCAGTTCTAAGAGCTTGAAGGGGGAGAAACGTAGATTCAGGAATTTAAAGACCAGACTTATGAGCCTGTTGAGAAGATGGCAGGAGTTTAAGCCAGTTAGGGCCATTATAGAGGATGTGTTCAAGCTCGCAAAATCATTCGGTTTGAGGAGATTGCACCGCTATACGAGGAGATCTGTGTTGAAGTTTGCAGCTCTGAATGTCCTTCTGGTTGGTATTGTCGTTGCTATGGGTTTTAGAGAAAAGAAGGTTTTGCAGAGGTTGGCTGAGATGTGATTTGGTAAGGACCCTAAAGAGGTATCACCGCCTTTACAAAGGAGCGGTAGGTGAGGATAAGGAAGACGACGATAAGGATGTACGCGACGGCTGTCATCAAATTAAGGCTGTTAAACAGAACCTCGCTGAGGTGAGCGAGAATTACCGGAAAACCGGTTATGTAGTACTCCCCGTCCCACCCGTAAAACCTAACATCGCTCTCAAAGTTCCTCATAGCATGGTTAACCTCTTCAACAGTTTCTGTGTTGGTGTAGAGCAGAATGACCAAATGGTTTTCCGGAGACAAACCTCTCGTAAACACTTTCTGGAATTTTCGAGAGGGCTGATGAGAGTTCCTCTTCGGTAACCGGAATGCTGCCGTAAAAATCTTCGATAGCTTTTCCCAGAGTTTCGTAGCTGTAAACTTCCTTTTCCCTCTGGGAAATGTAGTTTGCGAGCTTCTCGGCTTTGATGATGGTTTCTGCGTCAATTCTATCGGCAGAGAGAACAATTGCATAAACGTACTGCGGGGAAACGGACCTTTCAAGCTCCCCGAACTTAACAAGTGCGGGTAAATCGGGAGGAGCATATTTCCTTCTGTTAGTCTCAAGCTGAACCTGCGTGGTTGCGTACGTACCGAGTATGATTAAGACCGCTGCCAAAGCCAGAATCTTTTTCGGATTTGCGGTTGTAAGCTTTGCAATTGAGGTAAGGAACTTTTCCAGAGTCCCTGGTGAATGCTTAACACCTTTTTCTCCAATGTCTGCTAGCTTCAGCATTGCTGGCAGGATTGTGAGGGAAAGAAGGAATGCGGAGGCGAGACCAATAGACATTAAGGCTCCGAACCAAACCAATGAAAGAATGGCCGGTGCAGCCATGGATGCGAAGCCTATAACCGTTGTTGCCATGGCCATAAAAAGCGGAAATCTTGTGGTTCTGATCGCCGTAAGAATTGAGTTTTCAACATCTTTACCTTCTCTTCTCTCATCCTCAAATCTGTTTTGAAGTTGAGCGGCATAATCAATAGCAAGACCCTATGAGAATTGGGACCGTTGCGGACACGTATTCTGTCATCGTTAGGCCGAAAAGCGGCATTGAACCTACCATAACTGAGACGGACAGCATTGAAATTGCCAGCGGAAACAAAACCGTCAATTTACTCCTCACAACACCGCTGAAAACCACTACTAGGACAAGAACCATGACCACGGAAGCTATGAAGAAGGTCCTGTAAACATCCTCAATCACAGCCTCCGTAATCTGGTACATCAAAACAGCTCCACCCGTAACCTCAACTGCAACTCCTGGAGGTTGCTGTACGTAGGAAATGGCTTTTTCTATGTTCTCTGCAACGTTCATCAGCTTATCGCTTTCCATTCTTCCAATCTGGACGGAAATCAGAGCCAGACTTTTATCTGGAAGCAAGCCTGATGATTTTTCCGCAATCATCTCCAGCAAATAGTCGTTATCGGGAATGCCGCCGTAAACCTCTTCAACGAATGAGGCTGGAGAGGTTGTAGAAATAACGCCGTCTAATTGGTTAAGGGCTTTTTGAAGGGTCAGCATGTATTCAAACACATCTCTTGCCAGAACGTCGTCGGCTTTCACGAGAATATAGACGTTTTCCGGAGCCAAGCCGAAATCCTTGTAGTATAGCTCGTACCTGAGATATATTTCATCCCAGGGTGGGAAGCTGTCTGAGTAGTCAGCAGAGCCAAACTTGAGATTTAAGGCGGAAATCAGAAAGAGTGATATAATGAAGGATATTATAAGGATTGTAAAGATAGGTCGATTAACAACCAGTCTTTCAATCATCAAAGGTTCTAAGCTGAGTGAGTAAAAAACTTTTTGAACATTCATTCTGAATTGCTTCCATGAGAGCAGGAGGAGCAGGGGAGCTTTTTGGAACAAATGGCGTCAGAGGAATTGCAAATTCCGAACTTACGGCAGAAATGGCTCTCAACCTTGGCAGGACAATTGGGACGTTGAGACAAGGTAAAATTGCTATTGCATGTGATACGAGGATTTCAAGCTCAATGCTTAAATCTGCAGTCTCTTCTGGAATTATGTCAACGGGAAGCGATGTCGTTGATGTAGGCATCGCTCCCACACCGGCTCTTCAGTTTTATGTGAAGGAAACGGATTGCTCCGCCGGAGTAATTGTTACGGCGAGCCACAATCCGAGGGAGTACAACGGAATAAAGTTTGTTCAGGAAAATGGTGTGGAGTTCTACAGAGAGATGGACGAGGAGAGTGAAAGAGTCTACATGAGCAAGAAGTTCAAGATTGCAGCATGGAATGAGGTCGGTCAGCTTTACCGCGACAGTTCAGGGTTGAGGAGGTACATTGATGCTGTCGTCAATTCCGTCGAGCTTGACAGAGCTTACAGAGTAGCGGTTGACTGCGGAAATGGAGCTGGTTGTTTCACAACACCGGAAATCTTGAAGGAGCTTGGATGTGACGTTTACGGGATAAACTGCAATCCCGACGGGAGGTTTCCGGCGAGGAACCCTGAGCCAGTTGAGGCTTCATTAGACCTGCTGAAGAAGGCTGTTGTTGACTTCAAAGCAGACTTTGGCGTGGCGCATGATGGAGATGCGGACAGAGCGGTTTTTGTTGATGAAAATGGGAACTTCGTCAATGAGGATGTAATGCTCGCACTCATGGCAAAGCACTACGTTGAAAAGAGGGGTGGTGGAGTTGTAGTGACTCCAGTGTCATCATCAAAGTGTGTGGAGGATGCTGTCAAGATGGCTGGAGGAGAAATCGTTTACACAGCTGTAGGTTCTCCGGTTGTGGCGAAGGTGATGATAGAGAGAAATGCCGTCTTCGGTGGAGAGGGGAATGGCGGGCTGATTTTTCCGGAGCACTTGGTGGCGAGGGATGGAGGGATGAGCGTAGCAAAGGTTCTCGAGCTTCTGGACGAGACCGGAAAAAGGCTGAGCGAGCTTGTTGCTGAGATTCCGAGATACTACATTGTGAAGGGCAAGGTGGAGTGCAGAGAGAAGAAGAAGTTGCTTGAGGGTCTGAAGGGAGAATTTCCTGAAGCGAACCACATTGACGGGGCGAGGATAGACTTCGAAGACGGGTGGGTGCTGATTCGTCCCTCTGGTACCGAACCCATTGCAAGAGTTTACGCTGAGGCTAAAACTGAGGAGAGGGCAAAAGAACTCTACGAACTGGGAATAAAGGCAATAAAAAAGATTTTAGGCTAGCAAGCTCTGGAACTTTCTCGCCATCCTTATGCCCTTTATTTTTAGCTTGCCTGTAATTATCAGTTTGAGCGTCTTCAGTAACCCAGCCTTTCCCGTTGCTAAGGAATTTATCGTCTCGAAATCGGACGAGATGAGCGAGTACTTGCCTTTCGCTGGCATTCCGTTATAGACCGTTATCCTGCCATTGTTAAACTCAACCGTTGCAGCAGCGTTCATATCGGTAACCTCAACTACCAGATTTCCCTTAAGGTCCCTAACAATATTACCCTTTGAGGGATTCTTGGTGATTGCTTGGTCGATGAGCTGGCCGAGAACCATCGCAAAACCCTGGTTCTCATAGGTAACCTCAACTGGTTGAAGCGAAGCCTCGTACTTTTCGAGGAATGCGTTACTGCCAACCTTGAAAACTGCAGCCAACAACCCGAAGAACATTACGAAGAGCCCAACGAAGCCTGCAAGGAATGCAAGAACTCTGATTCCGGTAAAGAAGAGAGAAACACCTCCAACAACCAGCAGGGCACCAACCACGAACCAAACCACTCCAAACAGGAAGGCCCTAATCGCAAGCTTGAAGGCTGAACCCCATTTCATGTACAGATTGATGATGATGATTTTTTAAAGTTTTCTATGTCATTTCCAGCCAACCTAAAAGAATTTTATCTTGGAGAATGAGAACGCAGTATGATTACCATAGAGGTGGCAGAAAAAGTATTACTTGGTGTAAATGTCGTAAGAGATGTGAGCGTTTCTGGGAATGGTTCTGACCTGTTGGCCAAGGTTGCAAATAAGTTGAGAGAAAAATATGACTTGGATGATTTGAAGGCGCACCCTGTGGTGAGGGCTTACAGGGACTTTTACTGGAAAATCGGAATAGATCCGACGAAGCAAAGGCCCAGCGGGGAGGCTTTGGTGAGGAGAGCTTTGAGGGGCAAAGTTCCGTCAATAAATAACGTTGTCGACGCAGGAAACGCGGCAAGCATGGAAACCTTCGTCCCGATCGGCCTGTATAATCTTGACAGAGTGAAAGGGAAGCTGAGGTTGAGGTATGCCAGAGAGGGCGAGCAATTCATACCTATTGGGGGAAAGGAGGAGAAGCTGAGAAGTAATCAGATAGTTCTTGCAGATGATGAAAAAGTTCTGCACGTCTTTCCTTACAGGGACTCAAGGCTGACGATGATAACCGAGGAAACGAGGAATGTCCTTGTGGTGGCATGCGGTGTACCCGGTGTGGATGCTGAAACCATAATGAAAGCGTGCTCGAAAGCTTCGGAATACATAGTGAGACTGGCAGGAGGGGATGCGGAAAAGTGCGTGCTGGTGTAGCTCCGCCAACCGACCCGGGATCATGCTTCTCACCCGGGCGTGAGGGGCGGAGCCACTACATCTTCTTTTCCAGCATAGTTAAGCTTTGCGGTCTTGGAGAGCAAGAAGAGTTATCTCAACGGCCTTGCTCACTATCTCCATGCACTTCTTCCTCTGCTCCTCAGAAATCAGATCGAGGTTGGGATTTAAATCGCCACAGTTCGGACTACCATTTGCTTCGACAAATTTCTTGAAAACTTCAGCGCATTTGGCATAGACGGGCATGTACCTTTCAAGCGGATTCTGAATATTGCTCCTGTCTCCAAGCCTTTCCATCGTGTAAAGGCTCGTGATTGCGATCGAGCCCCATAAAGCTCCGCAGATGTGTCCTGAGCCAGAAATTCCACCTGCAAATCCTATAGCCATATTTTTCGACTTCTCATCAAGCTCAATGCCAAGAGCTTCTGCAAGTGCGACAAAGGATGAGTACGCGCAGTTCCTCGTCTCGTTGAGAAGCTGTACCGCTCTCGCTTTTGCACTCTCAACATTAATTTCCATGATGTTTAGTGGTGTATTCCGTAATAAAGCTTTTGGATTCTCGGTTTACTTAGAAGCATTTCAACTCCTACTGAATGGAAAATATGTGTAAAATTCTACATCGATTCGAAAGGTTTATAGCATATTCAAGAGGTTAATCAAACATGAAACTTTTCGAACCCATTGAGTTCGGAGGTATGAAGGTCAAGAACCGTATAGTGATGCCCGCTGCTGAACTAAACTACCACACCCCGGACGGGAGACCTACAGAAAGGCTGTTGAGGTTCTATGAAGAAAGGGCTAAGGGAGGTATAGGCTTTGCAGTTGTTGGAGTAGCAAAAATTGAGGGCCATTTCTTTGGCGGGATAGCTGCTCACTCAGACGAGTACATTCCAGACCTCAAAAAAATAGCTGATGTATTCCACAAGTACGACGTGAAGTGCGCTTTGCAGCTTTGGCATCCCGGCAGGTATGAGATTTCCCTCGACCCCTCACGCACTCCCGTAGCACCCTCACCAATTCCACCACCGATATTCTCCAAACGCACACCTAAGGAGCTTACAAAGGAGGAAATCCTTCAGATAGAGGAGGAGTTTGCCGACGCTGCTGTAAGGGCCAAGAAGGCCGGCTTCGATGCTGTAGAGCTTATAGGCTCTGCTGGCTACCTCATATCGCAGTTCTTCAGTCCTGTGACGAATAAGAGAACGGATGAGTACGGGGGTAGCCTGGAGAACAGGACAAGGTTTGCAGTTGAGATCATTCAGAAAATCAAGGAGAAGTGCGGAGAAAACTACCCAATCATGATAAGAATCCCCGGAGACGAGTTCGTAGAGGGAGGGAACACTGTCAAGGAGATGAAGCAGATAGCCAAGATTCTGGAAGATGCTGGAGTGGTGGCGATAAACGTCATGGCAGGGTGGCATGAGTCGAGGAAGCCTTTGACAACGATGCTCGTTCCGAGGGGAGGGTTTGCCTACCTTGCTGCCGAGATAAAGAGTGCTGTAAGCGTTCCGGTAATAGCATCGCACCGTATTAACGATCCGCTTGTTGCTGAGAAGATTCTGCAGGAGGGCAAGGCCGACATGGTCGCCATGCTGAGAGCTTTGATCGCTGATCCTGAGCTTCCAAAGAAGGCCAAAGAGGGCAGATTTGATGAAATAAGATACTGCGTTGCCTGCAACCAGGGATGTATGGACATGGTAATGCAGGCACAGCCTGTAACGTGCTTGGTTAATCCAACAGTTGGGAGAGAGGCTGAATTCGAGAACTTGAAGACCGACACTCCGAAGAAGGTAGTGATAGTTGGTGGAGGACCAGGAGGATGCATGGCGGCAGAGTTTCTGGCGAGAAAGGGGCATAAGGTCGTGCTGTTTGAGAAGACCGACAAGCTTGGAGGGCAGCTCAACCTGGCTGCAAAATCACCCCTCGCCTATGAATTTGCAGAGGTCGGCAAGTACTTCATGAATGTACTGCCGAAGCTCGGTGTTGACATCAGGTATAACACTGAAGCCGACGCTGCAAAAGTTCTGGCAGAGGAGCCTGATGTTGCTATTATAGCGGTCGGAGCTTCTCCACTGATACCGAGCATTCCCGGCGTTGAGAATGCCGTGACGGCCTTTGACGTTCTTGCAGGCAAGGCTGAAGTTGGAGACAGAGTGGTCGTTATTGGTGGAGGTGGAGTTGGCTGTGATGTTGCAGCAGAGCTTGCAAATGAGGGCAAGAAGGTCACGATCGTCGAGATGCTCCCCAAGATAGGGCAGGACATTGGAATCTCCACCAGGTGGACTGTTCTGCTGTACCTAAGGGAGAAGGGCGTGGAGATGCTCGCAAACACAAAGGCCGTGGAGATAAAGCCGAATGCAGTTGTAGTGGAGCAGAATGGTGAAAGGAAAGAGCTCAGCTGCGACACTGCTATCATTGCAGTTGGAACGAAGCCGAACAATGGACTTTACGACGAGCTTAATGGCAAGGTGAAGGAACTCTACAAGATAGGAGACTGCGTGAAGCCAAGAAAGGCTCTGGATGCAACAAGAGAGGCTGCTGAACTTGCTCTGAAGGTTTAATTTTTCCTATTTTATTCTTTTTTGCTATCAACTTCTAGACCACCAACTCTTGGAAACTCTTTATCTAAGGCCACCTCGCTTACTTCAAGTCTCTCTAAAAAGGTGAAAGCTTCGATGAGTTTATCCGCAAGCTTATCAACTTTTTCCCACTCCTCATCGAGAGTTCT
>JAPDIW010000101.1 GCA_029259415.1 Archaeoglobi archaeon
CAAACCTCTCACACAAAACCCTGAGAGAGACGAGCTCCCTCTGGACCCTCGCAACACTCACGCTATTGGCCAGCCTCCAGTTCTTGTACCTCAAAATCAGTTTTTTGTTCCTGTCGGATATTGGGCTTTTGTTAAGAAGCCTAAGTTCCTGTTTGAGCCTCTTCTCGTAGTCTATAGATCTCCAGGTCTCCATATCGACTCGCTTCACGATCTTAATGTCGTCTCTGCTGCTATTTAAAACCTGAAAATTTGTGTCCATGCACCGGACATCCTTATTTATGCGCGGGCCGGGATTCGAACCCGGGCTAACGCCTCGGAAGGGCGTTGTCCTACCGCTAGACTACCCGCGCTTGTTACTGCTTCCCACTCAGGGTTAAAAACGTTTTCGATGAGTGTTGAAGCTTTGGACTCTCCACTATCCAGCAAAATTTAAGTTCAGCGATATTTTTAAATAACTCCTCCTGCAACGAACCTTAGATAATTCTGGAGGGAAAGAAGATGCCACCAAGACCACTGGATGTGCTAAACAGGTCCCTGAAATCCCCTGTCATTGTAAGGCTGAAAGGGGGTAGGGAGTTTAGAGGAACGCTGGATGGGTATGATATCCACATGAATCTCGTCCTGCTGGATGCTGAGGAAATTCAAAACGGAGAGGTTATCAGAAAAGTTGGGAGTGTTGTTATAAGAGGAGATACTGTAGTTTTCGTTTCTCCGGCACCGGGTGGTGAGTGATGTCGGACGGTACGGCTGCAATGGGTAAAAAGGGAAGGAAAAGAGTCCATATAAGGTGCAGAAGGTGCGGAAGGCACTCATTCCACAGGAGAAAGGGTTACTGTGCAGCATGCGGGTTTGGAAGAAGCAAAAGGCTTAGAAGCTACAACTGGGTTAGGAAGAAAAAGAACAGAACGTAAATGTGTGGTATTGTAGGCCTATACCACCCTGATGGGGAGCTAGCTCCCCGACTCGCATACTATTCTCTCTTTTCACTTCAGCATCGCGGTCAGGAGTCAGCAGGAATCGCGTCATTCGACAACCACATCAGGCAAAAGAGAGGGATGGGTTTAGTAACCGAAGTGTTCAACGACGAGGACTTCGAGCTTCTTGCAGGCAGATCTGTGATAGGACACGTCAGATACTCAACAACGGGAAAATCGAGTCTTGAGAATGCACAGCCATTCGTCGTTAAGTCTAAAGCGGGATACATAGCTGTTGCTCACAACGGTAACCTCGTCAATTACATCCAGCTTAGAAATGAACTCGAAAACGAAGGCAGGGTTTTTACAACAAACTCCGACTCAGAGGTGATTTCTCAGCTGCTCTCAAAGTTTTTACTGGAGAAGAAAGATATCATGTATGCTCTCAAAAGGCTGAATGAATCTCTAGTAGGTAGCTACACTTTAACCATGCTCTTTGACGATGCAGTTGTTGGCTTCAGAGACTCTCTTGGTTTCAAACCACTCTGTGTCGGCAGGATTGATGACGGATACATAGTGTGCAGTGAAAGTTGCGCAATTGACGCCCTCGGAGGAAAATTCATAAGGGATGTAAAGCCTGGAGAAGCTGTAATTATCAAAGAGGGTGATATCGAATTCGTGAAAATTGCCGAATCTGGAAGAAAAGCCGTCTGCATATTCGAGTACATTTACTTTGCCCGTCCGGATTCGATAATTGACGGTGTAAGCGTTTACAAGGCGAGAAGTGAAATGGGAAAGGTTCTGGCGAGAGAATCTCCAGCGGACGCTGATTTCGTCTCTGCAGTTCCTGACAGTGGTATCACGGCAGCAATTGGTTACGCGCAGGAATCAGGACTGCCGTACTTCGAAGGGTTGATAAAGAACAGATACGTCGGCAGAACGTTCATAATGCCAGCCCAGAGCCTTAGAGAGGCATCGGTGAGGCTGAAGGTAAACGTCGTAAGGGAGAACGTAAAGGGGAGAAGCCTTGTTCTGGTGGATGACAGCATAGTTAGGGGGACTACCTCAAGAAGAATCGTCCAGATGATAAAGGATGCTGGTGCAAGGGAAGTTCATATGAGAATCGGCAGTCCGCCGATTATAGCGCCGTGCTACTTTGGAATAGACATGAAATCGAGAGAAGAACTGATAGCGGCGAACCACACGGTTGAGGAGATAAGAAAAATCTTTGGTGCAGATAGTCTGGCATACTTAAGCCTGGAAGGTTTGCTTGAAGCCATTAAAAGGGCCGGAGGGGGCAAAGATTACTGTTTGGCCTGCCTAACTTCTAAATACCCCGTCCCGGTTCCGGGAGAAGAATGTATCAATTAATGCTGGAAGTAAGGTAACCACATCATCAGGAGCAGCAAAATCAGGATTGCGAACATCAGTATCATGAAGTTCCTCTGCTTCTTTCTTTCCTTGTTTAGAATTTCTTCACATTCACTGCTGCAAACCTGCTGATCAGGCTCAATAGCTTTGCCGCAAACCACACAATGTCTGTGAGGAACTATCCCAGGCATGAAAGGAATACGATAGGTGCCATATAAACATTTTCAAAAAGTTTTTCTAATTTCAATTGTATCTTAATGCATGATTGTGTCAATACTCGGAGCGGGTGCAATGGGTTCGGCCCTCTCCGTACCGCTTGTTGATAACGGCAATGAAGTGCGAATCTGGGGCACTGAGTTTGATAGGGATATTCTAAAGTTGATTACAACTGGTAAGAAGCATCCGAGACTTGGTGTCAGGCTTGAAGGTGTCAAATTCTTCTGGCCTGAACAGCTTGAGGAATGTCTCGATAAATCAGAAGTTGTTTTGCTCGGAGTCAGCACAGAAGGTGTAATTCCCGTCATGAACAAAATTCTGCCCTATCTCAACGACCAGTTCCTGATTCTGATTTCGAAGGGTCTTATCGAATTTGATGGGAAAATCTTGACGGTTCCCGAAGCTGTATGGAGGCTGAAGAAGGAATTAAGGGAAAAGACTGTTGCAATAACGGGGCCTGCAATTGCGAGAGAAGTAGCAAAGCGTATGCCAACCAAAGTCGTCTTCAGCAGCGTGAGCATTGATGCTGCAAAGGAAATGAAGAGAATCTTCGAAACGAGGCACTACGGCGTTGAAGTTTCTACAGACATAATTGGCACGGAGATTACCTCTGCTCTGAAGAACGTTTACTCGATTGCGATTTCATGGATAAGAGGATATGAGAGTGTTCACAACGTTGAGATGAGCAACGCAAAGGGTGTTATAGCGACTAAGGCCATTAACGAGATCGCATCCTTCATACAGCTTCTTGGTGGAGATAAGATGACAGCTTTCGGCCTCTCAGGGTTTGGAGATTTAATTGCTACTTTCAGAGGTGGAAGGAACGGGATGCTTGGAGAGTTGCTCGGAAAGGGCTATACGGCTGAGCAGGCACTTGAGGAGCTGAAAAGGAGAGGCGTGGGAGTTATAGAGGGCTACAGAACAACTCTTATGGCTTACAAGCTGCTAAAAAAACTGGAGTCAGGGGGTAAAACCGATGAGGAGCAGTTCCCGCTACTGAAGAACATCTATCAGGTTCTGTACGAGGGCAAAACAATTCCGGCAGTTCTTGAGGAGCTGATTGTAGGATAGTTTTATATATTTTCCAGCAGATTCAAATTATGGAAAGTCACGTTAAATGGGGGCTGGGTTTTATCGTGGTTGGAGTCGTTCTCGAAATTACCCTGCCTTTCCTCTTAATTCTGGATACCGCTCTAATAGCCATAGGAATTGCTCTCATACTTTTTGGTGGGAGGGACAAGAAGGTAGAGGAGGTGAGAGAATGATTGTTACAACCACAGAATTTGTTCCGGGTTACGAAATTGAGGAGGTTCTCGGAGTTGTATTCGGAAACACTGTGAGGGCTAAGCACATCGGAAAAGACATTCTTGCCGGCTTGAAAAATATTGTCGGAGGAGAAATTGAGGAATACACCGAAATGCTCAGAGATGCCAGAATAGAGGCTCTAAACAGAATGGTGAATGAGGCTAAGAAGCTCGGCGCCGATGCCGTTGTTAATGTCAGGTTTACCACATCGCAGACGACGGCTGGAGCGGCGGAGTTGCTTGCTTACGGGACTGCTGTGAAACTGAAGGCGGTGGGGAGTAGATGATAGAGAAGGCGGTTGAGGAGATAAAATCGGTTGGAGTGGAGATCTCAACAAGCATGGAAGACAGAATCGCCTATTGCAAGGACTACAACCCTCTGCACCTTCCGAAGCTTCTGAAAAAAGAATTTCCTGCTTTACCACATGCTGTCGCATTCCCGAAAACGACAGAGGAGGTGTCAAAAGTCCTTCAGGTTGCAAACGCCTACGGTGTTCCCGTCTATGTTTTTGGAGGAGGAAGTGGTGTTATCGATGCCGCTACACCATATGAAGGAGGAATAGCGGTTTCAACGCTTGGTCTTGACTTTGTGGAGATTGACGAGGAGAACATGCTCGTCAGAGCGGGAGCGGGGGTTGTTGGAGGGAGATTGGAGAAGATTCTCAACCATCGAGGCTTTACGCTCCGCCACTCCCCTCAAAGCCTTTACTGCTCCACTGTAGGAGGATGGGTTGCCACAGCGGCAAGCGGGCAGTTCTCAACCGGCTACGGGAACATCGAGAATCTACTCATCTCGCTGACTGCCGTGCTGCCGGATGGAGAGGTTGTTGTTGAAAGGGCAACGCCAAGAAGGGCTGGGCCGGACTTAAAGCGAATTTTTGTTGGGAGTGAGGGATTGCTTGGCGTTGTGACTGAAGCCGTGATGAAAATCTTTCCTCTCCCGGAGGAGTTTCTAACGCTATCGGTGGAGTACGAAGGTATTGGAGATGTGGTAAGGGACGCAAAAGCACTTATGCAGCTCAAACCTGCACTGATGAGGATTTTTGATGATGAAGAAAGCTTGAGGTACTTCGATTCAGAATCATTCACACTCATCGCGGTTTTTGAAGGAAAAGGTGCTTCTGCAAAACTGAGAGAGGCTAAAGAGATGGTGAGTGGAAAAGTGGTGGACGGAAGGGCGGAAAAATGGCTCGAAAAGAGGTTTGATGTGTCGGATATAAGCAGAATCGTCCCTCTCGGATTCATTTTCGACACCATAGAGGTGGCGTGCTTCTGGAGAGATGCTGAAAAAGTCTACACGGAGGTTTTAAAGGCGATAAGAGGGGTTGAGGGGACCGTGACAGCTTCAGCTCACGCCTCTCACTTCTACGAGAGCGGGTTGTGCTTCTACTTCACCTTTGCCGGACTGCCGGCTGACATTGAGAACTACTATGAGGAGGTATGGAGGAAAGCCGTTGAGACCTCGCTAAGGAACGGGGGGAACCTCACGCACCACCATGGCGTGGGGAGGTTGAGGAAGAG
Organism: Archaeoglobi archaeon; assembly: GCA_029259415.1. Taxonomy (GTDB): domain Archaea; phylum Halobacteriota; class Archaeoglobi; order Archaeoglobales; family Archaeoglobaceae; genus Archaeoglobus. Next base: position 5,327 of record JAPDIW010000101.1, read on the forward strand.
GTGGCTTTCTGCCGAGATTGGAGGCTATTATCCTCTTCTCAGGGACTTAAAGAGCATTCTTGACAGAAGAAACATTTTGAACAGGGGGGTGATGCTGTGATAAATCCAAAGGTTATTTCGAGAATTCTCGCTAACACCGACTTGAAGACAAAGATGAGGCTTGCAAAAGTTGTACCGAAGCTCGGAAAGGCAGATGAAGTTACGAGGTGCATGCTCTGCCCTAACATGTGCCTTCATGTCTGTCCTGTTTTTGATGCTGAGAGAAGGCTTACCGTCTCACCTTCCGTAAAAGCGAGGCTCGCATATCTTGGTGAGGTAGATGATGCAATTTACCACTGCCTTCCGTGTGACGCCTGCAAGAATGCGTGTCCAATGGACATTAGCGTTAACGATAACCTGAGAGCCTTCAGGGGAGGGGAACTTGCTCTTAAGGCAATTGAGAAGTTTGAGAAATCGATAAAAGTTCAAACTGAGGAAAGAGAGGGGAGAATTCTTTACTTCCCCGGCTGCCGAACTTTTGAGAGCGACCTTTTCGATACAACAGTTGAGGTTCTGGAGAAGCTCGGTGTTGACTTTGCCTTAACAAACGTGGACTGCTGCGGAATGCCTTACTACGAGCTTGGATTGATTGACAAATTTAAGGAAAAAATTGCAAAGCTAAGGCAGGCAGCATCGAGATACGAGGGAGTTATCAGCAACTGTCCGCACTGCGTTCACGTGATGAGGGAAAATGGCATTAAGGCTGCCCACATTCTTGCTGTTCTAAAGCCCGTCAAGATTGGAGGGGATGTATCCTACCACGATCCGTGCATTCTTGCAAGGAAGCTTGATGTGGTAAAAGAGCCAAGAAAACTGCTTGCAGAGATGGGTTTTGAGGTTCATGAGCCAGTATTCAGCGGAAAAGATACACACTGCTGTGGTTATGGTGGAGTTTACAGATACGTCGCTCCCGATATGGCCGAGAAGGTTGCGGAGAGAAGGAGAAAGCATTTTGACTATGAAATCGTTACCGCTTGCCCCTCCTGTAAGATGGCTCTCAAAGGAAAGGATATTGTCGAGCTAATGGCTGATGTTCTATGATAGGAGTGATTGATGCCGGAACCACGACGATAAAGCTTGCCGTTTACGATGAAGGTAAGCTTGTGGCTCTGAAGAAAGAACCAGTGGTCAAGCACAACCCCAAACCAGGCTGGGTTGAAATAGATGCTGAAGATCTGGCGAGGAAATGTCTGAAGTTCGCGGACATCGCTATTGATGACTACAACGTTGAAGCTATTGCCATCACCAACCAGCGAACCACGGCAGTCCTATGGGATGGCAAGACTGGCAAACCAGTCTTTAACGCATTGGGATGGCAGGACATGAGAGCTAATGCCTTGGCGGAAGAAATGAACAGAGATTCGACCATAAGAATGGCAAGAACAGCGGGGATGATTGCCAGAGGCGTTGTAAAATTACTTCCAACGCTGAAGAACAGAAGAAGAGTGAAGTGGTTCATAACACTCTCCCGCCTTTCCATCCGACCAAACCACACCAGTGTAAAGCTCTGCTGGATGCTCAGAGAGCTTGGGGAGAAAAAGGAGAGGTACGATTTGAAGGCCGGCACTGTGGATAGCTGGATCGTTTACAGGCTTACCGGAGAGCATCTAACCGACTACTCCAATGCTGCTGCTACTGGCCTTTATGACTCCTACTATTTGAGATGGAGCGAGCCAATTCTCAAAATTGTTGGGGCTGATAAAGAAATGCTCCCAGAAACTCTTGAGAGTGACAGAATCTTTGGAGAGTACAGAAATGTACCGGTGACTGGAGTTATTGCCGACCAGTCCGCATCACTTTACGCGCTTGGCTGCTGGGAAGAAGGAGATTTGAAGGCAACAAACGGAACAGGGACGTTCGTTGACCTAAACGTCGGCGAGGAGCCAGAAGCATCTCCCGGAGGTTTGCTTCCATTAATCGCTTGGAAGCTTAAATCCGAGATGCGGTATATGTTGGAAGGAATGCTCTTCTACAGTGGTTCTGCTGTGGAGAAGCTGAAAGAAGTCGGCATATATGATGATGTATCGAAGACGTCTGAGATGGCGTTTAAGTCCAAGAACGAGGGCATGCTGTTAATCCCTTCCTTTACCGGACTTGCGACACCACACTACGTTTCCATTCCCGGACTTCTTTACGGCATATCAAACGCCATGATGAGAGAGGATATCGTTAAGGCTCTTCTTGAATCCATAGCCTTCAGAATTGCCGAGATTGTTGATATAATGAAAAAGGAGTCTCCAGTGGAGCTAGAGAGGATTAGATGCGACGGGGAGATGTCGTCCAACGACTTTTTTCTGCAGAGAATAGCAGATGTCACTGGAATCCCTGTGGAGAGGGGTGCAATACTTTCAGGAACGTCGTTCGGTGCGCATCTCGTTGCAGGTAGGGCGATAGGAAAGTGGAAGAAAGACTTCTGCATGCCATTTAGCGATGTTTTTGAGAGGAAAGAGGATATCAGGGACAAATATCGGAAATGGAAGAAGCTGTTGAACATCGCCATGAAGATAAAACTTTAAGAAACTTTTATAAGTTCAACAAATCCGCTACTTATGGTTAAGTTCATGACATCTTAAACTTATCATCCAGAAGCTTCTCAATCCATTTTTTGCAAAAGATATTGAGTCTGTCAGTTTTTTGAAGGATTTGGCAATTGCTTCCCTCAAGTCTTCCGTATTAAGCGGGGACTTCTTCTCTGAAATAACTCTTTTAGGGTCTTCTTCATCTCACCACTCTGATAACTTCTGAATGAGCTTCTTTTCCCTGAATCCGAGCTTAATCGTCATCAGAACGCCTCTTTCTCACAGGCTCGTAATCATAGCAGTGCAATCGCTTCAAACTGAAAGCTTCTTTCCCCAATTTGATTACATCTTCTATTATGCTCCTCAAAGTCTTCAGATTCTCCTTTAATCCTTCAAAC
>JAPDIW010000086.1 GCA_029259415.1 Archaeoglobi archaeon
CAAACGAATGGTAAGATCGAGAGATTCTACGGGACTCTTGAAGATAAAGCCAGATACTTTGAAACTCTGGATGAGTTTGTAGAGTGGTATAATTGCAAAAGACCTCACATGAGTCTCAATCTGGAGGAGTTAGAGACACCTTATCAAGCATTTTTGAGAAAGCTCCCACCTGAGAGAGTATTGGTTACTGCTGGAGGTGGTTCGATGGCAGGAAATAATTTTAGGAAATCACATTGGCAAACTTTTTCCGAAATATTTTTAAGGTGAAAATTGTAAATGGTAAATATAGAAAAAAGGTGATAGCATGTTCAGAGGAGTGGACTTTTACAATGTTGACGAGCTTCTGAGCGACGAGGATAGGCTTGTGAGGCGGTCAGTAAGGGAGTTCCTTGAGAACGAAGTTGCTCCGCTTGTTGCGGATGCGTGGCATGAGGAGAAGCCATTGAACTTCCATGAGCTTGGAAAGAAGTTCGGAGAGCTTGGAATGCTGGGAGCCTTCATTCCTGAAGAATATGGCTGCCCAGGAATGAGCTACACAACTTTTGGCATAATCTGCCAGGAGGTTGAGAGAGTTGACAGTGCTCTGAGGAGCTTTGTTGCTGTTACTTCTGGACTGGTGATGTACCCAATCTGGCAGTACGGAAGTGAGGAGCAGAAGCACAAATATTTGCCAAAGCTCGCCAGCGGTGAGATAATCGGCTGCTTCGGCCTTACAGAGCCGAACCACGGAAGCGATCCCGGCAGTATGGAAGCAACCGCGAAAAGAGATGGCGATGAATGGATCCTAAATGGAACCAAGACCTGGATTACTGAGGCAGACGTTGCAGATATTGCCGTTGTATGGGCGAGAGATGTTGAAGACGGCAAAATAAAAGGATTCATTGTAGAAAAGGGAATGAAGGGATTCCAGCAGCACGCTATTACAAAGAAGGGGTCAATGAGGGCAGGCGGAGTAGGTGAAATCGGTTTAGTAAACTGCAGGGTTCCAGAAGAGAACAGATTGCCCAACGCAAGGGGGTTGAGAGCCCCGCTAAGCTGCCTGGATCAGGCCAGATACGGGATATCCTGGGGAGCGATAGGGGCGGCAATGGACTGCTACGAAACCGCTTTGAACTATACTAAAGAAAGGAAGCAGTTTGGGGCGCCTTTAGCATCCTTCCAGCTCGTTCAGGAGAAGCTTGTTAAAATGCTCATTGAAATAACAAAGGGGCAGTTGCTGTGCTGGAGACTCGGAAAACTCATGGATGAAGGAAAAGCGACACCTGAACAGATTTCCTTGGCGAAGAAGAACAATGTTAGGGTGGCAAGATATTGTGCCAGGACTGCAAGAGAGATGCTGGGAGCGAATGGTATAAGCCTGGACTACTCCCCGATAAGGCACATGGCGAACATCGAGTCAGTCTACACATATGAGGGAACTGACGATATTCACACGCTAATACTCGGAAGGGCGATAACTGGGTATCAGGCGTTTAGAAGGGAGTTAAGGTGATATTTTGACCTTTCAGCCCTTCAACAACCTGCTAGTCCTCGAACTGGGGCAGGCAGTTGCAGGGCCCTACATAGGAACTCTGCTGGCCGACCTCGGGGCTGAGGTCATACACATCGAAAGACCGAAAGTCGGCGATTTGGCGAGGTACTGGATTCCAATAAGGGGCGACCTGAGCTTCTATTTTGGAGTAGTGAACAGAAACAAGAAATCGATGACGCTCGATTTAAAGCAAGAGAAAGGCAAGGAGATATTCTTCAAGCTGGCCGAGAAGGCCGACGTTATCATCGAAAACTTTGTTCCGGGAGTCGTGAATAAGCTCGGAGTTGATTATGAGGCAGTGAAGAAAGTTAATCCCGACATCATCTACTGTCACGTTTCAGGATTCGGGCAGGATGGGCCTTACAGAGAGAGACCGGCTTTTGACCAGCTAATTCAGGGTGAGGCTGGGATAATAAGCTATACTGGGACAAGGGAGACTCCCTGCAAAATTAACGTCCCCATCACGGACCTGCTGGCTTCGATGTACGGAGCTTATGCGGTTCTGGCAGCCCTACTCAGGAGAGAGAAAACAGGAGAGGGAATGGAGATAGACGTCTCCTTGTTCGACTGTGCGGTGACGATGATGCTGAATCTGATGAACATGGCCATCGTTGAGGGTATGAAGGACGAGGAGTTGAGAATGGGAACAAAGTACTTCCTTGCAACGCCTTACGAGCCGTATCCTGCTGGAGATGGGAGGCTCGTCAACGTTGTTGTCGCAACAGAGTGGCACTGGAAGGAGTTCTGCAAGGCTGTAGGGCTGGAAGAGCTTCTCGATGATCCCAGATTTGCCACAAATCAGCAAAGGTTGAAACACAGGGAGGAGCTTGAGAAAATCATCGTCGAGAAGTTCAAGGAGAAGCCGAGGGATGAATGGATAGAAATACTGCTCAAAGCCGGTGTGCCGTGTGGTGCTGTGAACACGATAAGGGAGGTTATTGAACATCCCCAAACCAAATTCAGAAAGACTGTTGTCGATGTTGAGTACCCGGGGCTTGGAAAAATCAAGCTTTTCAACAACCCTGTAAAGTTCTCAGGTTTCGAGGTTGAGGTGAGAAGACCGCCAAAGCTTGGAGAACACACTGAGGAAATTCTGGAAAGGCTGGGCTACGCCAGAGATGAGATTGAGAGTTTAAGGGAAGAGGGTGTGGTGTGACGGAAATCCAGTGCATGAACGGTGAAATGAAAAGATTTTTAAAGATAAATTTTTTAAATGTTCATATTAAAAAATGCGGGAGGTGAAAATATGGTTAAGAATAGATGGTTGCTAGTAGCCATTTTGGTCGTATCAACAGCCTTGATACTGGGTTGTGCTCAGGAACAACAACCCACAACTCCGAGTGGGGAGGGAAAGGTTGAGACTCTGTATTTCGGAGCACCGATAAGCCTTTCCGGCAAGTTTGCCGAGGAGGGTAAAGCTTCGCTTGAGGGGATGAAAATAGCCGCTAAGTGGATAAACGATCACGGAGGCATTAAGGTAGGAGATGTAACATACAACATCGAAATCAAGGCGTATGATGATGAGTCGAAGAAAGAGAACGTTCAGAGCCTCATAGAAAGGCTCGCGACAGTTGACAACGTAAAGTTCATTCTCGCACCTTACAGCTCAGGACTTACACTTGCCGCAGCGCCGATTGCCGAGAAATATCAAGTTCTTTTGAACAGCCACGGCGGTGCGAGTGATTACATTTTCGAGCAGGGCTATTACTATGTTGTCCAGACTTTGAGCCCAGCGAGCAGATACCAGACAGGATTCCTCGACATGGTGAAAGCAAAAGACCCGGATGCGAAGAGGTTGGCTTTAGTTTACGAGGATGGTGAGTTCTCACGTGCTGTTCATGAAGCAGCAAGAGAGTATGCGAAGCAGCTCGGTTTCGAAATTGTTTACGAGAAGACATATCCGGCCGGTGCAACTGATCTCTCGCCAATTCTCAATGAATTGAAAGCTGCCAATCCAGACGTGCTCATCGGTGGAGGCCACTTTGCTGACGGGCAGCTCCTCGCAAAGCAGCTTGCTGAACTTAAGATAGACTTGAAGGCAATTTCAATTCTTGTTGCTCCAACATTCACATCATTCTATGAAGCTCTTGGAAACAAGGCTGAAGGAATCGCTGGGCCAGCACAGTGGGAGGTTGGTGTCAAATACAGCCCAGAAGCTGCTGAAAAGCTTGGTATCGAGTGGTATGGCCCGACACAGGAGGAGTTTTTGAGTGCATACAAGGAGGCCATGGGAGAAGAGCCACCATATCAGGCCGCTGAAGCTGCAGCAGCAGTTCTGAGCTATGCAAAGGCTATAGAGAAAGCCCAGAGCCTTGACCCTGCGAAGGTCAGAGAAGCTATGAACGACCTTGAGTTCATGAGCATCTATGGTGTCTGGAAGATCGACCCCGAGACAGGGAAGCAGATTGGACATGAGATGGTCATAATACAGTGGCAGAACGGTGAAAAGAAGATAGTATGGCCTGAAAGCGCTGCCAATGCCGAGCCTTGCTATCCAATGCCGACCTGGGATGAGAAGGAAGGTGGAGCTACTTGTGGAAGCTAAATGTTTTATTTTTTAATTTTTTAGGTGGTTGAATGGCTTTTGTAGAGCAGCTAATTTCAAACCTCCTTTACGGAGCCATACTCGGCTCAGTCTACGGACTGGCAACAATGGGTCTCAGCCTTATCTTTGGAGTGCTAAGGATAGTAAACGTCGGTCATGGAGCTTTCATAATGGTTGGTGCATTTATAGCATACTGGATGTTCATCCTTTACGGAATCCCTCCACTGATCTCGCTCTTCCTGGCAATCGCTGTGGGTATGGCCATTGGACTGGCGATATACATGCTGGTCGTGAAAAGGCTTGTTGACGCTCCTGAACTCGCCTCACTGCTTGCGATGTTCGCTATTGGAATTTTCATCGAGGAATTTGCAAAGCAAATTTGGGGGGCAGATTACGTGGGCTACAGCTGGGAAATCGGTGGAGTGTCGATGCTCTTTACAGAAGTGCCGTTTACAAAGCTCCTGGCATTTGCTTCGAGCATAGTGATTGCTGCAGTTGTTTATGTGTGGTTCAGAAAAACAAAAATTGGAAAAGCAGTGAGGGCGGTTGTTGAGGATAGAGAAGGGGCAACGACGTGCGGTATCGATGTTAGCAGAATTTACGCGCTCAGCTTCTCACTTGGAATTGGACTTACGGTGCTCAGCGGAGTTCTTGTCACGCTCTTTACACCGGTCGGAATTAACGTTTACATGGGCGGTGAGTATACGCTCAAAGCATTCGTCATCGCCGTTCTCGGCGGGCTTGCTTCACCGTGGGGAGCTTTCTACGCAGGGTTTATTTTCGGACTTATAGAGAACGGTAGCTACACATTACTCGGGCTTATACCTGGAGTAGAGCCTTTCGGCCTTACCAGGTTCCTGAGTTCCGTTGTCCTGATGCTCGTCCTGCTGGTCAAACCTACAGGATTGCTTGGAGGTGAATAAATGAGGAACTACACGCCCCTTGTGACTCTGCTGTTGATATACGCGGTGATGATAGCCATAGGTCAGGGCATTCAGGGAATGTGGCAGCCGATAATGCTTGTAATCTTCTACATTGCCGTCGGTCAAGCCCTGAACATCTTCCTCGGCATGACTGGCTACGTAAACTTCGGCTACGTTGCACTGCTGGGTGTGGGTGCTTACGGAATGGCCGTGGCTCTTGGCTATTATACCGACTTAGGTTTAATTCCGGCGCTGACTTTAGGCTTCATCCTCGCAATACTGCTTGCCTTCATCGTCTCAATGGTCGTGGGAGGAATTGCTCTGAGGCTTAGGGGAGCATACTTTGCCATTGCCACAATCGGTGTGAATGAGGGAATAAAGTACCTGATTCTTGGTGGAAAGATTTGGGGTGGTTCAAGCGGTATAGTCCTCTCAGGTATTCTCAGAAAAGCTTACGGGGCAGAGACGATGAGGTTCCTCTCGACGGTGTTCGCTGATGCCGGGTTGATTGTTGTGGCCATCCTTTCAGGAGTAATTACGATGTACATCCTCAACAGTCGTCTTGGATATGGGCTGATAGCCCTTAGAGAAGATGAAGATGCCGCCAAGGTTATGGGTATAAACGTCAGAAGATACAAGCAGATAGCGTTTGTGATAAGCTGCATACTTGCTGGATTGATTGGAGCCACAGCCTGGACGCTGAAGCTGACTTACGTGTTTCCGCAGGATGTGTTTGCTATAAACTACACTGTTGAGGCAATAGTCATAGTGATGCTTGGTGGTGCGGGTACTCTGCTTGGCCCGGTGGTGGGAGGTCTCATCTATGCTCTGCTGAAGTACTACCTTACCATAGCATTTCCGGGAATGCAGCTTCTCATCTTGGCTCCATTGCTGATAATTGTAATTCTTCTGTTCCCTGAAGGCGTTGTGGGGTATTTGGCCAAAGCTGCGAGGGGTACAAGATTCGAGAAGTTCGTGAGGTGATTTGATGCTCCTTAAGCTTGAGGAAGTTACAAAAAGGTTCGGCGGGCTCGTTGCCGTGAACTCTGTCAGCCTGGAAATCGATGAGGGAGAGAAGGTTGGAATTGTCGGGCCAAACGGAAGCGGAAAGACTACTCTCTACAACGTTATCAGCGGTGTTTACGCTCCAGATGGAGGAAGAATATTCTTCGAAGGCAAGGAAATCACAAATCTCCCGGCTCATGAGAGGACGAAGCTTGGCATAGCGAGAACCTTTCAGGTTCCGAGGCCTTTCGGTTCGGCAACTGTGAGGGAGAATGTAGCAATAGGAGCGATGTTTGGAAGAGCCAATGCGGGAGTTGATGAGGCTCTCGAAATGGCGGACAGGTATCTGGAAATGGTTGGAATTTACGAGTTAAGGGAAAAGGAGGCGAAGCTACTAACGCCTCTCGAAAAGAAGCTCATGGAGCTTGCGAGAGCGCTGGCAATGAAACCGAAACTTCTGCTTCTCGATGAACTCCTTGCTGGAATGAATCCGCAGGATATAAACAGAATACTGGATTTGATAAACAAAGTTAAAGAGGAAGAGAATATAGCTACAATAGCGATGGTCGAGCACTTAATGCACGCCATAACGAAGTTTGCTGAGAGGGTTGTTGTGATGCATCAGGGGAGTAAGCTCATAGAGGGGCCAACTATGGAGGTCCTCAACCATCCAAAGGTTGTCGAAGTTTATTTGGGTGAAAAGCTGAAAATAGGGTGATCACATGCTGAACGTTAAAGACCTCCAATCCGGTTATGGAGAGATGCAGGTTCTTTGGGACATTGACCTTGAGGTGAAGGAAAAGAGCATCACGGTTATTCTCGGCCCCAACGGAGCTGGGAAGAGCACAACTCTGAAAACGATTTTCGGAACGTTGAAGCCGTGGAACGGTAGAATAGAATACATTGGACAGGACATAACATTTCTGCCACCACACAAGAAAGTAGAGCTGGGCATGACGCTCGTACCAGAAGGCAGACACCTGTTTTCCAACATGACCGTTAAGGACAACCTGTACATGGGTGCTTACCTCAAGAGGGCAGAAGAGAGGTTTGAGGACTCCTTAGAGCTCGTATATTCACTATTCCCCAGACTTAAGGAGAGAGAGAGCCAGAAGGCAGGAACGTTAAGTGGTGGGGAGCAGCAGATGCTAGCGATAGCAAGAGCGCTGATGACATCACCAAATCTAATTCTCATGGACGAACCGAGTCAGGGTTTAGCACCAAAGCTCGTGAAGGAGGTTTTTGAAACTATTCTGAAGCTGAAAGACGAGGGTTTGACGATTCTGCTTGTCGAGCAAAATGTTTTTGCCTCCCTCGAAATTTCAGATTACGCTTACATCCTGCATGAAGGCAAGATAGCCTTCGGTGGAACGGTTGATGAGGTCAAGGAGAGTGAGGAGGTAAAGAGAGCATATTTGGGGGTGTGAGTATGGCAATCGTCGTTGCGGTAGACCACTCCGAGAGAACACCGAGAATCGTAGATTTCGCCATCGAAGAGGCGAAGCTGAGGGGAGAGAAACTCCTGTTCGTCCACTCTCTCTACGGAGGGGACAAAACGAGCGATAAGGAAATCGAGGCGGGAGAGAGGCTGCTGGACTATGTCGCCAGCTTGGCCGAGAGCAGAGGTGTTGAGGCCGAAAAGCACCTTCTTGTGAGAGGTAAGGAGCCGGAAGAAGACATAGTGGAGTTCGCGGATGAGGTTGACGCGAGCATAATCATCATCGGCGTCAGAAAACGAAGGCCAGCAGGAAAGCTCCTCTTCGGAAGTGTTGCTCAACACGTAATTCTGCACGCAAAGCAGCCTGTAATCTGCATCAAATAACACCAAATTTTTTGGTGCTGTTACATCTTCCTTGGAAATTAAAAAGGGCAGGGATTCAACCCCACCCATGCAGCTGCAAATAGAAATCCCACTACGGCTAACAATAGACATCCAGAATAAAAAGATTCCCATTCAGGAGCTGACATCTGCTTTAAAGGGAATTGAAGCTGCAATTCTGGGAAGAGTTCTGGAGGAAATAGATAGCGTTCTGATCTCCTCAATGCAGAAAGGATACGGAAAAAACGATTACCACAAGCACAGCAAGGAAGAGAGGACGATTGTAACGCAGCTTGGAAAGACAACCTTCAGCGTTACAAGAGTCAAGGAAAAATCGACTGGAAGAA
>JAPDIW010000007.1 GCA_029259415.1 Archaeoglobi archaeon
TAAATGCAAGAATGGTCAGCAAAATAGGGGAGATAGTAAAAGATTTGATTGGAATGGAAATTATTGACGCAACAGAAGGTAAAGTTGTGCTGAAGTGTCTAACTTCAACTGATTTCGATGTCTATGGTGTTGTGAGGAGAATGAGCCAGATTATACAGAGCATGATAGAGACGATAACAGAGAGCATAGAAAAGGGGGACAGAGAAGTTGTGAAGGACATTGAAAACCTTGAAAAGGATTCTGACAGGCTCTATCTGCTAGCAGTCAGGCAGGAACACAGGTTGGTGAGAGAGTTCTCAAGCCCGAGTAAGTGGAATGAGCTGAGGTTGATACTGGGAATAAGAACCGTCGCAAAGCTGATTGAAGAAATCGCCGACTCGCTTTACAACTTCTCGACCTATGCTGTTGAAATGACTCCGGAGGAGCTTAAGAAGGCGAGAGTCTACTTTGAAAGGCTCGGCAAAATTTTTGATTCCGTGGCAAAGGCATACTTCAACTCTGATGTTGAGCTTTCTGAGGAAACAATAGAAAAGCTTGAGGAACTTGAGGAATTGCTTTTGAGCAACATGGAGGGTGGAGTGTATTACAGACTCGCAGTTGAGACTATCTTAAGCGCGTGCAGACACATGAAGTCCATAGGTGAGATAGCCTTCAACAAGTCAGTCAGGGAGTCTTTGAGAGAGATGAGAAAATCAGCGAAGACATAGTCAGCAAGATGTATGCGATGAATACTATTCCCGATACAATCGCTGAGTTTCTTAAATCCAAATTTCTTGCATTTTTGACAGCAAAAGTCCAGTAAACTGCCTGCCACAATGTCGTAGCAATCCCTAAAATCGTGTTTGGCAGAAGGGAGCTTTTCAGTCCATAAAGCACCTGCTCAGTCGTTTCATAGCTTAGGTAAATCGATATCGGGCTGAGGATTATGACCGGGATGTAGGAATAAGCCACAAGCTTTGCGAGATTGCCGAAACTCCCCTCCCCACCGAAAAGTGCTGAGAGTATGTGGAGAACAACCGAAATTATCAGCCAGAAAACGAGTGTAGCGACGAAGGGAGAGATTAGCATTCCATAGTATGTCATGTTAAGCATTGCTTCAATTTGCTCATTGGTAAGAGTCCCTACCTCTGAAATTCGCTCTCGCACATTTTCAAGCACCATCGGGGCAACTATGTAGGAAGCGAGGGATGAAATAACAGCAGCAACGATAACAATCGCCAAAGCCTCACCAAATCCCTTTTCCAGCCTTTTTCTCAAAAAACTGTCCGGATTTGTGATTACCTCCATGCTGACACTTGATGTCAGATGTATATATCTTTTTCCAAGGACAATCTTTTGTAGCTGCCGGATAATTAAACAACATGGAGTTGAAAGTGGGGTGCTGTGGCTTCCCCGTCTCGATGAAAAAGTACTTCGAAACGTTTAATGTTGTAGAAGTCCAGAAGACGTTTTACAAGCCACCGGAAGTTAAAACGGCTGAGAAATGGAGGAAATCCGCTCCTGAAGGTTTTGAGTTCACTATCAAGGCGTGGCAGGTAATCACTCACCCTCCAAACAGTCCCACCTACAGAAAGGCGGGGATTAAATTCGAGAACTGCGGGTTTTTCAGGCCAACAGAAGTTGTTTTTATGGCATGGGAAAAAACGAGAGAGATTGCAGAAGCTTTGAAGGCAAAAATAATCGTCTTCCAAACACCCAGGAGCTTCAAAGACACTGAAGAGAACATGGAAAACATGCGAACCTTTTTTGGAAGCATTGAGAGGAAATTTACATTCTGCTTCGAGCCGAGGGGCTGGAGTGAGGAGAATGTGAGGAAAATCTGTGAGGAGCTGGATTTAATCCACGTCGTTGACCCTTTCGTGTCCAAGCAGCTTTACGGAGAAATCTGCTACTACAGGCTTCACGGATTTGATTACAAGCACAAGTACACCGATGAGGAGCTTGAAAAACTGCTCAGAATGATTGACAGGGACGGGTATGTGATGTTCAACAACGTCCATATGTTTGACGATGCGCTCAGATTCAAAAAACTTGTTGAGAGAGAAGCAGGGTTACAGCAAAGCTGACGGTGAAGGCTGCAAACGGTGTAAGAATCCAGCTTGCAACAATTCTTTTCAGGAAGGCAAACTTGACACCCCTGACACTCTTGTATAGGCCAACTCCCGTCACAGCACCAACAGTGCAGTAGGTTGTTGAAACCGGCATTCCAATAGCCGTGAAAAGCAAAACCGTCAGTCCAGCAGCAAACTGTGCAGCAAATCCCGTAAAAGGATCGAGGGCTGTAATCCCTTTTCCTACAACCTCGGCAACTCTCACACTTACAATCCATGCACCGAGGAAAAGCATTGCAGAGCCAAGTAATGCAGCTTCTAAAACATCCATCGCTCCGAATGCTACTATGGGAGCGAGGGCAGTTGCAAGCTCATTCGCTCCGGTATTGAATCCGATTATCATTGCTCCCACAAACAGTAATACTCTCAAAATCCTTTCAACTTTCAGCAGGGGAAGCTTTGATAGAGTATTCTCCATAATCCAGTAAATGAGTATTGAAAGGAAGAGTGCTCCAAAGGGTGATACGATCCACGAGAGAACGATTTTTGCCACAGTACTAACATCAATTCTGTTCCCAAGAGCAAATGCCGAGCCGATGAGGCTCATGACGATTGCCTGATGGCTTGAAACGGGAGTGCGGAGGTAGTTTGCAGCAACAATTGCCGCTGAGGAAATTATCAGTGAGATGGAAACGACAATTTCGTCAAGCTCGACAAGCTCCCTGCCAACAGTATCTATTATCCTGCCACTGCCAAAAAGCATTCCGGCAAAGACCAGCAGAAAAAGAATGTAAGATGCCCTCTTTATCGTAAGCAAACCACACCCTACGCAAATCCCAAAAGAGTTGCAGGTATCGTTTGAACCGATAGCAAAGGCTATCGCAAGCGCCGCAATGAGGGCGATGGTCATGTCCATTGAATTTCTTAACGGCTAGAACATACTTATTTTTTTCCAAATAAATTAGTAGATTTTCTTCTACTTCTCATAGAATTTTACTTCCAGTGGAAAAAACTTGAAATCTTTATCCGCCATATAACGTGTCAGTAAAGTAGCGACGGAATGTGCATCACTTCAACGCCATCCTTATAAACTGTAATATCTCCACCGCTCTCCGAGACGACAACAGCTATTGCCTTCGTCTCCTTTGTTATTGAGGCACATGCAATATGCCTGCCTCCAAGACCTCGTTTGATTTTAGACACCAGATCCTTTGCTGAAGCTTCAATGTACCTCCCGCATGCGATAATTAAGCCCATCTCATCCAGTACGAAAACACCGTCAATCTGGGCGAATTCCATAACGCTCTCCCAGTTTTCCGGATTTTTTATGTCCCTGTCTGCCTCCTTGTGACCTTGGTATGGATTTATCACAAGCTGGCTCGACCTGTTCATCACTTCTTCAACATCACCCATCACAAAAGCAGTACCTATCTTTCTTCCTTCCCTCCCCTTCTGAGCGATGTTTAGGGCAACGGTGAGCACAGCTCTGAAAGCTTCTGGATGAACTCTTTCAACGCACTCTTCAACTGCCTTTAAAAAAGAACTCTTTTGGGGATCAAAAACAGTAATCCCCTTGAGGGTGTCGGTATCAAAAACCACAATAGCATTTCCGATTTCAAAGCCTTTCAGGTACATTTGGGCAGATATGTATTCTTTCGCCCTGTAAATTTGAGCAAATTTCTCCGCTATGATTTTTTCCTCACTTTCTTCAAAAAAGTATATCATGCTATCGAGAATTGTGGCAAATTTTTTGGGGGCTTGGATAACCTCAAATTCTTCTAAATCCTCTTCAAATTCTTCTTTGGTTATCAAGGCAATCCTCTTTGTGCCGTATTTTTCGGCGATTCTCAGAGCAGAATCAACTAGCACTGAAAGCATTCAATCAATAAATGAATGAAAAAATTTTAAACTTAACGGTTCTAAAATAACTATGCTCCGAAAGATGTTGTTTCCTACAGACCTCTCAGAAAACAGTTTTAAAGTCCTCGAATACCTTGGAGATTTCAAAAAAGTCGGTGTCGAGGAGATAGGAGTACTTTTCGTAATCAACATAGCAAAGTTGAGTACGGTTAGTGGTGGAATTGATATAGACCACTACATCGATGAAATGACTGAAAAGGCAGAAGAAGTGCTACCTGAAGTAATTGGCAAAATCGAGAGTAGTGGGATAAAGGCAGAGGTTATCAAGCCTTTCCCTGTTGGAGAGCCAGTTGTTGAAATTATAAAAGCTGCGGAAAACTACGATTTCATAGCGATGGGTTCAAGGGGAGCGAGCTCATTCAAAAAAATACTTCTTGGCAGTGTTTCTGAAGGTGTTTTACACGACTCCAATATCCCTGTTTATATATTCAAGCAAGATGTAGTCGTCAACTCTCTTTTTGACAGAGTCCTAGTTGCATACGATTTCTCAAAATGGGCAGACCGAGCGCTTGTATATGCCAAGTTCGTTGTTAAGAAGACTGGAGGGGAGCTGCACATAATCCATGTTACGGAAGACGAAAATAAAACTGCCGATTTAAGACTGATGGAAGAGTCTATCAAGGCAGAGGGTATTAAGGCGCACATCCATGTGGAATCCGGTACTCCACACAAAGCAATACTAGCAAAGAGAGATGAGATCAAGGCAACAACGATTTTCATAGGTTCGAGGGGTGTGGGAGGGGTGAAAGCCATGATACTCGGAAGCACTTCTGAAAGCGTTATAAGGCGCTCGACAGTTCCCGTGTTCGTCTGCAAGAGAGGTGAGAACGAATGAAAATGGTTGGTAAGGCTTGGAAGTTTGGAGATGATATTTCAACCGACCACATAACGCCGGGAAGGTACTACCACCTCAGAAGCAACATGCCTGAACTGGCAAAGCACGTAATGGAGGATGCTGATCCAGATTTCATGAAAAAGTTCAAGCCGGGAGACTTCATCGTTGCTGGAAAGAACTTCGGAATGGGAAGCAGCAGAGAACATGCACCTCTCGCCTTAAAAATCGCAGGTGTTTCGGCCGTAATTGCCAAATCATTTGCGAGGATCTTCTACAGGAATGCGATAAACGTCGGTCTGCCGGTTTTGATTGCCGACACCGACTCAATCGACAGTGGTGATGGGTTAGAGGTCGACTTGGAAAAAGGAATAATCGTAAACAGAACAAAGGGAGAGGAGTTGAGGGTGAAAGGAATCCCTGAAGTTATGCTCAAAATACTCAACGAAGGGGGATTGGTGAACTACGTTAAAAAGTATGGTGATATAAAGGTCTAATTTTTTCTTTTTTCTCGATGAAATTTGAGTCTTTGGTTTTTCTCCTTCATGCTGGCTGGATTACTCCAGAAACCAAAAGCTTTATACACCTTAACATTTGCTATCAATGAGAAAACTTATAATTCTTTTATTGCTCCCGACAATCTTCATACCGGGGTGCATTGCAACTCTTGGAGAGCTTATTGATGGAGAGATTAGACCTTCAGAAATTGCTGAGCTTGAAAACGTCACAATAATCGTTCCACTACCCGCGATTGACGGTAAACCAGAGAAATCGACACCCTTGATACTCTCAATAGAGAGTACGTTCTTCAGCCCAAGTGGGATTTGAAGGAAGTAAACTGCTCCGAGGAGCATCTAAAGCACTACAGGTTTGTAAAATGCTACTATTACAGCAGCGTGTTGTTTTTCGACTCCTATCCAGGGATCAACGCAGGCATATACGTTTCGCTGGAGGGCAGGAACGAGTGGTTTCAGATGGGCTGGACAGGAAACGAGTTTTCCGACTACATCTTTGCATTTACAACAGGCGAGGGATGGAAGGAAGTAAAGGGAAGTCTGGAAGCTGGGAAGGGAAGATATTTGAGTGAGTAAATCAGCTAACTAATACTCCTCAAACCTGAAAAAGCAGAGGTGAAAGGAAATGAAAAAACTTGTCGTCTTTTTTCACTCCTCGGGATAGCAGACGTGCTGTACCTTCTGCTTTCAGGAGCTTGCATGCTCCGGATACTGCCTCTTCCAAGCTGGCTTTCTTTTCCGGGCTGGGTAATATGCATAGTTGCTGTTATATGGTTCTCAATCGCAATCGTTAACGAAAAGCTTTCAGAGCACATCGTAAAGCTCTGGGTGTTTGGGGGTGTGGTGGGCATACTAGTCTTAACTATATGCGCGTTCATGATCCTAAAGCACTACTACTGTCCGTACTGCTACGCTGCTTATGTCATTGGACTGGCTACAATCGTTGCAGTGCGTCGGCAGCGGTTAGGTTAACCCCTCAGATGAACCTATTCAACGAGCATAGAATGCTCTCTTATCTGCTTTTGATTCCTGCCTTAATGATTATTATCAACGAAGGGGATGGTGAGCTACGTTAAAATGAATGGTGTGGCATAAAAGCTTAAACTAATCAATCAAACTTCGCCTCCCTTTTTCGAGCATCGCTGTAACTCCCTCGATGAAGTCCTTTGAGTGTTGCCATCGAGACAAAGTTGAGTTCTAAAGCCAACTGTTCGTCCCGATTTTATTCGAGTGTGTTATATTCAGCAACCTCTTCAAATTCGCAGTCGCCTCCCTAGGTCTATTGAGATAAATTTCCACAACTTCTTTCACTCTTTCTCTCAGCTTTTCGTCGGGGACGACCTAGTCACTATGCCGTATTGCTTTCATCGCTGAAAAACGCCTTCCTGTTGACATCAGCTCGAAAGCCCTCTTCGTACTTGCTCCTCTCGTTATCAGGAAGCTGGTTCCTGTATCCGGGGTTAGGCTTATGAGAACGTAACCGCAGGAGAAAACAGCACTCTCTGCTGCTATCGCGTAATCACTCGCCGCTACCAACCCAGCTCCACCTCCTATGGAGTAGCCCTTTACCTCTGCAATTATAGGCTTTGGAATTTCTCTTATTTTCTTAACAATGCCAAAATGAGCTCCAGACCGTATTCGGCCGGATTCCTCTCTCCAGTAGCAAATCTCATGAATTGCTTAAGGTCTGCCCCCCGACGAGAAGCTTTTTCCAGCACCCTTCAGCACTATAACCTTGATGTCATCATCTTTCCAGCAGTCATCAAGTGCTGAGGGAGCTCTTTAACCATATCCATGTTAAGGGCGTTGTGAACTTCAGGCCGGTTTAATGTAATTTCTGCAACTTTCTCATTTTTTCAAGAATTACAGATTTCATGCAAAGAAACTACAGCAGCTTCAAAATCGACCAGAGTTGATACGCTGTAAATAGAACAGTTGGTATTAAGGCACAGATGAAAGACTCTCTCAGCTCAACTCTCCTCGCATGTTTTAGAGCAAAACTCCATATTGTTAAAGACCATACTGTTATGGCAATATTGACAACTAAGTTTGAATATATCAAATCCCTTGGAATTGTGGAGAGTATTACTGCTTTCACAACGTCTGGATTTTGTTGTATTTGAGCCAAACCGATTTTTGGAATTTTAGCATTCGCGATATAGTAGAGAGACATAGGAACTGTGACAAGAGAGCCAACCAACGACGGAAAAAAGCCGTATCCAACGAATTCAAAAGTTCTCTTGAAATCTCTCTCCCCTTCAAAGAATGCTGATAATCCGTGCATTATAACCGCTATAATCACCCAGACGGCAAATATTCCGATGAAACTGCTGATAACACCAATGTAGCCACTGATTTTGAAAAATACAGCCAATTTCTCTGGCACAACTTCTGAGAGTTTAGTTATGAGTGTATACTGGTTAAAGGCTATCAGTGTTGCCAAACAAGATGACGATCAAGCGGATTTGCTTATTTTTGGATTACGACTCTTCAATTCAGCTGTCTTTTCCCGAAATTATTTCCCACTTCAACAAACCCCTGTGTGAAACTCGATGAAAAAGCGATAAAATGGATAATCAGAGAAAAGAAGAAGGGGACACCAACCAGAATAATAGCAGAGATTGAAGGAATCTCAACAAGAAGAGTAAATCAGATCTACAAACAATACGTGGAAACAGGAGAGATTCCAAGGCTAAAGAAGCCAGGAAGACCTAAAAAAGAAC
>JAPDIW010000092.1 GCA_029259415.1 Archaeoglobi archaeon
CACAGCAGCTATTTCCTTTACTGGAGTTCCTTTTTCGAGTTGTTTGATGATCCATCTGATTTTCTTGTTTGTTAGCTTTCTCACAAGAGTTGGATGTTGGGTTGTGAAATAATTTTTGGATACTACACTATAAAAAGGGCAGGCACAAACCATATTACTAAAGCTATTGTAACCAAAAATAAATAATAGAAAATTTTACGTTTTTTCATCCTACCAGCTCCTTAAAGTTTGAAGTCTTCTCAGCTTTAAACATTTTGAGTATTTCGAGAGTCTTTTTAGGTGCATTACCTGATTTCACCATGTCCTTTAAGACTTTCTCAGCAATCTTATTCGCTTTAGCTTTATCCACCATTCTGAACTCAACTATCAGCCATCCGTTTTCGAATTTTCTACCGACTTTTACTGCTCCAGATTTTTCAAGTTTCTTAGCATATTCTGCCATCCACTTACTCATCTTATTTTTAGCATATTTTTTGTTGACTTTTGGGCCAGATGTAGATTTATCCTCCTCATTAGTTTGTACAGAGTAAGCGGATCCTGAATAAGGATGCTGGGTTAAGTAAATGGACTTACAGTACGGATTACAGTGCACTTCGGGTACGTAATTGTCATAGTCCGCCACAATCCCTGTAACAGTGAGGTAACTATATAGGGCCCGTCCAGCTGGTGATGGCCAGAATGCCAGTTCTCCGTAATAATCCTCTGCAAATGTGTTATATGCACTGGTTAAAGTATCTTTGTCTGGAGCGGATTTGTAGATATTATCCATAGTTTTTATAACGAGATCGATTGGAACAGCGAACTTCACAAATTCCCAATTCCACTTCTCATAGAATACTCTGCCATTGACAAAATACTCTGCTCCTAGGTGACCTACACCATATTTTTCCCCAGCATAGTTCGAGTAGCCTACTCCGTAGGTATTGTCCTCCGGAACTCCTCCTCCACTACCGTTACCGTGAGCTACCCTGTCCTGCATGAGATGGGCAAGCCAACCCTTGGCAAATGCCTTCTCCTCATTACTGTCGGCTAAGTTGAGCATAGTATCTGCTACTCTAAGCGCTTCACTCACATCACTTCCATGAAACTTGTAGCCCCACTCATTTGAGACCATATATCCAGCATCTGGAGCAATTGACCCAGATAAATACTCCATTTTCCATCCTGGATATGGATTTCCCGCCTCTGAAGACATTTTGACGTGTGTTATGGTTCCCCAAGCTAAGGTTGGTTGTACAATCGACAAAGCCAACAGCAAACCAACTAACCACCTACCTGTCTCACGTTATCACCCAACATACTTACTCACAGCTGATATTTATTAATTCCTCAACTAAAAATTTTAGTCCACGACTAAACAATTTAGGAGATATGTAATGGCTCAATCATAAAATAAACCACTCAGAAACCAGAAAAGGAGAGAAAAGAGCAAATTAAAAAATTTAGGCCAGGACTAAACAGTTTAGACGATAACTAAACAGTTTAGAGGTAGTCTAAACCTCCGATCGAAATTTAGATAAATTTTAAGAGCTATTGTGAAACAATGAGGGCAATCTACGTTTCACTGCCGACAGCAACATCTGCTTCAATGAGGCTGTACATAGCCTGCATTCTGACGTCCTCAAACCCGGATTGCCTTCTGCTCGCGGGAGCTTTCTTCCTCTCGCTTGGTGTTTACGGCTTTGACAGGATGGAGGACTACGGCAAAAGTTTACTGCCCGCACTTTTTACCTGACCGGGAGTCTTTTGTATGCTTCGAGGGGTAATTTTACAGTTCCGCTGCTACTCCTGACAATCGGATTGTTATACTCTAAAGGATTTAGTGTAAAAGGTAGGAAAGTAAGGCTCAAGGCGGGTTACGGGATAAAGATTGCCGCTGTTGGATTTGCATGGGGACTATCGGTGGCTTGCTCGCTAAACAAGTTTGATGTGCAGATCTTCCTTTTCTTCTTTTCCAAACTCTTCATCCAACTCGGCGTTCTTCGATTTGAAGGATGTTGGGGAAGGACGAGATTCGAACGCTTCCAATGATTCTGGGCGATAAATTCAGATTATCCGTGAGTCTGGCGGTCATTTTGATCCACTCATTGGCTTTTCTCTACTACAAAAATCCCGTAGTTGTATTCCTCTTCGCCTTTTCACAAACAGCAATTTTGCTAAGAGAGGATATGGGAAGGAAGATCATTGATTCCGAATCAACCCTTTCAGTTCTTCTGTATTTATTATCCTGTCAGAGTTCTCCTTGACGTATTTAAAAAGATCTCTGCCCCACCGCCTCGCATCCACGCTTCTGCAAACAAAGTCCCTCCTGTAGTCGAAGAAACCGTTTTTAAGGTAGAATGAGATTGTGAAGAAATTGTCCGTCACGACGAAGGAGAACCTGAAATCCCTCCTCGAAACATAAAAACGGACGTTCTCCCTTTCAATCCTTTCTCTAAGCTCGTCAGCAAACTCTTCGCCTATTCTGCGGAACACATCCTCGTTGACAATCACCTCAATTTTCCTACCCTCATCCGCCAATCTGAGAAAGAAATCGACGTACTCCTTAAAGAATACCGTTGTATAGCCGTAGATCTCCCTCGAATTTGATAGACTTTCAAGAAACTCTTGGTGAGGGCTGAAAACGTCCTCCTGCCTTTCAACGACTTGAATGTCGGCAAGCTCGTGGAATCTCGTAATCAGCCAATCTGGAAGGTCATCCAAGATATAAAGCCCCATATAATCTCCGAACGCATCGAGAAAGCGTGAGTAACTGTTTAGTATCTCCATCACCCTCAAAACGAACATGCCTTTAGGGGATGTGATAACTTTACTCCCCTCGTTTTCTATTAATTTCAACTCGGACGTCTTTTTAAGCAGCTGAGAGAGGCGAGAGTTGGAAACTTTTAGAATCTTTTGGAGCTCTTCTCTTTCGACTCCTTCACAGGCGTTGTTCAAAATTTCAAGTAATCTTTGGGAAGAGAACACATTACATAGATCAGGTATCACAAACCTCAATCGTGATGAGGATATAAAAACATTTGCTGATTGCTTTTGCTAATTTGAGCAAAATCACCTAAAAGTTACTTCAGTTTCCTGGAGCCATTTACACCACGTTGCAGTCTGGACAATGATTGTTGGATTCTTGGCTGCTCTGACGTACTGCGTGAAGTGTCGTTCTGCCGCCGTGATAGTGGTTTTCTTCTAATATCACTCACCATTTTAAAACAACCATCACCCTTTTCAACTATTAAACCAAAGTAAATCTGTGGACTGCATAGAGTGCAGGGGCAGGATGAGATGTTCAAGAAAAACCTGCCCGCTACTTCCGGTGTTCAGACCGCAAATTAAGGTGGAAAATGAGGTGTTCGGCTCTTCCCCACCCTCACTTTTCGTCGGTAGGTACGGCTATCCGAAGGTGAGAGTTTGCCCGGCAGTGCCTCCAGTTGTAGGAGACACCAGACCCTACGACACGCCTGAAATGTGGTCTGAGATGCCAATTGATAGAATCCTTGAATACCGCTACTCGATGATTCTCGCCCAGTTTAAGGCTGATGTAAGGTACGACAAGCTCGAGACAATACAAGAGATGTGCCTTTACGACAGGCCAGTTGACGTTGAGGTGAACCTGGCCAAGCCCCCGGCAGCCAAAACTCGCTTCGATGACATTCTCCCACCGTTTGGGGCGTCAGCTCCTGCAAAAGATGTGAAAATTTACTCCACACCCTCTCCACCGAAAGCCGTTGAGAGGGCATACTACGACACCGACATGAAAGCTGTTGAGGCTATCAGCTATCTTTATGAGAAGCGTATAGCAGTATCCCACATTCAAAAACTGCTCTCCGCCGGAACTCTCGGAATTAAAAGAAAACTCGTTCCTACGAGGTGGGCTATCACTGCAGTTGACGACACCCTCTCCAAGAAGATTATCGAGGAGATAAAACAGTACGAAACAATAGACGAATATAGAGTATTCATCCTGAAGGAAACCAAAAACCTGTTCATGGCCATCCTCTGCCCCTCTCCTTGGAGCTACGAATGGGGAGAGGCTTGGTATCCAGACACCACGTGGAACAGAACCCGCAAGGTTGGTGTTCTTACCGACAGTGAGGGCTTCTTTGGAAGGTCAACGTATGCAAAGCTTGGAGGATGCTACTACTCATCAAGACTGGCCACAGCGGAGTATTTGAGGCGGATAAGGAGACAGGCGACGGCAATAGTCTGGAGGGAAATTTATCCCGGATTCAAAGTTCCAATCGGAGTGTGGTTCGTGAGGGAGATGCTGAGAAAAATGTACTCCGGCTATTACTACGAGTTCGACACCCTCGAGGATGCTCTCAGTTTCGTTAACAAACACTCACATCTCGGCGTGGAGAGGTGGATAAAAGCATCCAATCTGGTTAAGGCAAGGAGGCAGAGGACGCTATGGGAGTTCGTGTGATAAGAAAGAGCGTCAGAAGGGCTTTGAGTAAGAGCAACCTGCCGGGTGTGGACTTTACCATCAACCCGTGTACAGGATGCATGCACGGCTGCATTTACTGCTACGCCCGCAGCTACTGCCAGAAAGAGGTTGGGGAAAATTGGGGAAGCATCGTAATAGTTAAGGAGAACATCCTAGAGATCTTGAGAAAAGAGTTGAGGAGGAGACCGAGTGGAAGAGTCGTTTTGAGCACTATGACCGACCCCTACCAGCCGTTGGAAAGGAAGGAAGAAATTACAAGGAGAATTCTGGAAATACTGCTGATAAACGGTTGTAAGGTTGGAATTCAGACAAAGAGTGACCTTGTTCTCAGAGATCTGGATCTCCTTGTCCAGAACCTAAATCTCGTGGATGTAGGCTTTACCATTACAACGTTGGACAAAGATTTTGCACGGAAAATTGAACCCCATGCACACTCTCCACAAAGAAGGGTTAGGGCAATTGAGAAGTTGAGCGAGGAGGGCGTCAGGACATGGATTTTCATGGGCCCTGTACTTCCGGGTACTGATGAAAGGGAAATTGAAGAGATTGTTGAGATTGCAGGTAAAACGGACAGTCCACTGTATTACGACAAATTCAGGATAAAGGGGTTTATGAAAAGTGGATTTGCAGCGGAAATGGCAGATAGAGCAGCTAAGACAGACTGGAAAGAATTAAGCCAAAGAATTAACAAAATTTGCGAAAAATATGGTGTAAAGGCAATTCCGGCGTTTGGGGGTGCTTAGGGGGTTGGTCATGACCCAACTACGATTTATTCTTTTTAGATGAGATGTGATGATGATGCAAAAGCTTAAAAGACTAAAGAATTAAGAGAAAATGATTTTACTATTCTAAATTATAAAAATGTGATAGAGTGAATGAGACACATATAGTGCTGGAACAAGTTCTGCAGGAAGTTCATGTTTACTTCAACGTGGTGAGAGAATGTTATTAGGACAGGTCGGGAACTAAGGTTTCAAAATTTTTTGTTTGGTTTTGCGGAAGATTTGCTACAGCTACAGGAACAGTCCCTAGTGTTATCCCTGTGTCTTTTAACGTAATTTCACATTGAAGATATGCCAGAAACACTCTATCGTTTGCTCTGTTTGTAATATCTCTACAAACCTTACAGTAGGTTCAGCATATCTATCATAAAGAGGCTCTACCCTTTGTACCCGTATTTCGATTCGAGGCATACTGTCACCTCACGATTATATTGTATTATATTACCCTAACAATATCAAGCTATCTTTTCCTGACTTTCTTCTTGTTCTCTACGTAAACTATAAACTCGCTCTCTTCCTTTATTTCTCCATCCACGATTATTTGTATGGTATTTTGTATTTTCCGGACTTAAGTGGTTTAATACTAATTTTGAATGTTTCTTCTTTGTCAGTTTCAAGCTTCTCTTTTTTCTTTTGGGTAGAATAATTTCAATCCTAACTTTTTGATTCTGCAGGTTTAGGACTGATACCTCTATGAATCCGGGCGTTAGAGGCTTGACGTTGGCGTTAAAGTTAACCTGAACTCCTATCTTTCTTCTTCGACCTCTCTTTCCTCAATTTCACCTTCTTTCAGGATTCTGAGGCATTTTTTGATTTCGTTTAGCTCCTCATCTGTAATTCCGTAAAGCTGGGCAACAAACAGTTGTGACTTTCTCTTTCTTCTCGCCAGTCTCAACCTTCTCCTTACTCGCGCTCCTTTTCGCACAACTCTTATAATTCTGCATACGCGTACACCTCATGCAAGTAGAAACTACAAAAACTAAATAGCTTCGAGTGTCGCGAAACTTACTCGTAATGAATGACGCAAAATTACAACCAGTATTTTTTGATACAGTATAGAGACATTACGACACCCAGCGAGATTAAAGCTAAACCCACCAGCAAGTGTATTTCTGGAAGAGTGAGAATCGGAACTGAAGTCGGAACGGGTACAGGGGCTGGAGTTGAAGTTGATACGGCTGACTTGATAACCACAAACCTATACAGTTCGAATGATCCGGCCGATACACTCGCTATGACGGACGATAGCAGCAAAATAATTTTTGTTTTGCTCTCCGGATGTAGGATTCTCCTTCCTTTCTCCGTTAGTTCGTAGTACATCCATTTCCTGCCCTCATCCACCTTCTCTACAAGTTCAGCCTGTACGAGTTTGTCGAGGTGCTCTTTAACGGCAGTTTTAGAGAGATCCAACTTTTTTGATAGCTCAGTTAAAGTCATTCGCCTCTCGTCAAGCTTTTTAAGTATCTCTATTCTCGTTTCAGACGCCAGTGCGAACAGGGTTCTCCTGTCAATTGTTACCTTATTCATGCCGAGCACCTGTAATTTTCGAGAAATTAATTTACGGATAAATAAAAACCTTGTTCGACGTCAAGATGCCTTCTTCAAATTCTCACCTTCCCGTCGTTTTGATGGGGATTGAGCTAATTTAAAACTAGCGAAAAAGTAAGGTTCTAACTTGACAATTTCGAAAATCTTAAACCTACTAATGTCTTTGCGTGATGCATACCGTAAAGATATTCTTTTTGACTTCAGGCCAAGGATAGACTATCTCAAGCGTGTAGCATCCTGGCTTTGCATCTTTTGTCGCTTCAATAACTATGGGCACGACCGCTTTTTTATATGTTCCTTGAGAAGCTTCTGCACTAACTTTAAGCCCATCAGGTAGGGGAAACCATTCGTCCGAATACGTGAAATTAAGGAACCTAGGTGGAGGATACCATTCAGGACTATTCTTGGGGATGTACCTTACAATCACGATTTCCCCATGAAAAGGCATGCCCCGAGTTATCAAAAAGCAGTCAATAGTTTTCCTCTCTCTGGGCATTAAAGCTATAGACACATTATCTTGGAGTTCCACCCTTGGAGCGTTTAAGATTCCCCAGCCCGGCTTTACGCTCTGGGTGGTAACGTGGAAGGTGAAGATGGCAAAAGCTATAAACAAAATTAATAAAGTGGTGCTGTTACATCTTCCTTGGAAATTAAAAAGGGCAGGGATTCAACCCCACCCATGCAGCTGCAAATAGAAATCCCACTACGGCTAACAATAGACATCCAGAATAAAAAGATTCCCATTCAGGAGCTGACATCTGCTTTAAAGGGAATTGAAGCTGCAATTCTGGGAAGAGTTCTGGAGGAAATAGATAGCGTTCTGATCTCCTCAATGCAGAAAGGATACGGAAAAAACGATTACCACAAGCACAGCAAGGAAGAGAGGACGATTGTAACGCAGCTTGGAAAGACAACCTTCAGCGTTACAAGAGTCAAGGAAAAATCGACTGGAAGAA
>JAPDIW010000029.1 GCA_029259415.1 Archaeoglobi archaeon
GTTAATGGGCGAGATAGCGAAGAGGATGAAGAATAAATGGATGTCTTGGAGTGTTAGAGGTGCCAGAAATCTGCTGAATTTGCTGCTGAGAAGGTATGCTGAGAGGGAGAGGTATGAGTCGTTTATTCGGGAGTTAGTTGGTAAGGGTTATATGGTGGAGGTGAAATTCCAAGTATGATGAAACAGGGCCAAGACATTTATAACGAACGGTGGCATATCAGATTGGGTTGTTGTTCTAGCTAAAACAAAGCCAGAGGCTGGTCACAAAGGTATAAGCGCTTTCCTCGTCGAAACGAACTGGGAGGGCTATGAGGCGAGAAGGATAAAAAAGATGGGGCTGAACTGCCATGACACTGCCGAGATCTATCTCAGAAACGTTTTTGTTCCAGAAGAGAACCTGATAGGAACTGAGAACGCCGGTTTCTACCAGCTAATGCGGTTCTTCAATGAGAGCCGCGTTGGTGTGGCATCGATTCAGCTTGGTATGGCAATAGGAGCTTACGAGAGGGCTTTAGAGTATGCAAAGCAGAGGACGGCTTTTGGGAAGCCGTTAATAGAGCACCAGGCGATTCAGTTCAAGCTTGCAGACATGTGGAAGGACATCGAGGCCGCAAGGCTATTAACGTACAAAGCTGCTTGGTTGATAGACAGTGGAAAACCTAATCCAGCTTTAAGTTCTGCTGCGAAGCTCTTTGCCAGTGAGACGGCAATTAAGGCCACCTACGAGGCGGTTCAGATATTTGGCGGTTACGGCTACAGCAAGGAGTACGATATAGAGCGCTATTACCGAGACGCAAGGGTCGGGACGATATACGAGGGCACAAGCGAAATCCAGAGGCTGATTATAGCGAGAGTTATAGCCGGAAAGATAAGATTTTAAAGGTGTTGTGTATGATTTTACATTCCGAAGAGCTGATTAGAGAGTATACGGAGAAAGGATACTGGGGGAACACTACCCTTCTGGATATTTTTTATGAGAACGCCTCAAAGTACCCCGATAGAGAGGCCGTTGTTGATCCTCCGAACAGAGAAGAGCTTGTTGGTGGTGAGCCCGAGAGGGTAAGTTACTCAAAGCTCTTAAAAGCTGTAGACTCCGTTGCCGTCGAACTGCAGGATACTGGAGTCAAAAAAGACAGCATAGTGCTCGTCCAGCTGCCAAACGTTTGGGAACTTGCCATGCTCTACTTAGCGATTGCCAGAGCAGGAGGAATAATCTCACCGATGCCCATGCAGTGGAGACAGAGGGAACTCTCCTACCTCGCAAAGATTACGGAATCCAAACATGACATAACCGTCGAAGAATTTAAAGGCTTCAGACACGCTGATGCTGGAAAAGAAACGGTTGAGAATGTTATTTTGCTCGAAGACATAAGGGAGTTTGCAAAAACCGGTAGAGAGCCTGAGAAGGTCGAGATCGATGCGAACGAAATATTTACGATCTGCTGGACCTCAGGAACAGAAGCTGATCCGAAGGGCTGTCCGCTGAGCCACAACAACTGGATATTTCAGAGTGGAAACCTCGTAAAAGTCTGCAAATTACAGGAAGGTGACAGGCAGCTCTGTGTAGCCCCACTAGTAAATATGACAGCTGTGGGTGTTAACTACGTTCCTTGGCTTCTCACAGCCGGAACCTTCGTTCTGCATCACCCGTTCAATGCAGAAATCTGCCTCAGGCAGCTTGTAGAAGAGGGCATAAACTTCACGATTTTGGTTCCCGCAGTCTTGAACATGATCCTGAAATATCCGGAATCGAGAACTACGATCTAAGCAAGGTCAGAACGATTACAACGGGAAGCGCACCTCCCTCGGAATGGATTATGAGGGAGTTCAAGAGGAGGTGGAACATAGACATCGTCAACATATGGGGACAAAATGAAGGGACGGCGTTGATTGCAGGTCCAGATGATGTTCCCGACCTCGAGAAGAGAGTTGATCATTTTCCCAACTGGGGCAAGGATTGCGGATGGAAGAGTGGTGTCAAGGGTATTGAGACAAAAATAGTGGATGCTGACGGGAGAGAACTCAGTGGGGCAGGAGAAGTAGGGGAGTTACTCTATCGTGGACCAAATGTTATCCCCTGCTACTTCAACAGACCGGATTTAACGGAAAAGGCATTCGCCGAGTACGACGGAAAGAAGTTCTTCAGAACGGGCGACCTTTTCGTCATAAAGGACGAGTGTTTTATCGGATTTTACGACAGAAAGAAAGACATAATCATACGCGGTGGTTTCAACATAAGCTCGGCCGAGATAGAGAACATTCTGCTTGAGCACCCCAAGGTTCTTGAGGTTGCGGCAGTCGGAATGCCAGATGAAGTTCTCGAGAAAGAGTTTGTGTCTTCGTTGTTCCTAAAGGAGAGGCTCCTACACTGGATGAGCTGAGAGAATTCATGAAGGAGAAGGGTGTCGCTATCTACAAACTACCAGAGAGGCTTGAGATTGTCGACAGGATTCCTCGAAACCCAGTAGGTAAGATCCTCAAGTCCGAGCTAGAGAAGTTGCTAGTGGAGAAGTTGAAAAAGGAGGGTAAGGTTTAAGAATTTAGAAAATTATTTATAATTAAAAAAATTGGAGGTGAAGTTTGTGAAGTTCGTGAGAGGTTTTCCGTCGACGATGATGGACGAATACCAGCTGAACATTTTGAACATACTGAAACATGCAGCTGCAAACTTTCCAGAGAGAGAAGTTGTTTCTAGGAATCTGGACGGCAGTGTGTTCAGGTACAACTACGGCGAGGCATTCAAAAGGGTTTCAAAACTCGCCAATGCTCTCGAAAGTTTGGGTGTTGACGTCGGAGACAGGGTAGGAGTTCTGAGCTGGAACACCCACAGGTTCTACGAACTCTTCTTTGGTATCTCTGGCATCGGTGCTGTGCTTCTTGAGATGAATCTGAGGCTGCATCCGAAAGAGATAGCTTATGTCGCAAATCACAGCGGAGCAAAAGTAATATTCGTTGACGAATCTCTGCTACCACTTGCTGAGGCCATAGCCCCCGCAATAAAGGCGGAGAAATATGTCGTAATAACAGATGGCGAGATTCCTGAGACGAAGCTGCCAGACGTTTACAGCTATGAGGATTTGCTAAAGAATGCTGACGAAGAATATGACTTTCCCATGGTTGATGAAACCTCTGCTTATGCTGCGTGCTACACTTCCGGCACCACAGGAAACCCGAAGGGCGTGTACTACTCTCACAGATCAATGGTTCTGCACTCAATCATAGCAGCGGTTGGAATGGGTCTCCAACCTGATGATGTCTATATGCAGATTGTGCCAATGTTTCACGCAAATGGCTGGGGAGTGTTCTTCGCAGCCACACTTGCAGGGAGCAAGCTTGTATTTCCCGGAAGGTATACAGCAGACAACCCCGCTCCACTGGTTGAGCTTATGCAGAGTGAAGGCGTGACAGCAACGGCCGGAGCTCCGGCTATATTTATCCCTCTGCTGAACTATCTACAAAAGATGGACCCGAAGCCGAAATTCAACATCAGGGGCTGGAGCGGAGCAACAGAGCCACCGGTTGCAATGATGAAGGGCCTAAAGGAGTTTGGCATAGAGATTATTCACGCCTACGGGGCTACCGAAACCTCTCCGCTCGTCTGCTACAACTACGTGAAACCGGAGCTAAAAGAAAAGCTCAGTGAGAAAGAGATTTGGGAGCTAAAAAGGAGGCAAGGTATTCCAGTTTTTGGTGTGGAGGTTATGCTTGCTGATGAAGAAGGAAACAAGCTTCCACACGACGGCAAAACTATTGGCGAACTCTGCATAAGAGGACACTGGATTACGGGAAGCTATTACAAGGATGCAAGAACCTTCGAGTCGTTCATAGAGGATGGATTGCTAAAATGGTGGAAGAGCGGTGATGCGGCAACCATCGATGAGTGGGGGTACATCAAAATCGTCGACAGATTCAAGGACCTGATAAAGAGCGGTGGAGAGTGGATAAGCAGCGTTGATTTAGAGAACTACTTGATGGCGCATCCAAAAGTCTTCGAGGCATGTGTTGTCGGCATCCCCCATCCTAAATGGGAAGAAAGACCACTCGCCTTCGTTGTTCCAAAACCTGAATTTAAGGACAGCTTAACGAAAGAAGAGCTGTACGAGCACCTGAAACAGAGGTTTGCGAAGTGGCAGCTTCCTGACGACATAATTATAACGGACGAAATACCAAAGACCAGCGTTGGAAAGTTCAGCAAGCGAACTTTGAGGGAAAAGTACAAGGACTACTACATGAACCAAAAATCCTAAATGTTTTTTCCCCCTTGATAGGTTGCTGCGATATGAACTGCCTTGAATGCGAGAACTTCAACTTTGAGCTGAGGGATGGCAAGGTCGTTGAAGTTTGTAGGATTAAGGGTGAGCTGTCGCCACCCTTTCTTGAAAGACTTGCCACGTGCTGCAATCACAGCACGTGCTCGTCTTTTGACTCCATATTTTTTATGGAGCTTGAAAAAATAGCTGAAAATTGTGAGTATTTTAGGAGGAGGTGTCAATGGTAGGAATAGAATCGATGGGGATTTATGTACCGAAATATAGGTTGGACAGGAAAGAGATATTTGAATCGGTTGGATGGATATCGAGAAATTTCCTGCCTGGGGAGAGAACTACTGCTAACTACGATGAAGACAGTATAACGATGGCTGTGAATGCGGCAATGAGGTGCGAGCATGATGAAGTCGATGCCGTCTTCTTCGCGAGTGCGACGATGCCTTACAAAGAGAGGCAGAATGCTGAAATCATCGCCACTGCCCTCGATCTCGGATCCGATGTGACAACAGCGGACTTTACCGGATCGACCAAGGCCGTAACGACGGCTTTGATCAATGCTGTGAACTGCGTAGCAGCAGGTGAGGCGAAAAGAATTCTCGTATGCGCTGCAGACTGCAGAATTGGAAGGCCAGGTAGCTACCTCGAAATGGTTTCAGGAGACGGTGCTGCAGCCGTAGTTGTCGGAAAAGAGAAGTTGGCGTCGATTGACGGTTATCAGTCTATTTCTTACGATTTTATGGACACCTGGAAGATTGACAAGGACGATTTGGCAAGAAGTTGGGAGGACAGATGGATTAGGGACGAAGGCTACAAGAAGTTCATAGCCGAAGCAATCTCAAAACTTCTTGAGAACAAAAACGTTAACACCTCGGAAATCGCAAAGGTGGCATATCCTTGCTTATACCCCAGAGACTTTCCGAGGATCGCCCTATCGCTGGGATTCAGTCAGGAGCAGATTCAGGACCCGCTTATTACAACTCTCGGCAACACTGGGAATGCTCATCCTCTCATAATGCTCGCAGCTGCACTTGAAAAAGTTGAAAACGGTAGCAAAATCATCGTTGCGAGCTACGGTAGCGGGAGCGATGCAGTCTTGTTCACAGCCAAGGAAAACTTTCCGCTCTCTGAGACCACTGGGGTGAGTAAAAAGATGCCATACAGGAAGTATCTCGCGTTCAGAGAGCTTCTACCAGTTGAAAAAGGGATGAGGGGGGAGGAGGTTGCCCCGACACCCGTTTCTGTCTTGTGGAGAAATCGGAGAGAGATTCTCGCTTTGGTGGGGTCTAAATGTAGAAAGTGCGGGACTCCGCAGTATCCTTCCCAGAGAGTTTGCGTTGCTTGTCAGAGTCAGGATCTGGAACCTTACAGGTTTGCCGACAAAAAAGGTAAAATATTCAGCTTTACGGAGGATTACTTGGCCTTTAGTGTTAATCCACCGGCAATTTACGGAATAATCGATTTTGAGGGCGGTGGAAGATACTGGTTCGACATAACTGACTGTGAACAGGGCGAACTCAAGGTCGGAATGCCAGTGGGAATGTCGTTCAGAAGGAGAGACTTCGATCCTGGGAGGAGAGTCTACAACTACTTCTGGAAGGCAGTCCCGGAGGTGAGAGGATGATAAGAGATAAGGTCGCAATTATCGGAATGGGCTGTTCTAAGTTTGGCGAGAGATGGGACGTGGGATTTGAAGATTTAGCCTTGGAGGCCTTTAACGAGGCCTTGGATGATGCCAGCATCGAGTTAAAAGATATTCAGGCCGCATGGCTCGCAACGTGTTTCGACGAAGTTATGTGTGGCAAAAGCGCTCTACCCATAGCAAATGCGCTGAAACTTCCGTTTATTCCGGTAACTAGGGTGGAAAATTTCTGCGCATCTGGTAGTGAGGCGTTGAGAGGAGCTGTTTATGCAGTTGCATCCGGAGCGTGTGATGTGGCTTTAGCAATCGGTGTGGAAAAGCTGAAAGATACTGGTTACGGCGGTTTACCAGAATTTGGAACGGTTATGGGTACGAAGAACAGACTAATATTTCCGAATGTTACGGCCCCCGGAGCTTTTGCAATGCTCGCAACGAGATACTTCAGCGAATATGGATTGAGTCCTGAGAAGGGCAAAGAAATTTTGGCAAGAATCTCTGTCAAAAGTCATCACAATGGGGCTATGAATCCAAAAGCGCATTTGAGAAGAGAGGTGACCGTCGAAGACGTGCTGAAAGCTCCTATCATTGCTTGGCCCTTAGGCCTATATGACTGCTGCGGAGTCAGTGACGGTGCTGCGGCTGCAATCGTTGTCAGAGCTGAGAATGCAAAGGAGTACAGGGAAGATCCGATCTATGTAAAATCCATGCAGATATCCGCAACCCCTGGAGAAGAGCTACTTTATAAATGGGACGGAGTTCACGTGGAGACCACAGTCAGGGCTGCAGAGAAGGCTTACAAAGAGGCCGGCATAGAGAATCCCCGTAAGGAAATTGATTTACTCGAAGTGCACGACTGCTTCTCAATAACGGAACTCGTAACGTATGAAGACCTGGGGATATCTCCTAGAGGCGAGGCTTGGAAAGATGTCGAAAACGGTTTCTTTGAACTCGACGGAGAAGTGCCATGTCAAACCGATGGCGGACTTAAGTGTTTTGGGCATCCGATCGGTGCATCCGGTATAAGGATGGCGTACGAAATCTACAAGCAATTGCAAGGTAAAGCTGGCAAAAGACAGGTAGAAGACCCGCGCATCGGTCTAACCCACAATTTGGGTGGGTTTCCAGCGATGAGCGTTGCGGCGATATGTATTTTCGGAATAAAATAAAAACCAGCAGAATTCTTCTCTCCGAATCTTTAAAAATTTTTGGCCCTGTTTCATCATACTTGGAATTTCACCTCCACCATATAACCCTTACCAACCAACTTCCCAATAAACGACTCATACCTCTCCCTCTCAGCATACCTTCTCAGCAGCAAATTCAGCAGAT
>JAPDIW010000047.1 GCA_029259415.1 Archaeoglobi archaeon
GTTCTTTTTTAGGTCTTCCTGGCTTCTTTAGCCTTGGAATCTCTCCTGTTTCCACGTATTGTTTGTAGATCTGATTTACTCTTCTTGTTGAGATTCCTTCAATCTCTGCTATTATTCTGGTTGGTGTCCCCTTCTTCTTTTCTCTGATTATCCATTTTATCGCTTTTTCGTCGAGTTTCACACAGGGGTTTGTTGAAGTGGGAAATAATTTCGGGAAAAGACACTCCTCTATCTCTGCCAAAAAGCTTTAAGCAAACTCGTCTTGTGTGCTTGAGTATGGCTAAGATATACGAGATAAAAGCAAGGAAAATATTCCACAAAACCAGAATTCCGGGAGCGGATTGGGGCATTAACTATTATCGTGGTTGCATCCATGGATGCATTTATTGCTATCTTAAATTTCTTTGTCGATGGAGAAAACAAAAAGAAAATTGGGAGAATTTGTTGATGTAAAAATAAATGCACCGGAACTGGCTGTTAAGGAAAACAAGGACAAAGAAGGAGTAGCAGTATTATGCACAGGTGGGGATGCCTATCAACCGATTGAGAGAAAATACAAGTTGACAAGAAAGGTTCTTCAAAGCCTGAACCCGAATTTGAAGCTGTCTATTCTGACAAAATCCGATTTAATCACAAGAGATACTGACTTGTTTAGCCGCTTCAAAGGCATAGAGTTGGGTCTTACGATAACAACGCTGGAAGAGGATATTAAAAAGGTCTTTGAGCCATTTTCTCCAAGCTCAAAGGCGAGATTGGAAGCTTTAAAGAAGTTGAAAGAAGAGGGGTTTTACACTATACGTTTTTGTCGGCCCCATACTTCCGTACTTAACGGACATAGAAGAGATTTTTAGGGAGGTCTCTCCTTTTGTTGACTATCTGTGCTTCGAAGACTTGAATCTTAATCCGTGCAGAAAAGAGGTTTTTGAAGCGGTAAGAAACAACTTTCCTGAGTTGGAAGAGAAATACAAACGATTGTCAAAGGAATTTTGGGTTAAGAAAGAAAAGGAAATCAGAAAGCTGGGTGAAAAGTACAACAAACCGGTTAGGATTTACTTTAAACATACAGGTTCCCTGAGGTTCAAATGAGCGTCTTTCTTCAGTATTCGGCAAACTTATTGAGCAAGCTGCTTTTTTGACATAGCCTAAAATATTTTAGTCCGAAACAGAAACTTTTTTAATGCATTGATGTCAAGTGACAACATGAATGAAAAGGTTGTTATTGTAGCAATAGTCTTAATAGCAATAGCAGCCGTTGCTGTATCACTTGCTTCTTCAAAGTTCGAGAGCTATGGCAGGTTTGGAGAAATTGACATGAAGCTCGAAGCTGTAAACGAAAGCCACGTCGTCATAACCTTCATTTCTGAAATAAAGAAGGAAAATCTGGACGAATTCACGATAAGGGCGAAGATTTACGATTACCAGACCGGTTTGCTTTTGGATGAAGTTAAGAAGAATTTTCAAAGCCCGGAGTCAAAGTACGAGGCTTTGCTGACAATACCTTTTGAGAAAACCAAGGACTACAGAATTGAGCTGATTTTAATGCGTGAGGATAAAGTTCTCAGCTTGCGGCATCTTCAACTGAAAAACCTAAGGAGCCTTGTAGCAGAGAACATGCAGCTTGAAGCTTCAATGCGAGGTGCTGATTTTCTGCTCACCGGCGTTAAAGATGGTAATGTTGAGTTCAAGGCACGGTTTTACGTTGAGAGCGTGAAAGATTACAACGTTGTGACAAGGATAAAGGTCGTTCAGGCCGAGTCGAACGTTCTTGTTGACGAGGAGTGGATGAACACGACTCTAAGGAAGGGGAAGACGAACATCATTGAGGCTGACTTTGTGGTGCCTGACGAGTACAACTATATCGTGAAGCTTGAGATATGGAGGGAGGGGAAGCTTGTTAAGAGCTGGAAAGACGTCATTAAGCTTGCACCAACCAAGATAGTGCCGAAGGACGTAGAAGAGGAAGAGGTTGAATTTGAGGTAGAGAAATTTATAACAGAGGAGGTGCCGGATTACACGAAGGGAGCTGGAATGCCTGGTTTTGAGGTCGCACTGGCGTTAATAGCGATTGCTGGTGTCGCTGCATGGAGGAGGAAGTAAGATTCCAGGATGCTGTAAGAAAAACAATCACGATTTTGCTTCTTCTACTCCTTATTATTTCCATCGTCGGGCTTTACATTTCAGCAAATATTCTGATAGACGTTTGGGCGGGTTACAAATACGCGCCAATTTACAAGGTGCTGATGAACGCGGCGTTGCTGGTAATCGTTATATACTTCCTCACGAAGTCCAAAGGTTAATAATCCGTCAAGCAATTTCGAATTGATGAGGCTGTTTGTTGCTGTTGATGTGGATGACTCAATAAGAGAAAAAATTAAACCAGTCTTGAGCAAGCTTTCAAGGATTAATGGGGTTAAGGCTGTTGAGCCTGAAAATCTTCACATCACGCTGCTTTTCCTTGGGGAAGTGAATGAGAGCAGAGTTTCGAAGATTGAAGAAAAGCTTGCAGAGGTGGAATTCGAGCCTTTCAAGATTTCATTTGAGGGAGTAGGGGCTTTTCCGAACGTGAATTCACCGAGAGTCGTCTGGGTTGGAGTTAGAGAGAGTGGTGAGCTTACAGGTCTTGCAAACAACGTTTACGAGAAGCTCAAGAAACTCGGTTTCAGGAGGGACAAGGAGTTCAAGGCTCACCTCACAGTCGGGAGGGTGAAGAGGAAAAATCCTGAGGTTTCTGATGTCATAAAGAGACATGCTTCTGAGAGCTTTGGCGAGATGGAGGTAAGGAGTTTCAGGCTCAAGCAGAGCATTTTGACTCCCAAGGGGCCCATTTACAAAGATTTGAGGGTATTTGAATGAGGGTGGAGGAGGTAATTGAG
Organism: Archaeoglobi archaeon; assembly: GCA_029259415.1. Taxonomy (GTDB): domain Archaea; phylum Halobacteriota; class Archaeoglobi; order Archaeoglobales; family Archaeoglobaceae; genus Archaeoglobus. Next base: position 2,874 of record JAPDIW010000047.1, read on the forward strand.
GAAGCCCTTAAACTTGTTCTTCCTGAAGAGGAAGAAATAAGGAAGGGGAAGGAGGCAGAAGAGGAGTTAAGGAGGAGGCTCGACAGTCTGGGGGTAGAATACGTTTTCGTTGGCAGCTATGCGAGGAACACCTGGCTGAAGGGTAGCCTTGAGATAGACGTGTTTCTCCTCTTTCCGGAAGACATGCCTAAGGAAGAGCTTAGGCAAAGGGGACTTGAAATCGGAAAAGCCGTGCTCGACAGTTATGAGATAAGGTATGCTGAGCATCCCTATGTTCATGGTGTGGTTAAGGGTGTGGAAGTTGATGTTGTGCCGTGCTACAAGCTAAAGGATCCGAGAAACATTAAGTCCGCTGTCGATAGAACACCCTTCCACCATAAATGGCTTGAAAACAGGATAAAAGGGAAGGAGAACGAAGTAAGGCTGTTGAAGGGTTTTTTGAAGGCCAACGGAATTTATGGTGCTGAATACAAGGTCAGGGGCTTTTCAGGCTATCTTTGCGAGCTTTTGATTGTTTTCTACGGATCATTTATTGAAACTGTCAAGAATGCAAGAAGATGGACGAGGAGAACTGTAATAGACGTCGCGAAGGGGGAAGTGAGGAAGGGAGAGGAGTTTTTTGTAGTCGACCCAGTTGACGAGAAGAGGAACGTTGCCGCAAACCTGAGCATCGACAACCTTGCAAGGTTTGTCCACCTCTCAAGGGCTTTCTTAGAGAACCCGTCTCTGGGGTTCTTTAAACCTAAGCCGAAAACGGAGATCGAGCCTGAAAGGCTGAGAAAAATTATTGAGGAGAGGGGAACTGCGGTTTTTGCCGTAAAGTTCAGAAGACCGGACATAGTAGAGGACAACCTCTATCCGCAGCTTGAAAGAGCCTCGAGAAAAATTTTCGAGTTTCTGGAGAGGGAGAACTTCATGCCAATCCGCTACACATTCAAGGCTGCTGAAAAATTCTGCTACCTGCTGTTTGAGTGTCAGATTAAGGAAATTTCGAGAGTTTTCAGGAGGATAGGGCCCAAGTTCGAAGACGAGAAGAATGTTAAGAAGTTTCTATCAAAGAAAAGAGAGTATGCCCCTTTCATCGAGGACGGGAGGTGGTGGGCTTTTGATATGCGAAAATTCACTAAACCTGAAGAAGGTGTTAAGTTTTACGTTTCAAGTCACTGGCACTCTCTCGGTAAGAACGTTGGTGAATCAATGAAAGAATATTTTGAGGTTGTTTCAGGAGAAGACCTGCTCAAAGAGCCAATTATTGCTGAAATCTGCGAAATGATGGGGGTGAAAGGTTGAAGCTAACCTTTCTCGGCACAGGTGTTGCAGTCCCTTACGGAAACAAAGCTCAGAGCTCAATTTTAATTGACACTAGCAACTCAAAAATCCTTTTTGACTGCGGAATTGGGAGCTATCACCGACTGGAGGAGTTGGGGGTAAGTGTTAACGACATAGATGCGGTCTGCATAACCCACCACCACCTCGACCACAATGGTGACCTCCTGAACATTCTCAAGGCGAGGTGGCTTCTTGGGGGAGAAGAGCTGAGGATATACGGGCCTGAGGGCACGAAGGCTTTTCTTAACTCTCTTCTTGAGGCATACCCGTATTTAAGGGGGAAATTAAAGTTCGCGGTTGATGAAAGAGATAAATTTGAGGAGGATGTGAGAATAAGGGCGATTCCGACAATCCACTCAATCGAGAGCCGGGGTTATGTGATTGACGATGTCGTGGCAATAAGCGGAGACACAAGGGCGTTTAAAGATTTCATATCTGTTGATTGCAGCGTTATGGTTCACGAGCTCTCTCTCCCCTTCAACTACCAAGCTGATTATCATACCACTCCAGAAAACCTGAAAGGTGTGTTGAAGTACTGCAAGGCGGAGAAGCTTTACCTCACACACCTTTATCCAATGGCTCACCGCGTTAAGGATGAGATTCTTGAGTATCTGGAGTTCGATGTCGTCGTTGCGGAGGACATGATGAGCATCAGGCTTTGAGCAAATTTAAAATAGTGCTATACAGAGAAAATTTGGTGATGCTCATGAATGAAGAAGTAAACAAACTAATTACTTTATGCGGTAAAGATTGGGCTAAAATCGGCACAGAATTCATTTTCCTCGGTGGAAAACAGGAGTGTGAGAGCTGCAAAATTAAGAAGACGTGTTTGAAACTTAAAGAGGGGGCAAAGTACAAGATAGTTGGTCTGAGGGATGGGGCTGTTCAGGAGTGTCCACTGCACGATGAGGGTGTTGTGGCTGTGGAGGTTGTTGAGCTGCCAATAATAGCTCTCGTTGATTCAAAAATTGCTGTTGAGGGGGCGAAGATTCACTACGAACGACGGAATTGTGACATTTACGACTGCAGCATGTATTCTCTCTGCCACCCCATCGAGCTAAATAACGGTGATACTGTGATTGTTGAGAGAGTTATAGGCGACGCTCCGGAGCAGTGCAGAAAGGGTCACAGCGTGATTGTGGCAGAGCTCAGGAGGATTGAGGAGTAAAATAGAGTAGAACCCGACTAATGCAAGAGAAAATATGGTCAACCATTGATTGACACAAATAAATTATCAGTTTAATTTTATTTCTTAACTATACAGCCAGCATCTAACTGTCCTTCCATTACTCTTAACAAATTCAGGTCGTTTTAAGCACTCATTTGAACGTTCTGGACAGAGATGGTAAAATTTACACCCTACTTGATTTCCAGCTTGTGTATCGTGTTTTAGCTCAATGTCGATGTCGAGAGGGTTAACAAGCATCTTAGTATAGGGGTGCAGAGGTTTCTCCAGAATTCCTTTTCCTTCTTCGACTGTCTGTCCACAATACATGACTGCCGTTCTACCCGAGATGACTCTGGCAAGTTCTAAATCGTGAGTTATGAAGAGATATGTCAGCCCGAGTTTTTTCTGCAAATTTAGGAGTAAATTAACTATGGAAGCCTGAACTGATGGGTCGAGCATGGAAGTTGGTTCGTCACAAACAATAAATTTTGGATTTAGAGCTATTGCCCTTGCTATGACTGCTCTTTGCAACTCCCCACCACTCAACTCGTGAGGATACCTGGATAAATGCTCCTCCTGCAGCCCAACCATTTCTATGAGTTTGCAAACTATCTCCTTTTCTTCACTTTTGTTCACACGATTGTGTATTTTCAGAGGCTCTATTATGCTGTCGTAGATCCTCCACCTTGGGTCTAACGCATCTTCCGGATGTTGTGGAATCAGCTGCATTTTCTGCCTGAGTTTCCTCAGCTCCTTACCCTCCATCTTATTCAGGTTCAGACCGTTAAAGTAGACCTCTCCACGTGTGGGTTTAATTAGCATCAAAAGCAGTCTGCCAAGTGTTGATTTTCCGCTTCCACTCTCTCCAACCAAAACCAAAGTTTCTCCCTTATCAATTTCGATATCAACGTTATCAACAGCGACAATCTTTCGTTTTGCAATAAAACCGGACTCAAAAACCTTGTGTAATCCTACACCTCTAACGAGCATATAGCCAGCACCTCACAGCATTGCCGTTGAGCTCGATAAGTGGAGGCTCCATCAGACATCTGTCTGTTGCATGCTTGCATCTGGGATGAAAGTTATTGAGAGAATTTGCAGGATTTTGGGGAATCAAGGCTATTTCTTTGCCCCTAATTTTTCTTAATTCTTCCTCTGGCAACTCAAGCAAATTTGACCCATTAAAAAGTATCTTACCACTGACTCTAACATTTTTGGGCAGCAATCTTAAAACAGTCATTCCCAATACCGATTTTCCACTTCCACTCTCTCCAATTAGGGCTAACGTTTCACCCTTGTTAACATGAAGATTTACACCATCAACTGCCTTTACACTCGTACCATTAAGCATAAAATGAACTTGCAAATTTTCTACTGCCAATATCTTATCCATAAACAACCCTCCTTGACTTTGGGTCTAGCACATCTCTCAAACCATCACCAAGCAATGTAAAGGATAAAACTGTGAGCATAATAGCCAAACCAGGAAAAACAGAGAGCCACCACGCCACTCTAAGGTAAACTCTTCCTTCATTTAGCATTGTTCCCCATTCAGGTGTTGGGGGTTGAGCACCTAACCCAAGAAAGCCAAGAGAAGCTAACGAAAGTACAGCGTGTCCCAAGTGAAGCATGGCTAAGGTTATTGCGGGCGATACAACGTTTGGAAGTATATGTTTAACTGACCATGTGAATCACGTAAGCAAATGCCGTATTATATCAACGGAGCAAAGATTAACCAGATCGTAGAAAGTTACACCAAGCTTATGGCTCAAATACTCGATGCAGTTTGATAATACAGCCATAAGCAGAATAAAACCGTTGTTGCTCTTCTCACTTCTCAAAT
>JAPDIW010000080.1 GCA_029259415.1 Archaeoglobi archaeon
CATTCGGATTGCGACGATTGCACCGCTATACGAGTAGATCCGTGTATAAGTATGCAGTTCTGAACGTCCTTTTGATTGGCTTGGTTGCTGCTCTGGGCTTTAGGGAAAAGAAGGTACTGCAGAGATTGGCTGAGATGTGATTTGGTAAGGACCCTATGTATGGATTTCTAATCTTTTATTTTATCTATACTTTTAACGAAAAAACTCACAAGTATGTTTTGGCGTGGACTAGGACGATGCCCGTTCGAAAGGTGTGTGTGACTGCAATTCTTCCCTTATGCGCTTTACCGCACACTTGTGCCATAAGGCAGTCATAGGGTACGAGCTTATAACGGCAGTCAGCTTATCAGCCTCTCTAAAAACTTTGATGTTGTATCCTTCATCGACGTCTATTACTACCGTAGGTTGGTAGGTTGTTCTTTTCTTTTTCAACTTGGCTCCAACATTGAGCCTGTAGCACACGTAGCTATCTCTTCTCAGGGATTCTGGAATGCTATCGACATCAATTGTCATTATGTCTAGGAATCTGGGAAAACGCGGTGAGAAATTTTTGAAGTTCCAGTAAATGCCGGATACCTCTACATTCTTTTTTCGTTTGCACTCCTCCAAAAACCCCTTTATTTTTTCGAAGAAGTTTAGGTCAATGATTTCCAAATATATCTCGACTTTGGCATTTTCTAGCAACTTTTTAACCTTCGCCGTAACAGCCCAGTCTCCCTTGGCAATCCACACAGGCTGCTCAAGGTTTCCATACTCCTTACTTAGAACTTTAAGCTGTTTGAAAACCCGCTTGGATGTCTCCAAGATCTCAGACTCCAATCTACCGAGAACGTCCTGCGGATCCATTGCTCTAAAGCGGGTTGGATTACCTGGATGGACCTCCACGAACCCCATTTCTGCAAGACTCTTCAGCACATCATATACTTTGGGCCTCGGAACTCCGCTGTACTCTGAAATTTCCCTTGCCGTAGCTTCTCCCAATTTAATGAGGGTGACGTACGTTTCAGCCTCGTACTTTTTTAATCCAAGCTTTCTGAGATCATTTATCAACATTGTAACAACTTAAGTTACAACAACATTAAATATTTTTCTCAGCATACTCATCTCGGGGATAGCCATGCAGATCGGGAGGCGAGACCTTTTCAAGTTAGGTGGTCTGGCAGCTGCCTTATCCTTCCTACCAAAAGGTTTCTTGGAAGTGCTTGCAGCGGAGCAGGAGGAGAGAGACCCTAGCGTTGTGCAAGTTGAGTGGGAGGACCTCCCCTGGAAGATAGACGAGAAGAAGTTCGAGAGGTTCAACCAGAAATACACGATGTTCAGCAGAACTGGCTGGGATCCCAAGGTTCAGGAGGTTGCGAAGCAGACACCGGCAAACATGATTAGGAATATAAAAGAGGGGAAGATTTCAACTCTCCTCGACTACGCCTTCCACTCAGCCGGATGGTGGGTCGTTGCAAAGACTACACCACACGAAATGGACTACGGCGACGGGGGACTCGTGAGCTGGACGAGTGAGGGCACTTCTCCGCTATTTAACTTCTCGACAGGACCTTGGAAGGCCAATCCTGAACTGGAAGAGGAAAGGAAGAAGTTCAAGAGTGCGATGGAGAAAAACCCGGAGCTCATGACAAACATAGTCAAGAAAGTTGCGAAGCATTTTGGTGCATGTCTTGTCGGGATAGCACCATACGACCCGAAGTGGGTTTACTCCCACAGGGTCCTGAACCCGCGATACCACCCTGGTGTAGATTACAAGGAGGAGCCTCTTGAACTCCCAGAAGGTACGAGGTACGTGATCGTCATGGCTTTCGAGGAGGATTACTTCGCCATGGCTATGTCGGATGGCGGTCTGTCGATGGGTGAGCAGGGGTGGGGCTACTCGCAGATGGCAATAACATCAGGAGCTGTTGCGGAGTTTTTGAGGTCGCTTGGCTACATCGGCATACCGTCTGGCAACGACACAGCGATTACGATACCTTATGCAATTTCAGCGGGTTTGGGTGAGTACAGCAGGATGGGTGTACTGATAACACCAAAGTACGGGCCTAGAGTCAGGCTTGCCAAGGTGTTCACCGATGCCCCACTGGTTCCAGACAAGCCCATACGCTTCGGTGTTTACGAGTTCTGCTCGAAGTGCAAAAAGTGTGCAGAAGCCTGTCCGAGCAATGCGATTCCGTACGGTGATCCTACATGGGATCCGCCCACGATCAGCAACATAAAAGGAGTCTGGAAGTGGCATGTGGATGTCGAGAAGTGCTTCGAGTACTGGTGCAAGTCCGGCAACGTAGGATGCGGCGTCTGCATAAGAAGCTGCCCGTTTAACAAGATCGACTGGCCAGCTCACTCGATGTTCAGAGACTACCTTGCCCCGATTATAGGAGGAGGTACTGGCCGTGCCCTCGACGACTTCTTGGGTTACGGAGAGAGGGTTTACTCGCACCAGTGGTGGGGATTCAGGTACAAAGATCTCGTGAAGTGAGGTGAAGTGTATGAGTCCACCTAAAACCATACTGTTTATCGTCTGGGTCGCAATACTGCTAGTGCTCGTTTACTTCACCTGGGGAGTTCTGGCGATAGATCGAGTGCTGAGGGCCTTTTACGTAATGCTAACGCTCACACTAATCTGGATAGTGATCGGAGCAGTGGGCTTCGGGTGGAATAGAATAAGGCAAAAAATGCATACAAATTAATTTTTTTGGTAAATGAAAAGGCGCGAATTCGTAAAGTATGGGCTGACCTTCGCCGCTGGATTGTGCCTCTCGGTAGCTCTGCCAAGGATAGGAGGTAAAGAAATCCTGCTACCTCCTGGGGCAAGCGACGACTTCCTTAAACTCTGCACCTCGTGCGGTAGGTGCATCGACGCTTGTCCAACTCACGGCTTAAAACCGACATCGATCCTCGATAATCTTTTCCTGGCAAACAAACCGGAACTGGAAGGATACTGCTGCGTTTACCTGGAGCTCGTAGATCCTATTCCAGAAGTTTCCGAGAAGATAAAGAGTGGGGAATTGGAGCCAACACCCTGCAGAAGGTGTATAGAATCATGCCCCACTGGCGCACTAAAAGAGGGCGATATAAGGATCGGCGTCGCTGAGATAGACAGATCTAGATGCCTAGGATGGCTTAGGGAAACCTGCGACAGGTGTGTGAGAATCTGCCCGCTTGAGGCTGTTGTGCTGAAGGGAGGAAAGCCACACGTCGTGGAAGAGAGGTGTATCGGATGCAAGCTGTGCGAGCACATTTGCCCGACAAGGCCAAAGGCAATAACCGTGGAAAAAAGGTGAAAATTCAGAAACTCAGGCTCGTCGTTCAGATCGTATCGTTCATAACGTTTGTAATAGTTGTTTCTGGGGCATTCTGCACCTTTACCGCTGGCAGCATGGTTTTCGTTGAACCCCTCGGCTTCTTCCAGATCCTTGCAGCGTCGAGATTTGAGGCAAGCTTACTGGTGGTGGCTGCTGGAAGTATCGTGCTGATTCTGGTATTCGGGTTAACTCATAGGGCATTTTGTGGTTGGGTGTGCCCAATCGGGTTCATTCACGATATAATTGACAGAGTTTCGCGGCGAAAAACCAGTATAAGACAACGCAGCACAAGATACAAAGAGGTGGTAGCGGTAACCAGTATCTGCGCTTCAGCGATTTCAGGAGTGCCAGTCTGGTGCATCGCCTGCCCAGTTGGGGCCATTTGCAGGGGTATTGGGTTGAGTGGAGTAATTTCCCCGATAGAGACTGCTCTTATCACATCATTTGCCGTTGCCCCAGGGATAAAATCGCAGAGGTTTTTCTGCAGAAACCTGTGTCCAATAGCCGGATTGGTGAACCTGATCTCGAAAGTTTTTCCGAGGAAGTTGAGAGTTCAGGTGGATGCTAAAGTCTGCACAAACTGCAAAGCATGTGCAAGAGTCTGTCCAATGGGTGTTGATCCGAGAAATTCTGAGCGGGACGATTGCATACTCTGCCTGAAGTGCTACGAGGCATGTCCGAAGAATGCAATCAGTATCAGATTTATGTAGTAAATCATTTTGTACATTCAACAAGTACTGTCTTTAACGAGTTTTATTTCTTTCGTTATCCACATCTACTCCACGCTCAAAAATAACAAGAAGCTGCTGCTTGCAAATTTCTGCAAGCCTTACTCTTTCCTGAAGGATTTCTTGTAGAACGAGATAGTTGATCCATTGGTTGTAAGGTTTCTACAAACTCACCATGTGAACTACCCCCTCGCTTACGCAAGGGGCTTCCCGCTTCACCGAGAGAACTTGCACCTCGATCACGCTTTTATAGCTAATCACGAGGGGTAGAGGTTCTCCCTCCACGGGCATTCGGGGCCGTCCCAGCCCCACATCTAAGATGTTCAGGGAGGCGTTGTAGTCTCTGTCCGCCCCCCATCCGCATTTCGGACAGGTAAACCACCTGTCCTTTAGAGAGATTTTTCAACGACGTAACCGCAGTTTGAGCATCTCTTTGATGTATTGGTCGGTTTAACCTTCTCCACCCGCCTACCACTCTCGCAGCCTTGTAGGCAAGCAGAGAGGGGAATTTAGGCCACGAAGAGTCGTGGATGTGCCTATTTAAGGTGTAGGATTTACCGTTCTCCACCAAATCTTTGACATCCAAATCCTCTACGCAAATTAGAGTATTAGACAAAACATTTTTAACCAATGAAATAAACTAACTGCCATGGGAAGAAAACCCGAAAAGAAGTTGTTAAATGGCTAACCTTGGAAGAACTAAACGAAGAAATTCGAAAGAGAAAAAATCTGCTCTGAAGTCCTGAGGAAGCTATTCTTCATAAAAGAGCTATACAAAGGGGCAACAGTTCCTCAGGCAGCGAAAGAAGTCGGAGTTAGCAAGGTTGTAGGCTACGTATGGCTTGAAATGGAACGAAAAAGGTCTTGAGGGATTGAAACCAAATTACGGAGGAGGTAGGTCTTCTGAGTTAAGCGATGAGCAGAAAGAGGAACTGAAAGCCATTCTGAGATAAAGGGATGACTGGACGACGAAGGAGGTAAGAGAGCTCATCAAAAACAAATTTGGAGTGGAGTACAGCTTAAGGCACGTAAGCAGAATACTAAGATTTTTCGGAATGAAATATGCCAAACCCTATCCAAAGGATTACAGAAGGCCTGAAAATGCAGAAGAGGAGTTTAAAAAACTTGAAGAAATTGAATTGGAAAATTGCATCATAGGATTTCTGGATGAAACCTCTCCGCAACTTGCTTCAAACACTCAAAGGCTCTGGTCCTTCAATAAACCATCTGTGAAGAAGAACACAACAAAGATGATTGATAGAGCTCATATGATTTTGCCGTATCACCAATTATTAGATGGTCTACAAGAAAAAATTAAAGGAAAACTCGCTGCAGGAACAACAAAAAGGGGTATTGGACCCACTTATGCAGATAAGATGAACAGAATTGGATTGCGGATGGGCGATTTGAAGGATTTCTCACTTGTCAAGGAAAAATTAGATCTTCTTTTCCAGTATAAATTACCGATATTTGAGAAATATAACATAGAATATCCATCCCCCGAAGAAGTACTGAAAAAACTTGAAAAAATCAAGGACCGATTAATTCCAATGATACGAGATACGTCTCTTGTGTTGAACGAAGCTTTAGACTCTGGGAAATGGATTTTGGCCGAGGGGGCCCAAGGGAAGAAGGTCATGGTCGGGGCGTTCACCTACAGGGAGACGGGGGTCTCCGGGGAGTTCGGAAGGTACCTTACGAGGGCCCTCTCCTCGGCCCTGAGCCAGGCGGGTATATCGCTCCTCAAGAAGGACCCGGAGCACAGAGGGGCCTGGCTTTCCGGGAAGTACTGGGAAAGTGGCGACGAAGTCGTGGTCTACGCCGAGCTCGAAGGCCCCGGAGGGGAGGTGACCTCCCTGCAGAGGTCGATAGCTAAGGATAAGGTGCCCTACGAGCTGAGGCCCGCACTTGCCGAGGAGATGGAGCCACTTATGGGGAAGGGAGGCCACGGCCTCAAGCTCGCCCTTTGGACCGACAAGGGCAGGAAACCCTCCTACCAGGAGGGCGAACAGATGGTGGCTTTCCTCAAGGCGGACAGGGATTGTTACGTGCAGCTCATATACCACGATGCTGAGGGGAGGGATTTCCTCATATTCCCCAAAAGGTTCCGCAGGGACAACTTCATAAAGGCCGGCAAGGTCTACCAGATCCCAGGCCCCGGAGATAGGTTCCGCTTCACCGTAAGCCCCCCCTTCGGCACCGAGGTCCTTAAGGCCTTCGCCTCCACCGAGCCTGTGCCCCTACCTCAGGGCAAGTTTGTGGGTGGAGGGCTGCTCATGATGTCGGGTTCTACGAAGGAAGTCGTGGAACGGCTCAAGCGCAGCATCAGGGCCTCCGCACGCTGGGCGGAGGCGAGCTGTCCCGTGAATACCATGCCCGCAAGGTAGGTGGTGCCGTGCTCGCCTGTCGCTTCATTCCGGAAGAGGCGCTCGTGGAGCTGAACCTGAGGGAAGTGGGTCCCTTCTACGGCCTCAAAGTCTCAGGTTCCACCGACGGGGGCAGGACGTGGGCCCCATGTTCGGTCCAGCCGGGGCCTTATCCCGACGCCCTCCTGGAGAGTTCCTTCTGGGAATGGAACGAAGCAGTGCGCTTCGGCAACGTGAAACTCGACGGCCCCCCCGTTCCGCTGTACTGGAACCTGTACTGGGACGGCCTTCATGGCCACGAAGGTAAGGTCGTCGTGAGGGTCGAGGGGCTGACCGAAGAAGGGGTGGAATCGTGGAAGGCCGATGTCCTCCTCCGTCCTTCCGAGGCCACGTTCTTAGATGTGGACTGTTGGGAGGTCCCCGAGGGCTGGGAGGTCGTCGGAGAGGGGAAGAAGCGAAGGCTCGTACCCGGACGGGAGGGGGAGGTCCTCCCCCCCGTAAAGGTAAGGCCGGGGCTCGAGGGAAGGTACAGGGTCTGGTTCGGGCTTCCGTACGGGGTCTTCAGGGCGCGGCTTAAGTGGTCCTGCGAGCCGGACAGATACCCCTTCGTCGCCGGGGAGCGGGTGCCGGAGTTCGATCACAAGGGTCCCAAGGAAGTGCTCTGGAAGGAGGTCGTGCTTTCGTTCGAGGACGAGCTGGAGATATTGCTGCTGTTCAGGACCGTGCAACATCCGGAACTTTACCCCTTCGGGGCAGTATCCTACATCAAGTTCGTCCCCCTGAAGGAGCCCATACCCGGCCCGAGGGAG
>JAPDIW010000008.1 GCA_029259415.1 Archaeoglobi archaeon
CCTGCTCCTTTCTTGCCTTCAGCGACTCAATTTCCTTCTGTATCTCCGAAATTTTCGCCTCAAAGTCATCAACATCGGGAACCTGTATCTCTCTGTAACCGCATTCCTGCAAAATTCTCAGGAATTCGTCCCCATACTCAGCTTTAACGAAAACTGCCACAACAAGCTCTTTCTCGTATTCGGTGGAGAAAACCTCAAAATCGCTGGTCACCTGTGCAAACTTCTCCGTCGGGTCCTCTTTAACGAACCCGACAAAAACACTAAGCGTCTTGTAACCTTTGAGAAGTTTCGCGGGTATTCCGAGCCTCTTCAGAGGCTCTATCTGGTTTAGCTGCTCCTCCAAGGATGCAATCTTCTCATCAACGCTTCGCAGATACTCAATTCTCTCCCCTATGAGCTGCTGATACTCATCCAGCTTCTCTTTAAGCTGTGCTTCTATCTCAGACTCTCTGAACTTTCTCCTCGGCACAATTTTTGTTGGGTCAAGCTTCAGATGGGAGATGAAGCTCCTCATCTGAACGAGTGCCCTTGAAACAACAGAAGCCTCCGGATGCGGCTCGCCGATTCTGAAGTATTCAGACTCTTCAGGTTCTTCGATGTGGACGAGGTTGAGTCTGTGGAGAAGGTCCGCTGTTTCCGCCAGTTTCTCCTTGGGACCTACTACAGAAATTTTAACCATTCTTTCTGGCTTAAGCATGTCCCATCATCCCTACGAACTCATTATATAGCATCTCCACAGCCTTCATAATGTTATCCTTGCCCTTCTTTGCATAATCCTCGATTTTCTTGGTTTCACTTTTCCGGATTTCCTCCTTTTCAGCTTCAATCTGCTGTCTTGCAGAATTGAGGATATCCTCTTTAACTTTTGCCGCTTCGGCCTCAGCACTCTCAATAATTTCTCGCGCTTTCATCTTAGCTTCAAGAATTTTGTTCTTCCTTTCCTCCTCTGCAGCCCTGATAGCCTCTTCAACTTTAATCTCTGCCTGCTTAATTTTTTCAAGAATTTCTGTCCTATCCATGGTAACCACCTTGATCAAACTCTTTACTTTAAAGACATTCGAAAGCCTAAGCAAATCGTATTTAAGCTTTGTTATTTTTACACAGGTTAAATTTGTAATTAAAAAAGAAGATTAATTATTTGCATGCTTTAATTGACCGAAAACGGAATATAATCGAAGAGATAAAAACCGGTATGAAGGTTCTCGTGGTTGATGCGGGAGGCAGGGGAAATGCTATAGCTCACGCTTTCTCAAGAAGTGAGCAGGTTAAAGAAGTTTATGTAGCACCCGGAAACGGGGGTAGCGAATTTTTCGAAAAGTGCAAAATCGCAAAACTCAATGGTAAGAACATTCCCTCAATCAGGGCGATAGACGAAATAGTGGAGTTTGCGAAGAAATCCGAGGTCGATCTCGCCTACATAGGCCCTGAAGAGCCGCTGAGCCTCGGTTTGGTTGACAGGCTTGAAGAGGAGGGGATTCCGGCGGTTGGGCCGAAAAAGGAGGCGACGATTTTAGAGGCAAGCAAATGCTGGGCGAAAGATTTTTTGAAGAAAATTGGCGTCCCAATTCCCGAATACGCCAACTTCGATGACCCGGAGGAGGCGAAGGAGTACATAAAAGAAAAATTTGACAACGGGATTGTTGTTAAGGCTGACGGACTTGCAGCAGGTAAGGGTGTTTACGTCTGCGATTCCGTTGATGAAGCTTTGAAGGCTGTGGACGAGATCATGGTTCAGAAAAAGTTTGGAGATGCTGGGAACAGGATAGTGGTCGAGGAGAGGTTGAGGGGTATTGAGGTCGCATTCACCGCAATAACCGATGGAAAAACCGTTAAACCATTCGGCCACGCAAAGGACTACAAGAGGGCCTTTGACAGCGACGACATAGAGGGGTTGAGAGATTTCTACATCGGTCTGACAAAGAAGTTCTACACAAAAGCTCAGATAGAGCAGCTTTTCAAGGAAGGGAAGCTTATCAACCCCAATACTGGCGGAATGGGGGCTGTGAGTCCACACCCAGACGTCAATAAGGAGATAGAAGAGAAAATAATGGAAATGGTTGTGGAACCGGTAATAGAGAAGTTCAGAGAAATGGAGGGGAAAGTGTTCAAGGGTGTGCTTTATCCGGTAATCATGCTCGTCGAAGAAGGTGGGGAGTTGATTCCGAAGGTTCTTGAGATAAACGTGAGAGACTGTGATCCGGGGGCTGAGGCAAAGCTTCCGAGACTGAAAAGTGACATCGCAGAGATATCGATGGCAGTCATTGATGGAAGGCTTGATAAAGTGGATGTGGAGTTCAGCAATGACTGCTGCGTTGCAGTTTGTGCTGTAAGCGGTGCTCTGAAGGGTAGAGAGGGGTTAAAACCGGGATATCCTGCCGACCACTACACAAGCCAGCCAATAAGTGGCTTAGAGGAAGCGATGAAGGAGGCAATCATATATGCCAACGGCATTGCCAAAACTAACGGATACGTCACAACGGGCGGTAGAGTTCTGACGGTAGTCGGGAAAGGAAAAACTATTGAAGAGGCAAGAAGCAAAGCTTACTCGGCTATAGAGAAAATCAGCTTTCCGGGAATGAGGTACAGAAAAACCATAGGGCTCGATGTTCCTGAATAGCCATACTATACTACCTTTTTTAAATCCTCAATGCTACCGAGATAAACAACCTCTTCCTCGACTGCGTAAACCTCAATCTTTTTGACCTTTTTAAGAATTGGAGACAGAAAGTTACCCTGCAAAACATCACCCCCTCCCATCAGAGGTGAGAATGCTGGTAGAACAATTTTGCTGTTGTCTGCAACGAGATAGCAGGGGAAAGTGTAGAGTGCCCCCCTCACCCTTACCTTTACCGCTGGATGCTCGTGACCCATGATAATTTTCTCCCCCTCAAATTCCTTATGGCCGTGAATGACGATGTAATCCCCAACTTTCACCTTCTCCTTTAACTCAATCCCGTAATCAGCAAGAATCGCAGCTAAATAGTTGTCATGATTCCCTCTCACAACCTCAAGCTCAACATCGATGGATTCTATAAACTCCCTAACATCTTCCCACTCGTAGGGCAGGTTTCTGCTGAACTCGTGTTTCAAATCTCCCGCAACTACAATTCTACCGATATCATACTTTTCAATAATATTTTTTACCCTATCTTTTATTTCCTTCAACTGCATTCTTGGCACAGCATAACCCTTCTCCTGGAGAACGTTTTCAAATCCTAGATGCAGGTCAGCTATTACAGCTGTATTTCCCACTATCGCCGCCCTCTCCGGAGTGAGCAAGACATCTTTCATTAGTAACGATAAAAGCGTAAAAGTTTAAAACCTATCTGGACACGTAAGCCAACACTCTGCAGAGAGGAATTTAGATGACGCATATACTTATTAATGGCCCACCGGGAACGGGCAAATGCAAGTACCTTGAAGACATTTCACGCGAATTTGATAACGTAGTTTGGATTACAACTCTTTCCAGCGCGTATTTTGTGAGAAAAAGGCTTAAAAGAGAGGACATCTGGATTATAGACACCTACACCTGGGGAAAGAAGGAATCAGAGGAGAGCAGAGATATAATCGTGTCCAACCCTCTAAACCTCAACGAGGTGAGTCTGGCAATAAACAAAGTCCTTGACGGCATGGAAGGCAACTATCTGCTGGTGATGAACTCGATCTCGGGATTGCTCATCTACCACACATACCAGAGGATACTTCACTTCCTGAGAGCCTTGCTTGTAAGAATAGAGAAAGAGAACTCAAGCAGTCTTTTCACGCTGGTCAAGGATGCGCACGAAAAGACTGTTGAGGTTTCGATATCGATGTATTTCCCCAACATTGTAGAGACAAGAGAAGACGGCAAGGTTAGAATTATAAAATCTTCAGTTCCCCTCGATAAAAATGAGTTTAACGCTGAAGAGGCAAAAGAGATAATTAAGAGAATGCTTAAAGAAAGTTCATGAAAGACGTTTTTTACACAAACGTAAGAGCTGAGGTTACCGATCCCAGCAAGTGGTATCAGCCCCAATTAAGTGTGGTGAAGAAGCTCGGCAAACTGATTGATGAGAGCGGAGTTCTCGACATAGTTTCCAAAGGAGATATTGTAGCTATCAAGACCCACTTCGGGGACAGGGGGACGACAAGAACGCTCAGGAGCGTCTTCATTAGAGCGGTTGTTGAGAAGGTTATTGAGGCAGGTGGAAGACCATTTGTTACCGAAACGACCGGTTTGGGGATGCTGAGGCCAAGATGCACCGCTTTGGGAAGAATAAACATAGCTGAGGAGAACGGTTACACACACCAAACCCTTAAAGCTCCAATAATTATTGCAGACGGCCTGCTCGGTTTCGATTACGTTGAGGTGCCGATAAACGGCAAGCATCTAAAGTCTGTGAAGGTTGCAAAGGCTATTGCAGAGAGTGATGCAGTCATTTGCTGCACACACTTCAAGCTGCACATGCAGGCTGGTTTCGGGGGGAGCATAAAGAACGTTGGAGTTGGCTGCGTTGCAAAACCTTCCAAGTTTGACATCCACATGTCCGACTACCCCCAGATTGACCGGGAAAAGTGCACCAAGTGCGATGAGTGCGTCAAAGTCTGTCCAAGCAACGCCATCGAGAACTACCAGATTAACAGGGAAAAGTGTGTCAAGTGCCTCGGTTGCTCGGAAGCGTGCAAGGAGGATGCGGTCAAAACCTTCTGGGTGTTTGGCAGAGATGTTTCGGAAAGAGTTGTGGAGTGTGCAAAGGGAGTTTTCGAGGTGCAGAAGAACTTTGCCTACCTGAACTTCCTGATGGACATAACACCACACTGCGACTGCCATCCTTACAGCGATATACCACTGGTGCCGGATTTGGGGATAATGGCCTCCAAGGACGTTCTTGCAATTGACAGGGCGAGTGTTGATTTGTACAAGCGGGCTGAAAATCTCAATGGTGCGCTGCTTAAGGACAAGAAGTTCTGGGACTGGACAGATGCTGAGGGGATGCTCGATTACGCTGAAGAACTCGGCCTGGGGACTCAAAACTACAGGCTTGTTGATGTTAGTTAAAGACTGCAATAACGTCCAGCCTTTCCACCTTAGCCAGAATTCCTATTTTTTCCGCCAAGCTTGGAGTGGTTCTGCCGTTGTCTCCGCTAACAAGCTCTTTGATGTAAAGACCGGCATCAGCCTCAAACTCCACGACCGCAACTTTGCCAGTGTGATGGATTAGCTTAGCATCGAAAAGCTTGCGTATCCTCACCTTGTCCGACCTTCTGTGAGACACTCTGGTTGGAGTTCTCTGCCTTATCTCTCCCTTTAAACTTTCAAGAGCTTCAACAAGCTTCTCCTTTTCAACCTCCTCCTCAAAGACTATCTTTGCTCTGTATTTCTTTCTGTGCCTTTCCATTTTTACCTCTTTAACCTTATCTGAATCCACATACTCAAGCTCGCGAACGGCAACCCATCTCTGTGCATTTATTGCCCTCTCAAGCTCTGTCAGATCAACAAACCTCCTCCTCGGTTCGATTATTTCAAGAACAAACGGTCTGCCTGTGCCGAGCATCCTCGCATCTACGTCCTCCCTTCCCGCTCCGTGAAGCTTCGCATCCCTCGCTTGGAAAAGCTTTATTGCCGGTGCGGCGATTAAATCTTCAACCGATGAAACGTACTTCCTTCCGGTAAAATCGCACACTTCACACCCTTTCCCCTTGCAGTAACCGCAAAGCCACCTCGTCTGCGAGATGTGTCTCACTCTCTTGAGATATCTCCCGTAGATGTAAACGGGCTTTATCTGGAGGTTAAATCTGAATGTTTCGAGGTCAAAAAGGACATTTATGTGTGGGTTAAGACTTCTCTTCTTCCCGGTCTTTTTCTCAATGGCTGTCGCCAGCTTTGCATTGAACCTCTGCTTTATTTCATATTCAACCCCCTTAAGTGCGAGATGCTCTTGCAACGCCTTCAAACTCCCCCACACCCTGCTCCCAACGTTGAAAGTTTCGAACTCATAAACGGACATGGCCTTTACGATCTCCTCTGCAAACTCCTCAACTTTGTCCAAAGCATTGCAGCACGCTTCACAGCTTTCAGCAATTATGCCTTCACCGATGATGCTGTGACATTCTCTGCAAAGTTTCACAGAAAAAGTTGGAAAAGGGCTTTAAAACTGCTGTGGAAGTGGTGGCATGAAGGAGCTTATACTGAAACTCTACGACAAGGCCAACGAGAGAGACTGGAAACCTTGGGATTTGCAGACGGAAATGAGGAAAATCTACGAGAACGTCATAGCGGTGGGAGATGACCTCTCATTCACGGTAAAGCTTGAAAATGATGTTAAGACAGTAAATCTTGAGTCATTTGGCGCGAACAAGGTTAAGCTTCACCCATTCAAAACCGCATGGCGATTCGAAAAAGGTTTCATTGCCTACGAGGGGAAATTTTTGAGGATAAGCAGAGAAATTGATAAAAAATTGCTTTCTAAAATCCTCGACGCTATCCTGCCTGGGGACTGAGTAGGTTCTGTAGCTTCTGCTGTGTCTCGGCAAATCTTTCTCTCAGCTTTTCCTCCTGCCTTTGCAATGTTTTTATCCTTATCTCGTATGTCTCCTTCTTCTCTGTGAGCTCCTTTATCACGTCCTCTTTCTTCTCTTTAACTAGCACGTTGCCCACAGCCTTGTAAACAGGCGTGTCATCATCAACTTTCTGAAGCTCTTCTAAGGCCTGCTCAGTATCCCTGAGCAAAGCCTCAACCTGCGCCCTCTGAGTGATTACAGCCTGCAACTGCTGCTGCAACTGCTGAAGCTGTGCAACCAGATTCTGAACTTGCGGGGGAAGTTCACCCATTTTTCAACACCTCTTCAACCTCTACACACATTTTGATCAGCCGCAGCCAGGAATTTATGGCTGCTCTTAAATCTGAAACATCCTCAGCTTCAATTTCTAATACCAGCTTTTCTTCAGATTGATAAACCTTTGCCCTGCTTATGGCTTCCTTTTCCTCCTGCTTTATGCTTTTAAATATGGCCTCATCAATCCCATCAATTTTGATTTCAGCTCTCACGTCCTGACTATTTTTTTGAGTTTTAAAGGTTTGGGATTTAACTCATTTTCTGTAGTATCCCGAAATAACTTTACACTCCAACAAGATTACCACGTGAGGAAACTAACAAACAAGGACATAGCAAGAATGGTAAAGCAGGCTTAAAGGAAAGCCAATAACAAAGATAGCGGAATTCTT
>JAPDIW010000013.1 GCA_029259415.1 Archaeoglobi archaeon
AAACGGGAAGATAGAGAAGTTCTTTGACTGCTACAACAGGCATAGGGATGATTTTGAAAGCTTAGATGACTTCGTTTACTGGTACAACAACGTCAGATTCCATGAAAGCCTTGACACCAAACACTACCTCCAAACACCAGAAGATGCCTTCTGGAGCAGGTTGCCGGTAGAGGCAAGGTTAGGTGTTGCATTCAAACTTTTTGATGAGGTGTTGGAGAATGAGAGGTAGGGTTTATAAGGTCAAAAATTTTGGGACTATACACTTCAACTTTACCCCCAAAATCTTGAAATTTTAAAGGCTAACCTAAGAGGGGGGGGTCGTACTTCCCTTTTTCAATCGCTATTATGGTCTGTCTCGAGATTCCCAATTTCTTAACAAGTTCTTCCTGGGTTAAATCGTGCCTCGCCCGATAAACCTTAAGTCTTTTTTCATAATCTACAAGCTTTGAAGCGTAATAGCTGTAAAATATCTGGTAAACCACTAATAGCAGGCAACAAAGGTAGAGCAGAACTCTCCTAATGCGTTGTTCAAAGCCTTGAGAGCAAAACCAAAGATTGCCAGAGCTACCGTCACTGCGCGAAATGCCATGTCCGAAGCTCTGGTGGCTATGAGTTTAAGTCTCTCATCTTCCAGCACCATCCCCTCTGCTCCCGCCTTATTTGCGACAAAACGCGTTAGGATTAATCCTGCTACCACAGCAATAAGCGGTATCAGGCAATTCCTGTAAAATCGACAGTCCGACAGCAAGTCCCACTACTATCTAACTCTTCCAGATTCAGCTTTTAAAAGGCAAAATCCCACAATCAAACAAGTAATAGCTATTGTTCCCAGCCCACGGCTCGAAAGAGAGAGGTTGTCATCTTCGATGAAGGTTACTGCATTTCTTCACCTCACGTTACGAGTCACCAAACTTCTTCATGAGTTTACTTCTAACCTGTAAACACGCCACATCCAGCCGATCCATATCAGTAAAAGCACACTGAAACCAATCGTAAACCATACGACCAGTTCCCCGAACACCATGCCAACATTGTAAAGCAATGCAAGCATCATGACAGCTACAATGAAAATCTGTACACCTGCGAGAAGGGTGAAAAGTACCTTCTGCCCCTTTCCATATACTGGAAAACGTATAAGCATCGGCTCCCTCGATGCCAAGACGGTCAGCAGTGGTATAACAGCCATGGCAATGAGAGGTATGACAAGAGTTCCAGTAATCTTGTCCGCATAGTTGTCGGGCCTACCGCTTGCGTCGAAGTGTATTGCAACTGTATCTGGAAGCCTATCCCAGAACATTGATGCGAGAATGAAGTAAAAAGCAATTGGAATAAGCTGGACAAGCAAGTAGGGTTTGACCCCTATCATTTTCAGTGGTCTTGTTGTATTTGCGGGAGTTCTCAAATCTTCTCTCTCATAAGTCTCCTTTGCTGTTCTATAGCTTTGGACTGCGAGGATTGCAACCAAGATTAACAGGACTGCAAGAAATGCAGGTATAGAAGGCTTCAAGATTACAGATATTGCAAGGAGACAAAATCCCGTTAATATGCAGTAAATACCAGCGAAGGTGTTCGCCTTCCTCCAAGCTTCTTTTGAGAGATAAGTATATCCCATCCTGACTCCGATATAAGGGTTTGGTGTGTTTCTAAAAGCATACGTGAGTACTCCTACGCATATCATAACGATGGAAAGGACAACCTCCAACTCATTCATTCTCTCACCTCCTCAAGCTTTTCAATCACTTCTTTCAGGAGGTTTATTTCCACCTTTATTTCCTCTAGAACCTCTTTTCCCAGTTCTGTAAGTCTGTAACATTTTCTCGGCCTTACATCAGTAACCCAGAAACTTTCTATCAGGCCATGTTTCTGGAGACCCTTCAAAAGATCGTACAAGGCACCCTCACTCGGAACGAACTTTCCGGAAGTCAGAGTTTCGAAGAATTTTCTTATGGCGTATCCGTGCAACTCTCTCGTTTCCAGGAGTTTCAGGACTAAGTAGGAATATATGCCAGATCTGATTTCTTTTCTGAACTTTTTTAGCACTTTGCTTTTTCTATCCAAGCTCATACCTCCAAGTCCGATACCTCGAACTTAGATGTATTATTAAACTCGATCATTTAAAAAATTTTCGAAATTTTTGCAAAAATGATGTTTTCTTAATTCTGTAGTATTCATTTTTTCTCAACTTTTTCCCTCCTCTCCCAAAACTCAACGGCATTCCAGACAAGCAGGAAAACAACACCCATAAGAACGAATAAAACGAATTTCTCATTAGCTTTACCGATCAACGCATACTCCGCAAGCATGAAGGCAAGGATGAGGTAGGCAAGAACGATCAGAACGATACTTTGCACGAGATTTACACCTTTCCACTCCTCTGAATCTTTTAGCATCCACCGCGGCTTATCGATGCTTGCTAAGCTGTTAAATATTCTGTGAATTCGCTTTACGTCACCCCACTCATACCCGTGCAATCGTAAGATGGTGGCGAGAATTGCCACGAAGAGCAGAGCAAGCAGGAGTTCGCCGGCGATTATAAGCAAAATTTTATCCTCTGTGATGTTCATAGTATACTCTCCAGCAGATTTAACCAGAGCCCAGCACATGACCGAAAGAAAGAGCAGAAAGAGATATAGAATATACACGTAACTCATCTTTCTCCTCGATTCGGGATCGCTCCTTAAGTCTCTCCAGCCATATCCATAGCCGTGAGCGATTATTACCACAATCAAAAGCGGTGCTGAGAGGTAGAGAGACACTACCAGAATTAAAATGAAAAGTCCTGCAAGCACCTCAGCGTCAAATTTCTCTTTCGGAACATCAGGCTTGGCGGATTCGACGACTTGGTCAAATACGAAGTAAAAGCTTATGGCAGTAATGAGAGCCAGGAGAGTTACCAATTTAAACATGGCTCTAGTTTTATCTCTGTCAACTGCCATGGATTTGCTCTCGACATATCCAAGTTTTTTTCGAATGATGTATGTCGTGCTGATCAAAAATGACAGTATCGCCGCTAAGATAAAAGTCTCCCAAGTTCGAAAGGGAAGAAAACTGCCGAATCAACAGCGAAAGGAATGCCAATCCTGCCACAAAGCTGGAAACAGATACAACGATATCCCTTCTCTCCATGCGTAAAGAACCTCCGCATGTGTTATTATACGCTTTTCTTATAACGCCTGCGGCGAGATTATGATAGGATACACGGCTTTTAATGTAATACTTGGCGTGTATCATCCTCAGACTATTCTATGGCTTTCAGTGTTTTTATTCTTTGTGTGGGTGAGTTTAAGATTAAAAATCTAACTCTATTCGATATAGACGCCCTGTCCTGTCTCAAGTTTACCGGTAATTTCGTGCCAGCCGCTACTGTTTGGGTGTGCGAAAAAGTAATCATCGAACTCGTTCCCAGTCCAGCCCATCTGAAACCAGTTGTTTCTACCGTTAAGCCAAACAACCACGTCAGCATTAACCGCTGGATCTGAGCTGTAAAAGAGCATGGTAGTATACTCGTAACATTTCACGTTTCTGTAATGTTTAGTGTATTCCTCGGGACACCCAACTTCTCTCAAATCAAACTTCGGTTTGAGAACGAATTCTCCCTCTATCGGGTTTAGGGTGTTAATTTCTCTATCGGGTCTAAGTGTGAGTTCAAAATCGTAGCTGGCCGCCCTTTTCACCATGGTGGGTGTGGGCGTCGCATTACTTCCTTCTTCAACTGGAACGGGCATCGGAGACATGACCCACGTTTTAACCTTTTCACCGCTTAATTTCAGCATCTCACCGTAAGGCGTTTCCACGATTTCCGCTTTCCAGCCCTTGGGACAGGACAGATTTTCGATGTCAATTGGATAATCTAGTGCGGGAAGAGGAACTATTACGGTAACATTCTCGATTTCGTCTACACTAGGAGGTTTAACGACATCTCCCTGCAACTCTCCAAAAGTTACTGAAACACTGTAGTCGATTGTGTGGGTAAAGCTTTCTTCGATGGGTTCCGAGCATCCTGCAAGCAGGAAAGCCGCAACTAAAAGTAACAGAATAAACGCTCTCATTATAGTAATAACATAAAGAAGGAATATAAATTTTTACTTTAAGTCCTCCTCCTCAAGTATAAAAAGCTCCTCGATTGTAGCATTCAAAGCTTTTGCAATTTTGTAAGCGAGCTTAAGTGATGGGTTGTATCTCCCCTTTTCGATGAAAACGATAGTTTCCCTTCTAACTCCTACCTTTTTTTCCTGAGTCAAGTTATACTTAGCCCTGTACTCTTTTATTCTTGTCTTCATAGATCCACGTCTCCTCTCCTCTCGTAATAAACTCTGAATACTGCTGCACTTGATAGCATGACTAAGAGAAGCGATAAAATCAGAAAATTGTTCCTGATCTCAAAGCCCATAGCTTCTGAAATGATGAAGACTGCGGAAATAAAAACTGCAGTTAAAATCCACGAGTTTGCCAGAGCCCTGTCCCTGAGCCTCTTTGATCGCTCATCTTCCGGCTCCTGCTCTTTCAGCGATCTCAAAATCGTAAAAATTCCCAAAGCGATCATAACGTATGAAAGAGGCTTGTAAGAATCCAATGTCATGATTATTACTACTCCGAGCAGCAGAAAAACCACTCCAGAAAACGCCCCTTTCATTCCAAACCTCTCCTCGAGAAGTAAACTTGTAGGATTACGAAGGAGAATATTCCCACAAGGAATAAGTATGCAAGTGTTTCCCTTAATTTTAGATCAAAATACCAGTTCAGGGCTGTAGCCAAAGCTAAAGATAAAACCAAAATCCAGAAAGCATAAAATCCCGCCTTTTCATTTATCCTCTCTGCTCTCTCATCTAAAATTCTCTCAGATTCGGGTTTTCGAAGATTTATCACCTGAACGATTAGAAAGACTGCACCCGCTATTAATAATCCTGCCCCTACGGGATATAATTTAGCAATCCAAAAGACTAAACCCGAAATTAGCGTCAGCAATCCTACGATCTTCATACAGATCCACCTGAATACAAAGCGTAAAGTATCAAGTAGAGAACAAGCATCCCGCAAACGGCGAATCCGAGTGCATACTCAATTTTCGAGTTTTGTAAAGATAGGATAAGACTCAGCAATGCTAAAGATATTGCGGAGATTCCAAATGTCCTCCTTGAAGCCTTTTCCGATATCCTAACAATTCTCTCATCTTCGAGGACTTCATCAACCCTTTTTCTTGCAATTTTTAGGACTATTACTCCCAAAGAAACTGCTACCACTACCAACCCCAAGAGAGGTTTATTCTGCGATACTGAGTACCCCACAACGAGGCCGATTAAGATCGTTACAAGCACACTTATTTGTTTGTACGTTCTTCTGTCCATGAGACCACCTGTTAACTGTTTCTAACATTTTGTTATGTTTACCTAACATATTTAAGGTTTTTGAATGCCCTCCGATGTTAACTAGGTAATGCGAGCAGCCCACACAAAACAAATTCAGTAGACGACCTAAAACTGTAATAGAATGAGAAGGACTTGTGACTATTCGGTTGGATGTATGGGGTAAAAAATTGCCCGCTTTCTCCGGCAACCTTCAACTCGCATCGTAAACGTTCAACCCTGTGCCTCACTTTTAAGCCTGCTTGCAAGCTCAATTACCTCTCTTCAGCAGGTAGTATAGTCAATCTGTGATAGGTCAGATAAACTTGAACAAAAAATTTAAGTATTATGAAGTCTATCAACTATTGTGATCACGCAGTTAGTGTTTGTCGGCCACCACAAGGAGCGACTTCTTGAGTCGATTAGAGCCTTGAGGGAGCTGCCAGTCACGAAGATCATCCTTTTTGTTGGAGAAGAAGAACTTCCGGGAGAAAAGAGGGTAAGAGAGACTGCCAATGAACTGAAAAAGGAGCTTGAAGTCGTCTGGGATGTTGAGATTGCTAAGGTTGACAAGAGGAACGCCATCAGAGCTGCGATGCAGCTCATAGAGATAATCGGAGCTGAGAAAGCTGAAGGAAGAGAGGTTATAATCAACGCTTCCGGCTCTCTCCGCTCCCTCGCCATAGCAGGTTACATTGCCGCATGCGTTACCAAATCAAGAATTTTCACGTCTATACCCAAGTACAACGAGAATGAAGAAGAAATCGGGATAGAGGAAATTATAGAGATCCCAACACTTCCAGTCGATTTTCCTACAAAGGAGCAAATTGAGATTCTCGCAGCCATAGATGGTGGAGTAAACGCTCTTGATGAATTGATTGCTAGGCTGAATCCGGGACTGGACAGGAAGAGCGAGGAGTTCTTCAAGGAGAGGAGCAGGCTGAGCCACCACATAGCCAAACTGGAGAGAATGGGAGCTGTGAAGAAAGTGAAGGTTGGCAGGAATGTTAGAATAGAACTAACACCCCTCGGTGTTTTTCTGGTTAAGGGTGTCGTCCAATGCCAGATTTCTTAGACTCGTACATAGAGGAGTTGAAATCAAAATCTGGAAGAATAAAGCTTGAATGCAGCGGCAAATCTTCAAAGATAGAAACAGAGCTAGAAAGAGCTTTTAGGAGATTCTGGATAGCTCAGGATTTACCTAACAATTCACCTTCGGAATTCTCCGTTTTTGCGATCGATAGCAGCTCCCAGTACATAGCAACCAGTAACGGAGGAATCTTCTACGCTCTAGATCCGTCTGTTTCAGAAGGGAGTGAACTTCTCGACATCTATGCTTAAACCGAAAAGCTGGTTGCAGAAGTTGTAAAGAGACTCCCTGCCATAGGGACATTGAATACTCTCTTTCGTAGCGAACTCATTTCCTCCTTTTCTTCTTGTTCATGTTCTCCTCCACCAGATTGTGTTTTAACAGGACTTTATAGATAGTGTTATGGGGAATATGGATGCTGTAGTCCCTTTCTATCAGCTTTTCAAGCGGTACTGGACAGCCTGTACCTCTGGTAGGCTTCTAAGACAATTCTTTCCGTATCTGGATCTATCTGTTTGGGCTTTCTTCCCGGCTGTCTCAGTTCTATTTTGCCAGTTTCTTCGTACTGCTTTTTAATCTGGTAGATTCTTCTTGGCGTTACTCTCACCACTGCTGCTATTTCTTGCTGAGTTCCCTTGTTGAGTTGTCTGATTATCCATCTGATTTTCTTGTTAGTTAGCTTTCTCACAAGAGTTGGGTTTAGGGTTGTGAAATAATTTTGACAACATGTTGGAACCCTTTTCAGCAGACCGATG
>JAPDIW010000062.1 GCA_029259415.1 Archaeoglobi archaeon
TTCTTCCAGTCGATTTTTCCTTGACTCTTGTAACGCTGAAGGTTGTCTTTCCAAGCTGCGTTACAATCGTCCTCTCTTCCTTGCTGTGCTTGTGGTAATCGTTTTTTCCGTATCCTTTCTGCATTGAGGAGATCAGAACGCTATCTATTTCCTCCAGAACTCTTCCCAGAATTGCAGCTTCAATTCCCTTTAAAGCAGATGTCAGCTCCTGAATGGGAATCTTTTTATTCTGGATGTCTATTGTTAGCCGTAGTGGGATTTCTATTTGCAGCTGCATGGGTGGGGTTGAATCCCTGCCCTTTTTAATTTCCAAGGAAGATGTAACAGCACCAAAATTTCTTCAAAATGGTAAAACTTAAATTTTAACTACTGGTAGTAATGCCATGATTGCAGAATATGAGACAAAGGCCACTGAAGTACTGACAAAACTGATGGAAAAGCTCGCAGAAAATGGAGATGCTATCCTCAGAGCTGTTGACAAGCTAGTTTACTTGGAGAATAGTGGAGTTCTAGATGAGCTTGTTGATCTTTCTGGTGCGGTTCTTGCAATGAAAAAGCTACCGGATGCATTCATAGACGATGATGTGCAAGAGGCTGCAACTAAAAATCTCGAAATTCTGCTTACTTTGGCCTTATCTGTCGACGATGAAATGATAATGACGGTGGAGAGAATTATCGAAGCATTCAAAAAGACTAAGGAGTTTGAACCTGTCGGAATTGTTGGAGCACTGAAATATCTCAGGGACTCGGATGTACAGAATTCTCTCGGCTTTCTACTGTCGTTCGCAAAGAATTTAGGGCAAAGCATCAAATAACCAATTTAATTTTCTAATTTCAGAATAGTGTAAGAGGTGTTGAGGTTTATGGTTACGGAGGGCTGTCAGTTGTTTATGCATGTTAATTAAAAAAGAAAACCTATAAATACACCGTTTCATTCTTCCGCTTGACTTCACTGAAATTATGGGAGGTGAAATGATGGTCAAAATAGAGCACGGTAGATTACAGGAGCACCCGATAGTCGATTTCAAGAGGGGTAAGGAAGTGACTATATATTTTAACGGTCAACCAATAAAAGCGTACGAAGGGGAAACTGTAGCAGCAGCACTTTACGCTGCCGGTGTAAGGGTTTTCAGTCGTTCTTTCAGATGGCACCGCCCTCGTGGATTTTTCTGTGCAATAGGAAAATGTTCGGCTTGCATGATGGAAGTCGATGGAATACCGAACGTCAGAACGTGCAAGGTTTATGTAAGAGACGGAATGCAGGTCAGAACCCAGAGTGGTTTGCCAGATGCTGAAAAGGATGTTTTTTCAATTTTCGACGATGTGATTGACAGAGTGTTCCCTCACGGAAGTCACTATTCTAAGTTTACGACCTCGAAAAAGGCAAGAGACTTCATGGTTAAGAGGATGAGAAAGTTCACAGGTTTCGGCAACCCACCAAGGGCAGTGTTTCAGGGAAAGGCTGAGGTGGAAGAAATAGAGACTGATGTGCTTGTGGTTGGTGGTGGGCCGGGAGGAATGTCTGCAGCGATAAACGCCGGAAAATACGGGGCGAAAGTGTTGCTTGTAGACGAGAACCCCTTCCTTGGAGGACAGCTGATAAAGCAGACACACCGCTTCTTCGGTTCCGCAAAAGAGAGGGCTGGAACGAGAGGCATAAGGATTGCTGGCATCCTTGAGGAGGAACTGAATAATATTGAAAACATTGAGGTGAGAAAAGAAACGAGAGTTTTCGGAATTTACAACGGTGAGGCTGGAGCTTATCAGAGGCTGAATGATGATGAAGGTAAGCTTTTGAGGATTAGGGCAAAGAAAATTGTTGTTGCAACCGGAGCTTACGAGAGAACGCTAATATTTGAGAACAACGACTTGCCGGGTGTTTACGGTGCCGGTGGTGTGCAGACTTTGATGAATGTCTACGGTATCAAGCCGGGTAACACGGGGTTGATTGTAGGTTCCGGAAATGTCGGTCTTATACTCACCTACCAGCTCATGCAGGCTGGAGTAAACGTGGCTGCGATTGTGGAGGCAATGCCTCGCATTGGTGGTTATTTCGTCCATGCTGCGAAGGTCAGGAGGCTCGGTGTGCCTATTTACGTGAGACATACAATTTTGAAGGCCATAGGCAGAAAAAGCGTTGAGGGTGCTGTTATAGCCAAACTTGACGACAGGTGGCAGCCGATTCCCGGCACTGAAAAGGAAATCAAGTGTGATTTCATCTGTGTGGCTGTTGGTCTCTCTCCAACACATGAACTGCTGTATCAGGCAGGCTGTGAGATGAAGTTCGTTCCCGAGCTTGGTGGAATAGTTCCACTAAGGTCGAAATTCAACGAGACAAGTGTAAAAGGACTATACGTTGCCGGTGATGTTGCTGGAATTGAGGAAGCGACTGCAGCAATTATGGAAGGCAGGATTGTAGGAATTCATGCGGCTGTAACTCTTGGTTATGGTGGAGAGGAGGCAAAGAAGGAGCTTGAGGAGGCAGTGAGGGAAATAGAGGAGTTCAGATCAGGTCCATTTGGAGAGAGAATAGTCAATGGCTTGAAGAAATGTACTCTTGAAAGCGAGGTGGTATCATGAGTCTCGGATACTTGGAGAGGGGTTATCTGGAAAAAGACGAGCTTCCACCATTTCCAAGTGAGGAGAGGCTGAAAAAGAGGGCTGTTGCCTACATTGAATGTCCACAACCTATCCCATGCAGCCCATGCTTTGAATCATGCCCTTCAAATGCCATTGAAATGAAGAACATCAATGACCCGCCGAAAGTTGACTATGAGAAATGTACAGGATGTATGAAGTGCATCCGTGTCTGCCCTGGACTGGCAATTTTCATGCTCAGGTTGAGGGATGATGGAATGGGAGAGGTCACACTGCAGTATGAGTTTCTGCCGTGGCTGAAGAAGGGGGACAGGGTTAAGCTCTACAACAGGAAAGGGGAAGAGGTTGGTGAAGGAGTCGTAAACTGGGTGCTTCCACCGGAAAGAAATGACAACACGTCTCTTGTCAGAGTTGAAGTTCCTGCCGAGCTGATTTTCGAAGTAAGGGCAGTTAAACCCGTGAGGTGAAAGTATGAAGGACAGGAAGGTTGTCTGCAGGTGTGAAGATTTAACCGAGGAGGAAATCATCCATGCAATTGAGCTTGGCTACGATGATCTGGAAAGCCTTAAGAGGTTTACAGGAGCTACTACCGGCCCCTGCCAGGGTAAAGGATGTTTGATGCACGTCATCAGAATTCTCAGCCAGAAAACGGGCAAGAGTGTTGATGAGATCGGTGTTACCACGCAGAGGCAGCCCGTCAACCCAGTCCCGCTTTACATCCTTGCTGCAAAGAAGGGTGATGAAGAATGAAGGTTGCTGTAATTGGCGGTGGTGTTGCGGGGCTGTCAGCTGCATACTTTTTGGCAAAGAGTGGAGTTGACGTAAAGGTCTTCGAGCAAAAGTACCTTCTCTACGGAGCAAGCGGAAGAAATTCGGGAGGATTGACACTTCAGTTTAACAACGAACCTCTTATCAGACTTGCAAAGAGAACGCTTGAGCTTTACGACTCTATCCAGTCCGAGGTGGGGTTTAACTTCCTTTTGAGAAAAGACGGGTATGTCAAGATAGCAAGTGAGAGAGACGAGGCCAAACTCAAGGAAGAGGTTGAATTTCAGAGGAGAAACGGAGTAAATGTTGAATTGGTGGAACCTGAGTTCGTCAGAGTGCTTTTCCCGGACATAAACACCTCAGCGTTTAGTGTTGCCAGCTACTTTGCTGATGGTGGAGTTGTATTTCCGTGGCCTGTAGTCTGGGGACTTGCCAAAGGGTGCAGGGAGCTTGGTGTTGAAGTTTACGACTACACGCCTGCTAATGTCGAGCTTAAGGGCAATGAGCTGATTGTGAAGGCCAATGGGGAAAGCTACAAAGTCGACTACGTGATAAACGCCGCTGGTGCTTGGAGCAATGAAATAAGCAAGCAGGTAGGCGTTGAGCTCGGCAACAAGGTTTACAAGGAAGAGATTTGTGTAACTGAAAGTCTCAAGCCTTACGTTGACCCATACGTCATGGACATCTCTACTGGAGTTTACTTCAGCCAGTCCATGAGAGGAGAGATTGTCGGAGGTATTCTGGGCAGTGAAACCACCACACTTGAAACAAAAGCTTCTCTCGACTTCCTCACGAGCTATGCGAAAAGAATCACAGAACTCGTGCCGAAGTTAAGGGGCATGGCTATTTTAAGGCAGTGGGCCGGACTCTACGATGTTGGCAGGAATGGAATGCCGGTAATAGGAGAAACGAAGGTGAAAGGATTCATTCAGCTCAACGGATTCGGAAGGCATGGCATGTCCCTCGCCTTGGCTGCAGGAGAGGGCGTGGCTGAGCTGATAATGAAGGGTAGAAGCTCGATTATTGAACCCTTTAAGCCTTGATATTTTATTTTTGCCGTTTTTGTAATTTTCATTTCTGAGCGTTTTTATATGGTATCCTATAGTTTCATAGTTTTGCAATAATGAATGCGGATAGCAAAAGACTTATAGTATGCAATGGCTATACAAATCAAAACAACTTTCAAGGTGAACTCATGTCCCAAGATACCAGGGCAGTAGAAATCGTGGGAAAGGTCTTAATTGCTGTGCCAACACTTACGGCACTCGTGCTGCTTGTTTACACAAACATAACCGGCAACAGCGTTGAGATAAGCGGTTCAGGATTTTGCATTGGCACGATGATTATGTGTGGACTGGTATTAGTCATTTATGCTGCTGCAAAAGAAATAAAAAAGTGATTTGGAGCCTCAGAATATCTGGACTAGCTAACCTAGACTTCCCTCATATTCCTAACAAACCTGCGGTACCACTCAAACTGTTTTGGAGTGGCAAGATGGATCTCAAAAGGTGCGAAGACATCGATTTCTTTCAGAATCTTTCCTTTTATTTTAGCCTGCTTCCACTGACTTTTGGGAACATTTTCTGACACAATTAGAATGTCTATGTCACTCATCGGCGTATTTTTACACTCAACTACGGAGCCGAATACGTAGACCTTTGCTTCTCCAAGCAGAGATTCGGCTTTTCTCTTTATCAGCTTTGCATATTCCATGTAGTTTTCGAAATACTTTTTCTCTTCCTGTGCGACTTCCTTTACAGCATCCATCAACCTCATAGCTCATCAACAAAAGACCTTATTTTCTTTGCCAGCTTAAGCATGTTCTCAACTTCTCGTATTTCGAACTCAGTGGGGATGTAGCGGGACGTAATGTAAGCATTCTCTAGATTCGATATTCCGTCTATATTTTCTTCCATAAACGACCGGACTTTCTCTATTTTTTCTGTAACTTTTCCAATCTCCTTTAAAAGCCTCTTTATTGAGTGTGTTTTAGGATAATCCCCAGCAATCTGGAAGAGCTTGTATTTGAGGTAGAGCTCGACAGATTGCTGGATGTTGAACGCCGCAATGTCGAGAACACCCTTGGACAGCAAATACTCTCCATTCTCCATAAATTTTTCTGCTCTTTCTCTTAATATTTCTATCTCTTCGATACCCATTTGTCACTTTATCTGTTAAGAACAATTAACGTTTTTGGAATTTAGATGTAATACGATAGTATCACAAACACAATGCTTTTCTTTCCCTTCTGAACAATTAAACCATGGATTATACATTCGTTAAAGGAAAAAGCGACATCATTGAGCTGGCAAAAGGTAAAGCAACATTTGTTCTCGTAATCGGGAACACAAAAACTGCCAACATCAGTGGTATAACGGTTGCAGGAGCAAATCCTGAACTCATAAAATACACTCCACCAGCCGATGCAGAGCTACTTTATCACGGCAGGTGTCTTTCAATCGACGGTGTTCCGGCAACACCTGATGGTAAACCAACGCCGGCACTTATAACCTACACAGTTTTGAGACTCACATCCATTCCCCTCTTCGTTGTGAATTCGGGGCTGATGGTTCCACCCAAGATCCCTTACATCGACTTGAACGCGCCTGTGGGGGAGAACATTGCAGAAAAGAGGGCGATGGACAGGCAAAAAGTTGAGGAGGTAATTGAAAGAGCAAGGATTGTAGGAAAGCAGATTTCAAAGCTCTCGGACGTTTTGGTCATAGGAGAAAGCATTCCTGCTGGGACTACAACAGCAGCGGCAGTTTTAAAAGCTCTCGGCTTGAGAGATGCTGTCTCGTCAAGCATGCCTAAAAACCCCGTTGAGCTCAAGAGGAGGGTTGTGGAAAAGGCTGTTGAGAGGGTTGAGAGTAACGATCCCGTTGAGATTCTCTCAGCCGTTGGTGATCCGGTGATGGCTGGAGTAATTGGAATTGCACTCGGTTCTGAGAAACCCGTTATCCTTGCTGGTGGAACACAGATGGTGGCAATTGCCAATCTTGTGGCAAGAATGGGTGAAATTAATGCGGTGATTGCCACAACGAAGTATGTCAGCGAAGACGGCAATGCTGACCTCTCCCTCTCCCCCTACCCTGTAGTTGTTGCAGACCCTCTGCTTGGAAAATCCAGGTATCCGGGCTTGAGAGCGTACGAAGAAGGGTTTGTGAAGGAGGGAGTTGGAGCTGGAGGTATGACTGCTGTGGCTTACGCACGTGGCATATCACCTAAAAAATTTTTGGAAGAACTAGAAAAGGATTATGAAAAAATTGTGCTGTGATTTTTAAGTTTTTTACAATTATGGTCTTGAGCAAAACTATTTATACTAAAACAAAACAACAAAATACATGGGTAGGAAGCGAATCTACGAAGTTGTGCAGCATATGCCAGCAGAAGAGCTCGATAAAAGGATTAAAAAAGAAAAA
>JAPDIW010000070.1 GCA_029259415.1 Archaeoglobi archaeon
GCATCGTCGCATCAACCATCGGCTCCGCAATGCTGATGTGCTTCCCGCACTTCTGAGCCAGATTAACAACAAAGCTGTCAAGCTCGTCCGGATCATCGAAGATTATGTTCGTTCGGAGGTTTGTGTACTTCCTGTGGAATATGTAGATATACTTGCCGTAACCGTTGCAGGAGATATCCTCAATCATGGGGTCGTACATGATGGGTGTTATTTTGCCGTATAGCAGAGTCCGCTTGAAAATGTGGTAAAGAACTCTGAAGTAGTCCGAGCCTTCGAGGTCAACTCTGTAAGCTTCGAAGATGGAGTCAATCTTTTTCTTCAGCGTTCCAACTTTGTCTCTAATTTCCTTGGGGTTTGCCGCGTAGTACTCAAGCCTGCTGACCACCTTTCTGACGAGCTCCTCTTCTTCATCACTTAGCTTTGGCTCGTTGACGTGGTAAATGAACTCGTTATTTTCCTCATTGTAGAGGATGTGGACGCTGGAAATTACGAATCTGCCATAAACGGGATAACCTTCAACCTCAACCCACCCTTCGGGTGGTTCGAATTCCTGTGAGAGTCTTTTTGAGAGTGTTCTGTAGGTTTCCTCACCAAGAAACTCCTCTTTTGCACTTTTTTTAATTATCTCAAAAACAGCCGTTCTTCTTGGCAACTCTTCTTCTTTCTTCCTAAATTTGAAGCGAAGAGATGGCATCAAAAAGATTACTGTATTTAAAATTAAAAAATGTTTCGTGTAAAAATTTAAGGATGACAAAATAAACATTGAAAAACATTTTATATTGTTCAATCATTCCATCATTATGTGGTGGTTTGTTGTCCCAAGGACAGTTTTCGGCGATGATGCCATTGAACACCTGCAGAATGAAAAAGCTGAGAGGGTGCTGATAGTAACCGACAAAGTTCTGAGCGAGATGGGTTACCTTGAAGAGGTGAAGAAAAATCTTAAAGCCGAGAAAATCGATGTTTTTGACGAGGTTGAGCCGGAACCGAGCATTGAAACGGCCTTAAAATGTGCCAAGGTGGCTAGGGAGCTTGATGCACAGCTCATCATCGCTCTGGGGGGTGGAAGCGTAATGGATGTTGCAAAGATGACGAGGATTCTTATGGAACTCGATGTTGACCCTGAGTTCATTACACCCTTTACAGACCTTTACGAGCTTGGATTCCAGAAGAAGGCAAAGCTCATCGCAATCCCAACGACAAGCGGCACTGGAGCTGACGCAACGTGGGCAATGGTGCTCACCGACACAAAGGAAAAGAGAAAGGTTCTGCCGGCGAACAGAGAGGCCATACCTGATATAACGATACTGGACTACAGATTCGTTGAGAAGCTGCCACCAAAGCTTGTAGCCGGGACGGGCATGGATGCGTTGACGCATGCAATCGAAGGTGCACTCGCACCTTGGAGAAATGACTTCAGCGATGCGATGTGCGAAAAAGCCATCGAAATAATCTTGGAAAACCTTGAGAAGTCCTACAATGGTGACAAGGAGGCGAGAGCGAAGATGCACCATGCGGCAACAATGGCGGGAATGGGATTTGGCAACTCTCAGGTCGGGCCGGTGCACTCTTTAGGCCATGCCTTTGGAGCTTACTTTAAAGTGCATCACGGTATTTGTGTTGCGGTCTACCTGCCTTACGTTCTCCAGTTCTACCTCAACGATGAGGGCTCGAAGGCCATGATGGATTATCTGGCGAGAAGAGCGGGGCTTGAGAGCGGTGAGGCCATGGTGGAGAGAATCATCGACCTTATGGGCAAGATAAATATACCGACGAAAGTTTCGGAGATTGTCGGTGAGAAGGAGTACTTCGATGCGATTGAGGAGATTCTGAACCATGCCATCAACGATGCCTGCATAATAACCTCTCCAAGAAGTCCTGATATGGAGCAGACAAGGAAGCTGCTGGAGTATGCTTTCTACGGCAAAAAGGTTGATTTCTGAGGTGGTTTGATGTACGGTTACTGCGGGAAGATTTTGAGGGTTAATTTGACTGAGAAGAGTGTTGCGACCTACATTCCAGACGAGAAGGATTTGAGAGAGTTTATCGGTGGAGCAGGGTTGGCTGTGAAGCTGCACTACGACATGAAGACCTTTGAGGTTGATCCACTATCACCGGAAAATGTTCTGGTTTTAATGACAGGTCCTCTGACAGCAACAAAGGCCCCCTCAACAAGCAGATTGGAGTTCTGCGCTCGCAGTCCGCTGACTGGGATATGGGGCGAGTCCAACTCCGGTGGTAAGATGGCCACTTATCTGAAATACTGCGGCTGGGATGGCATAATCATAGAGGGGGCGAGCGATAAGCCCGTTTACCTTAAAGTGGATGCAAATGGTGCTGAAATCGTTGATGCCGAGAGCCTTTGGGGAAAGGGCTGCTACGAAACGCAGGAGGAAATTGAGAAGGATTTGGGAGAGAAGAGGGTTTCTACAGCCGTTATAGGCCCTGCTGGGGAGAACTTGGTGAAGTATGCATGCATTCAGGTTGACAACTCCAGACACGCTGGCAGAACGGGAATGGGGGCGGTGATGGGCTCAAAGAAGCTGAAGAGTATTGCTGCTGTGTATGACCCATCTGAGAGGCATAAGGTTGAGGTAGCAGATGAGGATGCCTTTAACAAGGTCGTTGATGAAGTAATGGCGAGAATAAAGGAAGATTTCACCTGCAACATGTTTACACAGCTTGGGACTTCAGGCTACGTGGAAACGGCAGAGGGCTTCGGGGATTTGCCAATCAAGTATTACACACAGGGAACGTGGGAAGGGGCGACGAAGATATCAGGCGCTGCAATGGCGGCATCAGTCTTGAGAGGGAACGATGGCTGTCTCGGCTGTGTGGTGAGGTGTGGAAGGGTTGTCGAGCACAAGGGCAAGGAGATTCATGGGCCGGAATACGAGACTCTCGCAGCTTTTGGTGCTTTACAGCTTAACGACGACCTTGAGTCGCTGATTGAGATTAACTACCTCGTCAACGACCTCGGGATGGATTCCATTTCCTCTGGTGTCAGTATAGCCTTTGCAATGTATCTGACAGAGAAGGGCGTGGGGGATTTTGACATCAAATGGGGTGATGCGGAGAAGGTCAAGGAACTGTTGAGGGACATAGCATACAGGAGGGGAAAGGGGGCTGAACTTGCCGAAGGTGTGAGGTTTATTGGTGGAAAATACGGTGCTGACAACTGGGCGGCACACGTGAAGGGACTGGAAATTCCGATGCATGACGCAAGAGCTTTTTCGAGCCTCGCAGCAGCGTATGCAACCCATCCAAGAGGAGCATGCCACCTGCCCCACCAGATGTACTTGTACGAGATGGGGAAGACTATTCAGGAGTACGATATAAAGAGCGACGACAGATTCAGCAACGATGGTAAAGGCATTCTGACTGCAAAGGTTCAGAACTTCTCCGAGCTTTTCAACTCAATAACGATGTGTGCCTTCATGCCAGTCAAACCGAGGCACATTGCCGAGATGCTCAAAGCTGTGACGGGCTATGATTACAACGTTGAGAACATCTATACTGCGGGAGAGAGGATTTTCACCTTAAAGAGAATTTACAACGTGAAGTGCGGAATAACGGCGAGAGACGACACTCTTCCTGAAATCGTCCTTCAACCCCTTGAAGGGGGTAGTGCCGGAAACGTTCCTGACGTGAAAAAGCAGGTTTCAGAGCTTTACGAGTTCAGAAAGTGGCCTGAAGGAATCCCAAGCAGGGAGAAACTGGAGGAACTCGGTTTGGGATGGGTTGAGTTTTAATCTTCTTTATTTATTTTCCTTTATTTTACATAGTATATGAATAATGATGGCTTTATCGTAAAACTTTTTATTTCTAAATAATCCTAAATATCTAAGTAAGCGAAATGTCGAGCTAAAGAAGAGGGGATAGGGTGCTCAGACCCCAAAAGTATACTTGCCACCACAACCCTTTAAAAATCTTGATGAAGCGCCGAGGGATGTTTGATGGACTGTAAACTACTAAGAGCTGAGGATGTACAAGAACTGGAAAACGCTATAGTGTTCGCTCCAGATGCGATTGCAGGAAAACTATGCCTCAGCGAAGCAAAGAATGTAGCTGGCGCTGTATTTCCGGGAGTCATCTACGACGGAAAAACGTATGAGGATCGTGTAGTTGCTATTGAACTTGACGAGTTTATAGTGTACAGAGGGAAGGAAGTGCTTAAGGAGAAGGATGCGAAAACCCTCCTTACAATCGTGGATGGATGGAGCGAGGAAGCTGAGAAGTTGCTTGAGGAGGTTTACTTCAAGCTCGGAAACCGTGTGGTTTATCTTGGCGGTGGTGCAGGCTCTCTGAAAGGAAGAATGGACTGTCTGTTTATCAATGGGGAATTCTTCCGCGATGATGTCGTTTTCGTTGCCCTTCCGGAGCGTTTTGATGTGGCGGTGAGACACGGATGGCAGCCTACAGAACACGCTTTCGTTGCCACCAGAACTGACGGAAGAAGAATAATCGAACTCGACTGGAAACCTGCTTTTGGGGCATATTCAGAAGTTTTGCATGAAATTGGGGTAGAGATTAGCAGAGACAACTTCTTCGACGTTGCCAAGGCGTATCCCTTCGGCATGGCCAAAGTTAAGGGAGAGGATGTTGTGAGAGATCCCCTCATGGTTGAGGGCAACGACATCATCTGCGCGGGAAGAGTGGCCAATAATGCGTATCTCAGGCTGATGAGGGGAGATAAGCGGTCTTTGGTTGAAGCTGCAAAAGAGTGTGTTGAAGCAGTCGGAAAAACCGATGTGGTGTTTGACTGCATTTCAAGAGTTCTTTACCTCGAAGAGGACTTTGCCAGAGAAGCTGCGAACTTCAGGGGTGCTTGCGGGGCGCTGACTATAGGAGAGGTGGCCTGCAAGAGAGGTTTTCTAGACTTCTACAACAAAACAATGGTGGTTGGCTATGCAGAAGAGTGATCTCGCGACCACTCTTTATGAACTTGAAACTCTCATAAGGCCTGGAAAACCCGAAGATATTCTGGTAGAATTCGGAAAAGAACTTCTAAGACGCTTCGACCTCGACTGCTTTGTGGCAGAAGTTCCGATGCTCAAGCTGAGGGTCGAAATTCCAGAAAGCTGTGATGACAGCAACTTCCAGTATGAGGGGTCGGTAGCCAGATTTTACATCCGCGGAGAGTTAGAGGGTCTGGAAAAGCCAATACGCGACCTTCTAGAAAGACTCGACTACGTTCTTCAGTTCAGCATCTATTACGAACTCTGGACGAGAATTTTCGAGAGAAGTCCAGATACAATCGTACTAGTAGATGAGCACGGTAACATGATAGAGTGCAACAAAAAAGCTCTGGAGATTTTCGGGAACATCGAAAATATTCCCAGAATCTCGGGAGAGGTCTGGAAGTACAATGGAAGGTTTTACTCGGTTGCCGAATACCCGCTCGGGGCAGTGAAAGCTGTCGTCCTCAGAGATATCACGGAGATAAAAGAGCTTGAGAGGGCTGCAAGGGAAAGTGAAGAGAGGTTCAGGGCTTTAGCAGAAGCTGTTCCGGTACTGGTTGGAGTGTATCAGAAAGGAAAGTGGGTTTATGTAAACAAGGCTTTGGAGGAATTGACAGGTTACAGCAGGGAGGAACTACGTGGTGGTGATGTCTGGATCATAGTTCCTGAAGAGGAGAGGGAGAAGATACGTGAAAACATGAGAAGAAGGCTTAACGGAGAACACATAGAACCTTACAAGATTAGACTGAGACGGAAAGACGGAGGAGAGGTAATTGTTCAGGTTTACGGGACTGTTATCAAGTGGGGTGGAGAGGTTGCAGGTATAATAGTAGCAGTTGATGTAACCAGAGAAGAAGAGAAAAGGAAAAAACTGGAAGAGCTAACGACACTACTTGAATTCATTAACAAAATTCTCCGCCACGATGTGTTGAATGCCCTGACTTCTGTGGCAGCCTACCTCGAAGTATATGAAGATGTGAAAGACGAGGTGATACTTCACAAAGCCAGAGAGGCGATTGAGAGGGCTGTGAAGATAATCAAAAACATGAGGGAGTTTGAGAGGATTGTGAAAGAGGGTAGTTTGAAAATCGTGAGTGTGAGGGAAATGGCTGAGGAAGCCGCGAAAGGTTTCGCCGTTCCCGTTAACATTAAAGGGGACTGCAATGTGCTCGCCGATGACGGACTGGTTACTGTTTTCGAGAACCTTTACCAGAACGCTGTACAGCATGGTGGGACAGATAGGATAGATGTGGAGATCAGGGAATCGGACAAGTTCTGCGAGATCTGCGTGGCTGATTACGGAAAGGGTATTCCGGAGGAGATTAAAGATAGAGTGTTCGAAGAGGGTTTCAAGTATGGTGAAAAAGCCTCAACTGGCTTCGGGCTTTATGCGGTGAAGAAGCTTATTGAACGCTATGGCGGCGAGATATGGGTTGAGGACAACAAGCCACAAGGGGCTGTTTTTGTGATAAGATTGATGCGCGTTTAGCTTATTTTGGATTTAAATTTAAGGTTTTGAAAGTCTTTAACAATCAAACGCAAATTTCTTTTTATGGTCTTGAGCAAAACTATTTATACTAAAACAAAACAACAAAATACATGGGTAGGAAGCGAATCTACGAAGTTGTGCAGCATATGCCAGCAGAAGAGCTCGATAAAAGGATTAAAAAAGAAAA
>JAPDIW010000026.1 GCA_029259415.1 Archaeoglobi archaeon
GAAGGATGAGCATGCGATGGTTGGAACTTCGAAAGCATTGGAGGAGATAAGGAGGCAGAGGGGCTGGAGTGTTAGGGAGCTTAATGAGGAGCTGGAGAGGAGGAGGAGAGTGCTGGAGTTTATGCTGGAACACAACCTAAGGGATTTCAAGAGAGTGAGCAACATCATTCACACCTACCAGACAAAGCCGGATAAGGTTATGGAGGCTATTTCGAAGGGTAAGGAGGGGTAATATGTTTAAGGAAGCAAACAGGCTAACTTACATAGGATATAAGCTTTTTGAGAAAGAGATTGCAAAGAATGAACCGAAGTACTTCGAGCTTGAGAGGTCTTTGAAAAAGGCCATGATTTCGATGCCTCCTGAAATGTACATCGCCACTGCAAGAATGTTCTCACTTCTTTGTGGAGTGATAGGTGCGATTATAGGATTGATTGCAGCTTTTATACTTGTTAAATACGTTGGTGTGCCTCCATTCTTCAACATCCGCCTTCCTGAACCAATCGCAACCTACTGGTTGTTTTACAGACCTTTTGTTTATGCCGGTATTCTGGCGATAGGCATAACATTGATTCTATACTACATCGGGAATCTCATCTTTGCAATCTACCCCTCAACCGTCATAAGCGATAGGAAGAGCAAGATCAACAGAGTCCTCCCGCATGCAATCACCTTCATGTACTCTTTAAGCAAGGGTGGAATGAGTCTGGTTCAGATTCTCAGAGCCCTCGCAGACAACCACGAGGTCTACGGAGAGGTTTCAAAGGAAGCTTCGAGAATACTGTGGGAGGTTGAGGGTCTGGGCAAGGACTTGAGAACAGCTCTGGCAGAGGCTGTTGATACCACACCATCCGACAATTTCAAGGAGTTTTTGCACGGGCTCATCACAATAATTGACAGCGGTGGTGATGTTACAAGATATTTTGAGGAGAGGGCAGAGTTCTACTTTGAGAGGGCGAGACAGGATCAGAAAAGCTTCCTTGAGTTCCTCGGACTGATGGCGGAAACGTACATCACCGCATTTGTCGCAGGTCCCCTCTTCCTTATAATCATCCAGACCGTCATGTCGGTTATGGGACAGACCAACGAGGTTGCACTGTTCTCCATCATTTATTTCGTAATTCCCATCGGCTCATTCATGTTTGCGATGCTCATCAAGCTATTAACTCCCGGAGAGGAAGGTAGCGCTCCAACGCTGAGAGAAAGGTATCTCTACGTCAGGCGGTCGTCAGAACTTGACCCGGATGAAAAGAAAAAAGTTGAGAAGAAGGTGGGTAGATACAGGCTCAAAAAGAAGCTGCGGAATCCATTCAGGCTCATCGTGGAGAATCCTTATTACACATTTGCATTCACGATTCCCGCCGCCATCGTAGTACTGGTTTACGGGATGCTGGCAAACCCCTACATCCCCGGCATGGATTTGAAGAACTGGTTCTTCTCCTATGATGACTACATTTTCATCGCTCTAATGGTCGTGCTCGCTCCTTTTGCATTATTCTTCGAGCTCGGCAGGAGAGGAGTAAAGACATACATGCGCCTGACACCGATTTTCCTCAGCAAGCTTGCTTCAGCCAACGAGAGCGGTATGCCCATCTACCGAGCAATTACGATGATAGCAAAAACCGATACCAGCCCGCTGAGAAAGGAAATAGCGAAGATAAAGGCAGACCTCGACTGGGGAATCAGCCTTTCGGATGCGCTTGTCAGGTTTGCCAACAGGTTGAAGATATTCGAGATTTCGAGGACGATGGCGCTGCTCAACGAGGCGTTGAAATCTACTGGAAACGTTACAGAGGTTCTGATGATATCAGCAAAAGATGCTACGAGCGCTGAACTTCTGAGGAGGGAGAGAATGACAAATATGTTCATGTACGTGATTATCATTTACATAGCCTTCTTCGTTTTCATCGGCATAGTTTACGTAATTTCATCAACATTCCTGTCGACTCTCGCTGAAAGCGCTGCGAAAGTCCAAGCAACAGGGCAGAATTTCCAGATGCTGCAGAGTGTTGACGTCACACTCTACAGGAACATATTCCTGCATGCGGCGGTGTTTCAGGGAATCTTTGCCGGAATGGTTGCCGGAGTTATGGGAGAAGGTAGTTTGAGCGCGGGAGCAAAGCACTCCTTCGTAATGCTGGCCATTGCCTACGTAGTGTTCAGCGTCCTATTTGGATTCAAACTCATTTAATTCTTTTTTAATTTGCCGGTAAAATTCTTCGAGGAATTTATGCCTCTCTCTTGCAATCTCCCTCGCTGTTTCCGTGTAAAGCATGTCCTTTAGCTTCAGAAGCTTCTCCTCGAAGTGAATTAAGGTCTCCTCGACGTTTCGCCCCTTTTCACCGCTGAAGAGAAAAGCTCTTGCCACCCCAACAGCCCCCATCGCGTCTAGCTTGTCCGCGTCGCTCAGTATTTTGGCTTCTAACGTTTTCGGCCTAACACTTCCCGAAAAGGAATGGGCCTCGATGGCGTGGCAAACGGCATCCACAAATTCTGCATCATAGCCTTTCAAAAGCTCTCTTGCGATTTTAGCCGATTTTTCAGCATGATTTGGACAATCCCTCGCAATATCGTGAAGCTCTGCAGCCTTTAAAACCACATCCAGCCTTGCCCCCTCTTTTTCAGCTATATACCGGGCGATTTTAACGACTCTCTCCACATGTCCTTTATCGTGCGACGACACTCCCAAGGTAGATTGAGACCAAAAAAATTTAATGGATTTGTGTATGAGGTAAGGCAATGAGCGAAGAGAGCAACGAAGAAACAAAGATTATTGAGCTTGAGGATATTCCCGGAGTTGGTCCTGAAACAGCAAAAAAGCTTAGAGATGCCGGTTATTCAACAATAGAAGCTGTTGCCGTAGCTTCACCCTCGGAACTCGCCAATGTAGGGGGAATTACTGAAGGTAATGCTGTAAAGATTATCCAGGCTGCAAGAAAGTTGGCCAATATAGGTGGATTTGAGAGCGGAGATAAGGTTTTTGAAAGGAGAAAATCTGTGAAGAAGATAACTACCGGAAGTAAAGACCTTGACGAATTGCTGGGCGGGGGAGTTGAGACTCAATCCATTACGGAGTTTTTCGGTGAGTTTGGTAGCGGTAAGACGCAAATCTGCCATCAGCTCGCTGTGAACGTTCAGCTTCCAGAAGATGAGGGTGGACTTGAGGGGTCTGTTATAATCATAGATACCGAAAACACATTCAGGCCTGAGAGGATAATCCAGATGGCTGAAGCTAAGGGGCTCGATGGGAATGAGGTTTTGAAAAACATCTACGTCGCTCAGGCCTACAACTCCAACCACCAGATGCTTCTCGTCGATAACGCAAAGGAGCTGGCCGAGAAACTAAAGAAAGATGGGAGACCTGTGAGGCTCATAATCGTGGACTCCCTCATGTCCCACTTCAGAGCAGAGTATGTGGGCAGGGGAACTCTGGCTGACAGGCAGCAGAAGTTGAACAGGCATCTGCACGACCTGATGAAGTTCGGCGAGCTTTACAACGCCGCAATTGTTGTTACAAACCAGGTTATGGCGAGGCCAGACGTGTTATTTGGAGATCCAACGAAGCCTGTGGGCGGGCATATAGTAGCACATACGGCAACCTTCAGAGTTTATCTCAAGAAGGGCAAGGAGGATCTCAGAATCGCAAGGCTGATCGACTCACCGCACTTGCCGGAAGGAGAGGCCATTTTCAAAGTTACGGAGAGAGGGATCGAGGACGCGGACGAGAAGGATAAGAAGAGGAGGAAGAAATAATTTTCTCTTTATTTGTTAGCCAGCAAGAGCATCAGCTTTCTAACCCTTGGGCAGCTCAACTATGAAGACTGCCCCATCTGTATCGTTCTCACAGGTTAACTTTCCCCCATACCTCTCCACGAGCTTTTTGATAATGAACAATCCCAGTCCGGTGCTACCGGACGTGCTGAATCCTTCCTCAAATATCCTGTCCCTTACATCTTCTGGGATTCCCGCACCGTAGTCTTTAACTCTCAGTTCAACAGTTTTTCCTGTATCAACTGCCTCGAAATCAATTCTTTTCGTCTTTCCATGAGTTATGGCGTTGTGAACGAGTTATCGATGACTGTGTAAAGTCCAGAATCAGCTAAGACTGCAATCTCCCCATCACCTTTCCAGTTCCACTCCACATCGTACCCATCCATTACCTCCCTTACGACTTCACTGAGCTTTAAACTCCTAACTCCCTCCTTGTCCTCCAAATCTCGCATTCTGTTTAATGTCCTCACAATCTCATCACAAGTCCGGCGAATTTTGTCATAGTACTCCTTTTCTCCACTTTCCGATCCCAGTTCCGCGAGGATAGAGACCGCTGCAAGTTTGTTCTTCACGTCGTGCCTCAGTATTTTGTTCATAAAAGACAGAGTCTCATTTAGTGACTTCATCTCCTGTGTGTACCTCTCTATCCTTTCGAGAAGAGTATTGACGTTTTTCGCCAGTTCGGAGATTTCATCGTTTCCTGCCACGCTGATTCTCTCTCTGACATCCCTGAGCCCTTTTAAGAACTCACCCACTGACAAAATTCTCCGAAGCTCCCTGTCCAGCATTGCGATGACTGCAATGGATAAGGCTGAGGACGTAATGACCACAGATACTAGAACTATTCTAATCGAATCAGACGAGATTTCGAGCCAGAAGGGATAAACTGAAAACATAGCATTTGCGATTGTAGCTCCTCGCATGTCCCTCACCGGCACGAGAACCGTGACGTTATCGCTGTAGGAGTAGCTGAGTGCAGTTGTTCTCGGAGCCATGATGTGGACCGGAAAACCCGTTAATGCTGAGATCTCCTCATCGTAAACCTTTCTTGGCGAAGATAAGCCACCCTCTCGCCTCAACGCTCTCGTTACTGGGGAGGATGCTCCTCACAGCCGATAAAGGTTGGAGAGTCGAAGTCCGCAATTCCTTTAACTTCGCCGTTAACACTTTCGGCGAACTCGTAAAGTTCTCCAGGAATCTCCATCGGAGTTTCATTTTTCCAGTCGTAAGCTCCCGCCCAGACAACATTTTTCTGTCTGTCGACGAATATGATGTAGTTAACCTCGATGTCGACGAAAGTTTCGTTAACGAGATTTGCCTCTATATACTCTTTATTTTTGTTGAGAATGAACTCGTAAGTGTCATCCCAGTAAGCCCAGTCCATACAAATCTTATCAAGCTCCTCTACCTCTCTGTCCAGCGCGTTTTTGACCAGTTCAACCTTCTCTTCCAGCACTCTCTCTCCAATCTCCTCCGAAAGACTCGACACGGTGAAGACAGCGATAGCCATTGACACCAATGCCATTACCAAGATCGTGAGGCCCATCGCTACTACGAACTTCCACCTCACTGAAGCCACGCTGTCACCCCGTACTTTCGATTACCCTTTTCAAGCCGCTCAGCAAAATCCCGCCGCATTTTATTTACCATGGCAGGACTTCCGCGTTTGGCTGCCTTG
Organism: Archaeoglobi archaeon; assembly: GCA_029259415.1. Lineage (GTDB taxonomy): Archaea > Halobacteriota > Archaeoglobi > Archaeoglobales > Archaeoglobaceae > Archaeoglobus. Next base: position 5,448 of record JAPDIW010000026.1, read on the forward strand.
CGCATGATAGTGCGGTCGGCTTTCTGAAGACTTACCTCCGAGTTAACCCCAATCTCCCCTGAAAGGTCACCGAAGGCAATCTCCAACATCTCACCTCGTTATTATTATAATCACAATCTTGAACTTTAAATGTTTCGAGTCTTCCTCTGCAATGTAAATTTTACAGCAGCAATTACGCTGTACTTCAGTAGCAAACTCTCTTTAAAGATATTAAGCGAATTTCCGGATCATGAGTTTCAGGAGAAGGATAGCCCATTATACCAACTTTCAATGCTGCATTCATCCGGTACTCAAAACGAGTTTGTCAAGAAGAAAAGATAAAATAAATTTCTTACTCTTGGACAACCTCCTCCACAACTTCCATTAGTTCTTCAGCAACCTCCGCATCGCCGTACTGGTTAATTAACCTGAGGCTTTAAAAGCAAATTTAAAGCTTTATTATGGTTTATTTAGTTTCACAATTCTTCGAATATCCTCCAAATTTCATATTGTGGCTTTAGTGCCGAATTTCGTTGTGGCAACTTGTTGAGTGTGTGATTCCTTCATTTTTATTGGCAAACTTTTTCTGTCTTTTCCCGAAATTATTTCCCACTTCAACAAACCCCTGTGTGAAACTCGACGAAAAAGCGATAAAATGGATAATCAGAGAAAAGAAGAAGGGGACACCAACCAGAATAATAGCAGAGATTGAAGGAATCTCAACAAGAAGAGTAAATCAGATCTACAAACAATACGTGGAAACAGGAGAGATTCCAAGGCTAAAGAAGCCAGGAAGACCTAAAAAAGAAC
>JAPDIW010000010.1 GCA_029259415.1 Archaeoglobi archaeon
TACTACTTAGTTTCAACAAACTGGAAGAAGAAAGCAGAGAACATAATAAAAGAGTATCTCAAGAGATTCTGGATTGAGGAGAAGCAAGAAGGGATAAATCCATTTTAAAGCTTGAAGGAAACTATTTGAGAAGTGAGAAGAGCAACAACGGTTTTATTCTGCTTATGGCTGTATTATCAAACTGCATCGAGTATTTGAGCTACAAGCTTGGTGTAACTTTCTACGATCTGGTTAATCTTTGCTCCGTTGATATAATACGGCATTTGCTTACGTGATTCACATGGTCAGTTATAAAGAATTCTCAGATAGTGGCGTAAAATGTTTGAAAATCGATAACGTTGGCTTCGGAGAAGTGCTTTGGGAGACAATTTCATTTCTCCCAGAAACATATTTAATGGAATATCCTGAGATTGTCTTACAACCAGGAGACTTAGTGATGGCACTTAATAGGCCCATCATAAACGGAAAGCTAAAGATTGCATTCTTAAAAAAATCTGACGCTCCATCCCTACTTTATCAAAGAGTTGGAAAAGTTGTTTTCAAGAAAAATAAGCTCGATAAACACTTTTTCTTTTATTTTTCTATGAGTCGTTATTTTATAGAACAAATCAAAAAGATTCTTGTTGGAACAGACCAACCATATTTAAGAACTCCAATTTTGCTAAAAACAGAAATCCCACTCCCACCCCTCGAGGAACAGCAGAAAATAGCAGAAATTCTCTCAACTGTTGATAAAAAACTAGAACTTGAAAGGAAACGCAAGGTGAAGCTTGAGAGGATTAAGAAGGGTTTGATGAATGATTTACTTACCGGGAAGAGGAGGGTGAAAATTGAGGGGAAGCAATCCTGAACTGGGAAATGTTGGGACTAAGCCAATTGGCAGATTTATCGCTGAACTCAGATCGTTTCTACTCAATTAAGAGTGTTGCTAGTAATCTCCACAACTAGTTTTAGACTCTATTGACCGGAAAACCTTTATAAAATCTCAAACTAAGTGGGAAATGTGGGAAAATGCCTGTAGTGAAGATTGACGAGAAAGGTAGAATTTTGCTCCCCAAGGAAATAAGGGACAGGATGAACATAAAACCCGGAGAGGAGTTTCTGGTTGCAGATATAGATGAGAATGCGGTTGTGCTCAAGAGAATTAACGTTAGGAAGATGCTCGAAGAGATTATAGAGAAAGCAAAATCGGTTGATCTGGAAAAGCTGGAAAGGGAAATAGAAGAGGAAGGTAATAGAATTGCAGGGAAGAAGTACAAGGTTTCTTATTGATACCAACGTTTTCATAGCTGCAGTTAAGAAGGGTTGGACGAAAACAGATGTTGAGGATTTTCTTGAGTTTATGAGGCTCAGAGTTATTATCGTAAATCCTTCAGATGAAGAAATTAAAGTGTGTAAGAAGTATTTCCCAGAAAATGAAGTTGCTGATGCAGTTCATGCTGCTACATGCCTAAAAACTAATGTCGAGAATGATGATTTCCCGAGACAGTCTTTTAACCCTTAATACGATGAAAGTTTAGAGAAGAACTACCCCACTACAACCGCTTGTAAATCTTACCTCTCACGTCAACATTCACGACAACGATTATCGAATCAGCTTCGTAAACTTTGAAAAGTGCTCTGTAGCTTCCAATTCTCATCCTGTACAAATTCTCACCAATTTTGATAACATTACGAACGTTGGGAAAGTTTTTGAGTTCTTTAAGCTTCTCCTCTATTTTTTCAGAATGAGGGAATTTATCGAGCTTTTTCTTAGCCTTTGGAAGTATGTAAAGTTCATAAGTCATAACTTAATTAGCTTGTCAAACTCTTTTTTAGCTACAATTTCATCTGCCTCCTTTATTAGTTGAATTTCCTCGTCTGTAAGAATTAGATCCTCCAGCAATTCAAGTATCCTATCAATTTTGCTTTCAAGCCTTTCAATTCTGTCCAGAATTTCAGATGCCATAATACATATTTGCAGCGAATTTAAAAGCTTTTTTCGGGAGAGTTATTGCAGAGCTTATTCGAAACAATTTTATCTATGATATTCAAATTTACTTCGAATGAAAAAAGAAAGACTACAATCAGAGGATTACATCTCGGAAATACTCGAATCCTTCGGCTGGAGAGAGAAAAAGCTGAAGCCTGATATTCTCGCATTAGAGGAATTTGTTGATGCGTTGAAAAGGCTTAATGATGTGAGCGATGAAGACATAAAGGAGGTTTTGAACTTCCTTGAAACCCGCTCCTTTGATTATGAAAGCTCACTGCAGATACTCGACGCAATTAAAAAGGGTGTAATTATAAAGGATTCTGAAGGCAATCTTAAAACCATTAAGCTGATAGATTACGATAACCTGAATGCAAACAGTCTCGTTTTCTCAAGGCAGGTAAGTTTTAGAGATGCAGTAATCCCGGACATTACCTTGTTCGTTAACGGAATCCCCCTTGGTGTTATTGAGTGCAAGAAAATGGCAAAAAGTTGGAAGGAAGGATATTCTCAGATAAAGAGGTATGAGCAATCTGTTCCTGAGCTCTTCAAGTACGTTCAGATTGGCGTGAGTTTCGCTGACAAGCTCGTTTACTTCCCGATTGTCAGGTGGGCTGAAAATGTTCCCGTCTATGAGTGGAAACCGCAGTTTGACATTCTGAAACCTGAAATTTTCCTCGATATTATCAGATACTTCACCTTTTACCGTGAGCAGGATGGGGAGATAACCAAGGTTTTACCGAGATACATGCAGTATAGAGCAGTTAATACCATTGTTGAGAGAGCTGTGAGCTATGCCAAAGGACTAACCGATAGAAACAAAGGCTTAATTTGGCATTGGCAGGGAACCGGAAAGACTCTAACAATGGCTTTCTCAGCTGTAAAAATAAGGGATTTACTCGGTAATCCAAGCATTCTCTTTATAGTTGACAGGATTGAGCTGCAGAAGCAGTTATCGGACGAGCTGAAGGGGCTAAAAATCAGCTGTGAGGTTATCGAGAATATTAATCATCTCAAGGAGGTTCTCAGCCATGCTGATGGTAAGCGTGGATTCTTCATTACCCTCATTCACAAGTTCAGAGCTGAAGAACTGGAAGATTTGAGGAAACAGATGGAAAAACAGCAATGGAGCATAATGAAGAGAAAAGATGTTATCTGCCTGATAGATGAGGGGCACAGAACCCAGTATGGTGAGCTTGCAGCGAGCATGAGAGGGATACTGAAAAATGCAAGCTTTTTCGCCTTCACCGGTACGCCAATAGCAAAGAAGGGTAGGGATACGTATTCAGCTTTTGGTTATCCAGATGAACCTTATCTCGATCGCTACTTCATAGTTGATTCGATCAATGATGGTTTTACGGTAAAGATAGCTTACCAAACAAGACTTGAGGATGAAGTTCGTCTCGATAGAGAAGATCTTGAAGTCTTCCTTTCATCTAAGCTTGAGGAGATTCCAGAGGAATACAGGGAGAAGGTTGAGCAGGATTTGAAGAGAAAGCTCAACAAGGTTAAGGTAATTCTTGAAGATAGGAAGAGGATCGAGAGGATAGCGAGGGATATTGCGAGTCATTACATCAAATACGTTAAACCCTTCAAAGCTATGGTTGTTGCGGTTAGTAGAAACGCATGCTTGTATTACAAGCAAGCTCTTGACAAGTTCTTAGATGAAAATGAGACAGAGATAGTGATGACGTTTCAGCAGAACGATTCAAAGGAACTGCTGAACTACCTTGAAAAACTCAAAAAGAAATACGGAAAGAATGAGCTGAAAGAAATTCACGAAGAAATCATAACGAGATTCAAGAAAAAGGAGAACCCAAAGATACTCATTGTTACGGATATGCTCCTAACAGGTTTTGATGCTCCGATACTGCAAACTTTATACCTTGATAAGCCATTAAAGAGCATAGATTGCTGCAGGCAATAGCAAGAACAAACAGACCATTTATCAGGGATGGGGAAAACCTCAAGGGTGCAGGTTTGGTTGTGGATTATATTGGAATTTTCAAGTTTCTGAAGAGGGCTTTTGAAGTTTACGAGGAAGAGGATATTAGAGGAGCGGTATACAGTGTGGAGGAGATAAAGGAAGAGTTAAGGAGGAAAATAGAACAGGCTTTCAAGTTCTTCGACTTCGAGCTGAGCTATAAAAGGGATGTTATAGATAGAGCAGTTCTCGCTATCTCAAACAGGATTGATGAATTCAGAAAACTCTACTTTGAAATCAGGAATCTTTATAGGCTTCTGCTTGAAGATAAACTCGAATTCAAGGAAAAATTTGAACTTCTGAGTGAAATATATCATGTTTATCTGCAGAGGGAGAATCAGCTTGATGCAGAAAAGAGATCAGTTTTACAAAGAGGCGTTGAGATTCATCCACGAAACAATTGATGTGCAGAAGATAAAGAAGGATTATCCTGTGGTTGTTATAGATGACGAGTTCATAAGGCGGATAAAGTCAGAAAAAGGTTCAAGGAGATTCTACGATCTGCTTTTTGCAGTCAAGAATTACGTTAAGGAAGTTTCTGATGAGAACATTGTTGAGAAAGTTGACAGGATAGTGAGAGAGTGGAACGAGAGGAAGAAAGATGTAGAGGAGCTTTACGATGAAATGCTATCTATTGCTGAGTACATCAACATGGAGAGGAAGGAGAGGGGGAAGCTCAGGTTAAATGAAAAAGAGTATAGAATTTTCAAGCTCCTTAAGTCTCATCTAAGGGTAAAAGCCGATGATGCTGAGATTGTGAAGGCTGTTAGAGAAATAATAGAGAGAGTTAACTCTAAAACATTTCCTGGATGGTTTGAGAAAAGTGAGGTCGTTCAGGAGAGACATTCTGATATACTTGATAGATAAGATGGTTGGCAAGCTTGATGACATTACAACCACCAGAGATGAGATCGTTCGCTTTCTTGTAAATCAGGCTGAAAAGGAAAAATGGAAAAGTAGGTGAACGGATGGAAGTTGTTGTAGAGAGAAAGCCGGTAAAGTACGCAAGAATTCAGGTTCTGGCAGATGGGAGAGTTAGAGTTGTAGCTCCACCCGATTTTGATGTATATAATTTCATTAAAAAACAAGCTGAGTGGATAAACAAAAAGAGAGAGGAAATCGAGGAGTTTGCGAGAGGGATAAATGGTAAAGAGAATCTGCTAATCCTCAACGGAAAATTCTATCATCTTGTTAAAGACAGGAAGTTTGAGATTCTCGATGGAGAGGAAGGTGTTGTGAAATCCTACAGCATGAGAAGCTTGAAAAGAAGACTCGCAAGTATGTTGAGAGAGGAGCTGAAAAGCACCGTTTCATTCTATTCAAGGCTTCTCGGAATAAAGTATGGCAGGATTTTCATAAAAATGCAAAAAACGAAATGGGCAAGCTGTTCATCAAAGGCAAACCTCAGCTTTAACCTTGCGATGCTTGCTCTGCCTGAGAAGTTGAGGGGGTATATTGTTGTCCATGAGCTTGCACACCTGATTGAACCAAAACACACAAAAGCATTCTGGGAACTGGTTGGATTCTACTACCCAGATTACATCAATGCCGAAAAGGAGCTAAAGAAGTATTGGGGTTATGGTTGAAAGGAGTGAAATCTGGAAGAAACTGAGAACTGTAAAATAAAAAGTAGCCTAAAAATTATCAATAGCTTTTAGGAAATTTATCAGGTGATCTCTGCTCCGGTAAATTTACCTGAGGATTTAAAAAGGAATATTACTCAAATCCAATGATTGCAACCGCTATAATGTTTGAACTGACGGTGTGAATGTCTTTTCCCGAAATTATTTCCCACTTCAACAAACCCCTGTGTGAAACTCGATGAAAAAGCGATAAAATGGATAATCAGAGAAAAGAAGAAGGGGACACCAACCAGAATAATAGCAGAGATTGAAGGAATCTCAACAAGAAGAGTAAATCAGATCTACAAACAATACGTGGAAACAGGAGAGATTCCAAGGCTAAAGAAGCCAGGAAGACCTAAAAAAGAAC
>JAPDIW010000098.1 GCA_029259415.1 Archaeoglobi archaeon
AGTTTGTTTACTGGTACAACTACGTAAAGCCTCATATGAGTCTGAATTTTGATGAATTGGAGACACCTTATCAGGCTTTTCTCAGGAAGTTGCCCGCTGAAAGGGTTTTTGAGTATAGTAGGGGGTGGTTGTTTGAGGAGTGAAATTATTTCGGGATATCACACTCTCTTGCCGAAACCTCGAAACTATTAAATTCACAAAAAACATTTTGAAAGCGATGGTAGAACTTGACAAAGCGGATATAAAAATCTTAAAAGAGCTTCAAAAAAATTCGAGACTCAGTTTTGAGGAATTAAGCAAGAGAACTGGCATCTCAAAATCTACGATATATAGAAAAGTTAAAAGAATGGAAGAACTCGGTATTATTAGAAGATATACCATTTCAATCGACCATTCTGTTTTCGGAAATGAGATCGTAGCTTTTGTGCTGATTAAAACGGAACCGGATAAAATATCCAGTGTTGCGGGTAGATTAGCAAGATTTAGAGACGTGTTAAGTGTTTACCGGATTACGGGTGAATATAATATTCTCGCCAAGCTTGCAACTCCCTCTGTAGATTCCTTGAACCAATTAGTAAAAAAATTCCATGAGTTTGGAGCAAAAGAGACAATCACTATTGTCGTGCTCGAAAAATTCCTTGACGAAGGTGAGAACTTTACTCAAGACCTTTAGACAGACTCACAATCTTCTTTGCCAAGATATCGGTTGGATCTATGACCTTATCTCTTAAATCTTCGCTCAGAAAGTCTAACACGAGTGGCAACTCTGTGCAGGCTAAAATCACGATTTCGGCACCTCTGTCCAGAAGAGTTTTTATTGCCTCTGCAACTAAACTCGCATTCTCTTTAATGTATCCTGCCTTTATGCCAGTTTCCGGATAGATTGCATCATCAACCAATCTTTTAGTTTCTTCATGGTCAAGAGTGATTGGCTCGTATCCATACTTTTCCAGTTCTTTCTGGTAAATTCCAACCTTTATTGTGGGTGTTGGCGCTAAAATTCCAACTTTTGTTACCTTGCAGTTTTTAGATATCCAGTTTGCAGTCTCTCTGACAATGTGGAGCACCGGAATTCTTACAGCCTTTTTAACATCGTCGTAGTAATAATGTGCCAGATTGCATGCAATTGCAATAAATTCAGCGCCTGCCTGCTCAAGTTTTTTTGCAGCCTCCACAAGCTGAGGTACTGGACTCTCTCCACCTTCAAGAATTGCCTTGTACCTACTCGGAGTTTTCGGATTGCTGTACACCACCATCGGGATGTGATCCTGGTCAGTTTTCGCTGGCGTGTTTTTTATTATCTTTTTCATGAGATCAATTGTTGCTTCTGGCCCGAGACCTCCAATAATCCCCACCATTTTGTCCATAGACACACCTCTCATAAAATAAAATAAAAATTGAATTTAACCAAATCTTGTCCAACCGGTGAGATACGATATCTTGTCATCCCTGTAGCTTCTGTTCCAACCGGTTGCGATTGAGAACAGCAGAACTCCGAGCAGTGCCCATGCATAGGGGTTCATCAAGCATGTAGGGACCAGAGGTGGATAGGGCATGCTATATTCTGCTGCAGCAGCAGCTACGGCAGTGTACCATGCAATAACGGCATTGTGCCAGGGAAGCATGTAGAAAGCTGTGTTTGCAGCGCAGTCAAGAAGGTTCGCAGCTCTTGCAGCATGGAGTTTGAACTCCTCAGCAATCCTCTTTGCGTAGTCCGCCATTATGAGTATTCCCGGTGCGTTGGCTGCGAGAGGAATGGTTATCAGTATTGTAAAGAGCACTACAGACGCTTCAGCCTGTCTGACCGACTTTGCGACGGTCTTCTTGGCCCAGTTTATGAACCTGTCCATCACTCCAGCGTTAATCATGACCTGCGTTATACCAAGTATCAGCATGACGAAAATGATCGGAGCAGTTGTGCTTGCAATACCCTTCTGTATCAGCCCAGTCTGTCCTCCTCTGACGTCCGGTATGTGTACAAGATCAGTAAGCGTGATCGCACCGATTCCGATACCTATTATCGCTGCGATGATTATTGAGTACGAGACTGACTCAACGATATGTCTGCCACTTATAGCGAATGCCAGGAGTGCCACAAGCGAAACCAGCTGGATAAGTCCCAGAGGATTCCCTTTTATTTCATATGCTCCTGCCTGAGCCGCCACGCTCGCTCCCATCGAAGCTATAATCAGCAGTATGACTGCTGCAATCGTTGCTGCAACGATGGCGAGAGGGAACCTCGACTTGACCACATCACCAATCTCTGCACCTTGAGAAACTGACGAGACAATTGTTGTATCCGATATCGGTCCAAGGTTGTCTCCAAAAGCTCCACCAGCAATCAAAGCCAGTGCTAATGCCAGAGGGTCTGCTCCGAGTACGATTCCGGCCGGATACAGAACCGGTGCAAGTGCAACAACAGTACCAACGCTCGTTCCAAGTCCGGTAGCAAGCAAACATGAGATTACGAAGGTAACCAGCACGAACCACATTCCTGTCGCACCACTGGTGGAACCAAGCCACACCATACCGTCAATCATTCCTCCTGCTCTCCATATCTGCCCCAGAACTCCTGCAAATATCCAAATGACGTATATTGCTGCACCCTCTCCTCTACTGATACCCTCGAAGACGGATTGAGCGTATCTGCGCTTGTTCTTGGCAAATAATATACCCACCAGAATCCCTATAAAACACGAGACCCAAAAGGCAGTTATTGCGCCTCTTTCGTAGACCGAAAATACCACAAAGCCAATCACGGCGATAATCAACGGAATGCTAGCAGCCAAGCTCCCTCCATACATCTCTAATTTTGTTTCCGTGTTAGCCATGACATTAAAATATTGTTTCAAAAATTTTAATTTTTTTGCAAAAGATTGACCCATTTGTTTCGCAAGTAGCGCTTTGGTAGTGTGTTTATTCCACATTGTGTGAAAGATAGTAAGTTCAAAAATATTAGAAAACTAAAATTTATAGCAAGTCTATAAACTCAGCCACTTTCATTCCAACTTTGGCTCCCTTCTCAACCGCTTTTGATGTCAGGTCTTTTATTTCAGCATTCAAAACGTCATCAAACGTCTTTACTCCCGTAACGATGCACGCAGCATTTCCAACCTTTTCCATCACGTCCTTGTTGATGTAGCCGCATCCTATTACAACATCTTTGTAAACCATCACAATCAGTGGAGCGTTTGGCAAGTCAAATTTCATTGCAAGGAGACTCTTGCCGTTTCTTTCAACCACATCCACTGTTATCAATTTACCACCTCCTCAAATCTTGATTTCATCCACAGAGCTAATCACCGGAAGGTCAAGCTTTACGTTCTCAGAATACACGTCAGTATACTTTATACCCGAACCCGTGTTGTACAGCAGCACCTTCTCATCCTTGTCCACTTCTCCACTCTCAATCAGCTTTTTCAGCGCAGCGAGGGTTGCAGCTCCCTCAGGGCATACGAAGAGTCCCTGTTTAGCCAGCTCGTTTGAACATTCAATAATTTCCGTATCACTCACAGCCACCGCACTGCCACCACTCTCGTAAATTGCATCCAGAATCATGAAGTCTGCAAAAGCCTTGGGAACTCTGATACCAGCGGCCAGTGTGTCCGCATTTTGCCAGAATTCACTCTCGCGCTTTCCTTCTTTAAAAGCTTTAACTATCGGCGCGCAACCTTCTGCCTGAACAGACACCATCCTTGGAAAATCGTCGCCAATAGCTCCGATCTCCCTCAGCTCTTTGAAGGCCTTCCACATCCCTATCAGGCCAGTCCCGCCACCCGTGGGGTAAAGTATAACGTCTGGAAGCTCCCAGTTAAACTGCTCTGCCACCTCTAAGCCCATAGTCTTCTTACCTTCCAGCCTGTACGGTTCCTTCATTGTTGAGATGTCAAACCAGCCAAATTTGCTTATTCCTTCAGCAACGATTTTTCCCGCATCCGAGATAAGACCTTTAACGAGATAGACCCTGGCTCCTGCCATATAGCTCTCAAGTTTGCATGTAAATGGTGCATCAGCAGGCATGACGACGAAAGTCTCCATCCCGGCCCTAGCACCATACGTTGCAGCAGCACCAGCGGCATTGCCGGCGGAGGGCATGGCAATTCTTTCAATCCCAAGTTCTTTTGCCTTGGAAATGGCCATGCTCATCCCTCTCGCCTTAAAGGTACCAGTCGGGATGATACCGTCGTCTTTCATGTATAGGTTCTTAACCCCGAAGTCAAGTTCTAGCTTATGAATTGGTGTAAAACCTTCTCCAAGAGAGACGATGTTCTTCCCGTCCTCGACCGGCAAAAACTCGGAATACCTCCACATGTCAGCTCTTCTTCCTTTGAGGGCATCTTTGCTAAACACTTCTTTGATTTTTTCGTAGTCATACACAGCAACCAGTGGGGCGTTGCATTCTCTGCAAAACGTCTGTGGCTTATCTGCCGAATACTTTTTCCCGCACTTACTACATTCCAGATGCTGCAGATAGCTCATTATATCACCGGCTGACATATGTTGTTTCAGAAATAAAATTCCTTTGCGCAAAATAGTAAACAAATGGTTCATCTGGTTAAGAAAATCAAAATATTGTTTCAGTAAGGAGCTAATCCTTGATTACGTCCAGCAATAGATCTGAACTTGATCTTTTTCAACTAATTTCAAGCTCAGTACAACTCTTGACATTTCAATCTCCTTTTCTTCAATGTACCGCTCTACGTTCGAAATCGCAATTTTCAGGTGCTTGTGAGCGGTGCCTTTTAGCAACTCACAGATCCATGGCGATGTCGTTGATAGTCACTTCTCCTTTCGGAGAGGTATCCAAGGTCGCATGCAATTTTTAAAGCCCTTCTCTGCGCCTCGGTCAGCCCAGCCCTCCTCTCTCCAATACTCTTTATCTCTATTACTTCCGCTCACCAACATTGTTCAGGTTGGCATACGCCTTTGGAAGGTAACTCGTGCTCGAAACAATAATTTCGTAAATCTTGCTCCCATCCTCAACAATTATAGGGGGTTTTATAAAGCAGTAGGAGTTCTCAAAAGCCTTGATGCTTGTAGTATCGCTAACAACAGCTATAAAGCTCGCCTCAATTGGCGTCTTCTCAAGAACCTGAATGAACTTGGTGTTGGGGTGTCTCTCAACCTCCCTGATGTAGTCTGTAACGTTCTCCGCATCAGATGTTTTAACGAGAAATAAAGCGTCTTCATCATTCAGAAGAATATACGAAATTATTTCCACCCTTTCCGGACATTTTTTGCTTGCAACTGCAAGAGAGCGGCATGCTGATCCAATTAACTTTTAGAAGATATATATATATATATATATCGTGATTTTTTCTCTCATAAACCTTTCTCCTGTGGTATCCCAAATTATATTTACACTTTCTCATCCCACCACCCCCTACCAAACCACAAAACTCTCTCAGGAGGGAGCTTGTACCAGAACGCATTGATCGGTTCATCCCAGTCCAGGCTTTTGTGAG
>JAPDIW010000066.1 GCA_029259415.1 Archaeoglobi archaeon
CAGAGAAATCTCCGCTTAATACGGAAGAGCTGGAGGAAGCGATTGCTAAAGCCTTCAAAAAACTGGCAGAATCAATATCTTTTGCAAAAAGGTGGATTGAGAAGTTTCTGGGTGATAAGTTTAAGATGTTATGCACTTAACCATAATTTTAAATTTCCTTTAATAAGCTACTAATAATGGATCTAAAAACGGCAGAAAAGCTAAAGAAGATGAAGGATTTTCTCAGCAACTTTAAAAGTACAGTTGTTGCCTTCAGCGGTGGTGTTGATAGCTCTACCCTCGCTGCTGTCTGTCAGGAAGCCGGCCTTGAGACATTGGCCGTTACTGTTATCTCTCAGAACACACCAACAAGAGAAATAGAGGATGCGAGGAAGATTGCAGAAGAGGTTGGTGTGAAACACGAGTTCATCAACATTGACATCCTCACGCCAGAGTTCAGGGAGAACACGTCCGAGAGGTGTTATTTCTGCAAGAAGAGAGTTCTCTCAACCTTGGTGTCTTTGGCTGAGAGCAGGGGCTACGAGGTTGTTCTTGAAGGGACAAATGCCAGTGACCTATCAGAACACAGACCGGGATATAGGGCTGTTGAGGAGATAGATAAAGTATACTCCCCATGGGCAGAGTTCGGGATTACAAAGGACGAGATAAGGCTGATAGCGAAGTCAATGGAGTTTTCGTTCTACGACAAACCCTCCCTTGCCTGCTTGGCCACGAGAATACCATTTGGCATCGAAATTGACGAGCAAAAGCTGAAGATGATTGATGAGGCGGAGAGTTCCGTTATAGAGGTTGCTGGAGTGAGGCAAGTGAGGGTGAGGAATTATGATGGCGTAGCAGTTGTGGAAGTCGGCGAAGATGAGGTCAACAAGCTGCTCGAAAAGGCAACGAAAGTGAGGGACAGACTGAAGGAGATTGGCTTCAGGCACGTTTTGGTAGATTTGGACGGTTACAGAACGGGGAAAAGGTTGTTTTAGGTACCAATTGCATTTTGTTTTCTTCAGCAAGTTAAAACTCCCTAAAGGAGCCTGCGGTTTACAACAGCATCCTTAGCTCTTCACCTTCGCCCTGTGTCCTGCATCCTCCACGGCCTTTACGAGGAGAAATGCCGAATCAACCCATAGTCTCAAGCGTAGAGCGGCAGGAATCATCTCTCTTCCAGATAAAGTATTACAGCCAGAAGCAACGATAAGTGGATGAAATGAGAGACTGCGAGCTCCAAAATAGTTGCTGAGAAGCAAAAAGGTCCGGCTAGAGCTGAGAGTAAAGCTTCCTTTCACTCGGCAGTTGCTCGTTCTCATCTGATCCAGAGAATTCAGCCCTCTCAACCTTGTATCCCAAATCCTCTATCATCAAGGCTAACCTTTATCTGATCATACTCCAAAAACGCGGACTCGTTGCGAGGTTGACTTTAGCCTCATCAACACCCTCGAGACTTCTTACTGCAGACTCTATCGACTTCACGCACATCGCACAGCTCATTCCCTTGATTTTCAAGGCCAGCTCTCGCATCAAGTTTGAACTGTTGTTGTCAAACAAGATAAGGTTAATTCTGGGATTATATTTTGTAAACTGCTCGCGATGAAAATTGATGAGGTTGACCTGAAGATAGTAGACCTTAAAGGAGACTGAGCATCTCGGAAATTGCAAGGGAGCTCAATCTGAGCAGACAGACAGTAAAGTCAAGAACAGCAGACTGAAAAACGAGGGGGTTATAGAGAAATACACATTGAATCTCGCTAGCAGTTTGGAGGACAACGGAAGATGAGCTAAATAGCCAATTAACCTTGATTCCGACTTTAATCCCATAACAATTGCTTTAAGACCAAGTTATTTCATAGCTACCCTTAGCACCATTACCTACAACTCTTAAAATGCAAAACCCGCTATTCTCTGGGAGCAACTCAATGCTGCCCGTCTCATTAGGTAAATACAAAGGTCAAAATTTCAGAATCTTAACACAAAATCTATTTTTACCACTCGGCCAATTTAAGGCATGGAACTTAAGTTTGATGAAAGGGGCTTAATTCCTGTCGTAGTCCAGGATGTAAGAACAAAAGAGGTTTTGATGTTAGCCTATGCTAATGAGGAAGCCGTCAAACTCACTCTCAAAACTGGTTACGCTCACTACTGGAGCAGGAGCAGGAAGAAGCTGTGGAAAAAAGGGGAAACCTCTGGAAACGTTCAAAAAATAGTTGAGGTCAGGTATGACTGTGATTGCGACGCTCTGCTATACATAGTCGAGCAGGTAGGGAACGCCTGTCATACGGGTAACTATTCATGCTTCTACAGGAGGTTGGAAGGGGATGAAGTACGTTGTTGACACAAGCGTGGTTATTTCTGGAAGAATCACCAAGATGGTGCAGTCTGGTGAGGTTAGAGGGACGATAATAATCCCGGAAGCCGTCATTGCAGAACTTGAGGCTCAGGCAAACTTCGGAAAGATGACTGGATTTCAGGGGCTGAGTGAGATTGAAAAGCTGACGAGGCTGGCAAAGGAGAAAGGTTTCGAATTAATTTTTGCAGGAAAAAGACCGACACTGGAACATATACGCCTTGCAAAGGGTGGAGAGATAGACAACCTGATAAGAGAGGTTGCCGCTGAGTTCGATGCAGTTCTTGTCACCTCTGACAGAGTTCAGCATCTGGTGGCGAGGGCTAAAGGCATAGAAACAATCTATGTCCGTCCTGAGATAATAAGGCCTGAGGAGACGAGGATAATGTCATTCTTCACTCCAGACACGGCAAGCGTCCATCTGAGGGAAGGAGTGCCACCTTATGCAAAGAGAGGCAGGATCGGAGACCTTAGGCTTGTCAAGCTTGATGAAAAACCGATGAGCTACGAGGAACTCAACGAGATAGCGAACGAAATTCTGGAAGCGGCAAGGCAGGATGAAGACAGCAGCATTGAGATAGAGAGGAGAGGAGCTACGGTTGTACAACTCAGGGAGCTGAGAATAGCCATTGCAGAGAGACCATTTTCTGACAGAATGGAGATTACCGCAGTAAGACCGATTGCTCAGGTTTCAATTGATGAATACGGTGTCAGCGAGGAGCTAAAGAGGAGAATTGTAGAGAGACAGAGGGGAATACTTATCGCAGGCCCACCTGGAGCAGGGAAATCAACTTTTGCAGCGAGTGTGGCGAACTTCCTGCTGGAGAATGGATACATTGTCAAAACGATGGAGAGTCCGAGAGACTTGATGGTCAGGGATGAGATTACCCAGTACGCCCCACTTGAGGGTGATATGTCCCTCACTTCCGACATTCTTCTTCTCGTAAGGCCCGACTACACAATTTACGACGAGTTGAGGAGAACCTCAGACTTCCAGGTGTTTGCAGACATGCGTTTGGCTGGAGTAGGAATGATTGGTGTCACGCACGCAACAAGGGCAGTTGATGCGATACAGAGAATGATTGGCAGAGTGGAGCTTGGAATGATTCCACAGGTTGTTGACACCGTCGTCTTCATCGATGCTGGCAAGATTGTGAAAGTTTACGAGCTTGCCTTCACAGTCAAAGTGCCGACGGGGATGACTGAAGCCGACCTTGCGAGGCCGGTGATAGAGGTGAGGGACTTCGAGACTAAGAACCTTGAGTTCGAGATTTACACCTACGGTGAGCAGGTCGTTGTGATGCCCATTGAGACGGACGAAGACCTGAAAGCGGCGCTCGTGGAGAAGATTTCGAAGTATGTTGATGATTTTGATGTTGAGATGGTTGGCAGGAAGGCTGTGATAAAAGTTCCCGAAAAGTACATTCCCACCCTGATCGGCAGAAAGGGCAGAAGGATAAAGAACATAGAGGACGAGTTCAAGATCTCTATAGACGTAATCCCGAAAGAGTTTGAGGAGGAGGTTGAGGCAAAGGTTGAGGAGAGCGGGAAGCACTACATAATCCACGCGAAGGGGCTTGAGGGCAGAACTGTCGATGTTCTTGCGGGTGACGAGTATCTCTTTACGGCTTTGGTTAGCAAGAAGGGCTGGATAAGGATCAGGAAGGACAAGGAGGGCGGAAAGAGTTTAAGGCTCGCTCTGGCCAAGAACCTGCCGATACGGCTTAAGGTGGTCGGTTGAGGTACCTTTTTGGCCTTATCTACATTTTTTCCGCAATACTCGCCTTAATGGCTATGCCGAAGTATGAAGAGGCTGGAATGGTCGTTTTCGAGAATCCTTCTGATGTTTCTAACTCTTTGCTTTATTTTGGCCTGATTATTGCTTTTACAGCTTTCATTCTAATAGCCGTCAGGCATTCAAAGATTCTGAAGGCCGTCATATACTTCCTCATTTTCCTTTCCGTATTCTACGTCCTATCTCCTTTTGTGGGAGTGGTGTCGATCGTAATCGCCATCCTTGTGGTCGTTCTGCTTGCCAAAAAACCTCACTGGCTCGTCATCAACTTTTCAGCGCTGATGCTTGCTGCCGGTATTACGGCAATCTTCGGCATAAGCCTTGAGCCTCTGCCTGTAATAATCCTGCTCACCATCCTCGCAATCTACGACATCATCTCGGTTTACAGAACAAAGCACATGATCAGTCTTGCTGAGTCGGTTACAGCCATTAACGTCCCCATGCTTTTCGTTATACCGAGGAAGGACGGGAATGCCTACATGGGGGTTGGAGATGTGGTGATGCCGAATATACTCGTCGTTTCTGCACAGTATTTCTCTAATTCTCCTGCCATTGGTTTCATCAAACCTCCAGCTTTGTTTGCTTTAATTGGGGGATTTCTGGGGCTGATGGTCTTGCTTTACATCGTCGAAAAGCGCGGAGGGGCACATCCCGGTCTGCCTTTCGTGAATTTCGGTGCGATAGCAGGATACTTTCTGGGATTGGCTGTGGTATAGTCAGTAGTGATTATTTCATTGCGTCTCCATCTACAACACCCTAAAAACTTAGAATCTGGTTTGAGCGTGGAAAAAAGCACGAAATCCGTGAGATGTAGTATCCCGAAATAACTTTACACTCCAACAAGATTACCACGTGAGGAAACTAACAAACAAGGACATAGCAAGAATGGTAAAGCAGGCTTAAAGGAAAGCCAATAACAAAGATAGCGGAATTCT
>JAPDIW010000052.1 GCA_029259415.1 Archaeoglobi archaeon
AATCGGTTTATTTCCTTTGGAAAGGATTTTGGTTGTGCCTCTTTGTGTGGGAAGAATTTTGAATTGGTTATTTGAAGATTGAACAAGTTAAAGAAGAGATTGGATTGAGGATTGTGTAAGCACCCTAAACATAGATGTTAAGGGTGACGAAAGAGCCTACGAGATGATTGGCGGGAAAGCAGAATACGTCTGGAGGGTGATAAAAGAAGCGGTAAGGCTTGGTTTGCACGTTGAGGTGGTATGCCTTCTTGTCACCGGTGTGAGCGACTCTGAAGAAGTTATTAAGGAAAATGTCGAAAAATTGGCAGAAATAAACCCTAAAGTTCCAATACACTTTACCCGCTACTTTCCTGCATGGATGTTCACAGCACCTCCGACAGATGTGGAAAAGCTTGAGAGAGCTGTTGAAATTGCGAGGAGAGATTTAAGCTACGCTTACGTTGGCAACCTTCCTGGCCACCGCTACGAGAACACGTACTGCCCTGACTGCGGGGGTTGCTGATAAGGGGGTATCACGTGAGGGTTTTTGAAAACAGAGTTGCAGATGGCTGCTGTCCGAAATGTGGTAGGGAGATTTATGGAGTGTGGAGATGACGGAGGTTAAGCGGGATTGACACAGCAGAGTTGCCAGCGACTCTAAATCACCAGAATTAGCATTAAATGCGAAACGGTTGTCCCAACTTATGCCGATTGGCTACAGCGAACAGCAACACAACTAAGAGAGTCTCAATCAAGGATACCGGAAAAGAGTAAACGACAAAGGGTGTTTTCAGAATTAATGCGGCTATCCCACCGATAGCAGCGGGAACGAGAACTATGAAAAGTGATATTAGCGTGGCAAGCATGGATTCAACGTTTACAGGCTCATTCGTTAATTTCTGGGAAAACTGCACGGCTACAAGCGTGACGGCAATTCCTGTAGGCAGTAGGGAAAGAGGGTTGAGCGGGTTGCCATCTTTGTGGATTACGATGGCAAGAACAATACCCATCGAGATGAAATAAATCAGCAACCCCATCAGAATTTTTGAGAAATTCACTTCCCATTCCGTTAATGGTAAAGAGAACAAGTAGCTGCTTTTATCAAGGCTAACAAGAGTCGAAACGGTTAGAGCTAGGAGTACTTGGAGCGATAAGACGCTCGCAATCTTTGCATAAGAGCGGTAAAAGACAAGGTACATCAGGGATGTGAAGATTGGTAGTAAGGCGAGAACGAAAAGCTGTGGATTTCTAAAAAGTTGCTTGAAGTCCTTAACTAGCAAAGCGGCCGTCCTTCCTCTCGCTCCGATTTTCCACTTATTTAATCCTCCATGATGCCTCGCAACTTCTTCCCTTGAGAGCTCTCTAAGAGAGAAGCGGAAAGTAACGGAAAATACAACCAGATACGAGAGGTTTAAAGCAGCATATTTAATATTGGTCGGTTGCGAAATCCAGAATCCGTAAGAGATGGGGAAAATGAAGTCGTAAGCCTTGTAATTCTGGAAGGTAAGCAGAAAGATGACGAGCTGGTTCACAAGGTAAAGGCCGTAAATTGAGATAACCCACACAGTTAAGCTGAAAATTCGGAAAAATGCGGCTTTTAAAGATTTGCCCGTCTCAACACTTCCAAGTCTTTTTCCAAGGAGAATCACAACGCTGAGGGAAGCCATAACGACTGAAATGTATCCTAACAGTGCGGGAAACACCCCTAAAATATTCTGCCTCCCCACGAGAATAAGGAAAATAAGGAGGCCTATGAGTGCTGGCCAGGTAGAGTCTGAAGAATCCGTAAAACCTGACCTTGGAGACCTCACTTCTTGACAGGAATGTGTGCATGTAGCTTAAATCGGCCTGAAAGTAGCCGTGACTGTATGCGATGCCGAAAAGCAGGAACATGAGGAAGAGTGAGAGCAGCGATGATGCATAGCTTACCCTGTCATCAAAGAATGCCGGAGCGATGGAAATTAAGACTGCCACAGTAAACAATGACTTCACGATGATGGAGTTGTACCTGATCCACTTTGTAACTCTCGATACATCCTGACGAATAGCTGCGGCGTTCTTCAAACCAGCCTCTACAAAGACCAAGTGTGACAAATCATAGAGCGGAGATAACCTTCTCAAGACCCTCATGCTGACCGTAATTTTCAGGAAGGCCTCTTCCAAACTACCGTAATTCCTCAACTCCTCCAAACTGCCTTCGGCAACCTTTGAGCCTCTGTTGAGTATTATCACTCTATCGGAGAGCTTCTCGGCAATTTCCATAATGTGTGTTGAAAGCAGGATTCCACCATCCTTTGACTTTCTCGCTACAATCTCCTTCAGCACTCTTGCAGAGAAGGCGTCAAGCCCGTTCAGAGGTTCATCGAGCAGCAGGTAAGGCGGGTTGTGAATCAGAGAGGCAACAATTGCCACCTTTTTCTTGTTTCCCATTGAAAGGGAGATAATTGGCTTGTCCATATACTCATCCAGCCAGAAAGCCCTGACGTACTTCTCAACCCTTTCTACCGCGTCATCGCCAGCTCCTCTGATAGATATGAGGAAGCTGAAGAACTCCTCTGGAGTCAGGTGGTCGATAAGCTTTATCTCCTCAGGAACTAGCCGAATAAGTTTTTGGCTTCCTTTGTGTTGGCATCAACGCCATCAATCCTTATCTCTCCTTCATAATCAACGATTCCAACTATTGACTTCATTATCGAGCTCTTCCCAGCTCCGTTTGGTCCTAGGATAGCTACAACCTCTCCTCTCTCAATTTTAAATTCAACATTGCTCACCGCCGTAGTCTTTCCGTACCTTACTGTGAGATTGCTAACCTCTCAATCACATTTAATTGACTTGCCATAGCATATTTATATTTTACCCACAACCTTGCCGGGATTCAGTATGTTGTTCGGGTCAAAGAGCAGTTTGAGCTTCTTCATGACGGCAAATTGCTCAGGGAAGAATTCCTGAAGTTCGGAAGTTTTCACAACACCAATGCCGTGCTCACCGCTGATAACACCACCGAGACTTACAGCAAGTTTTAGCAACTCCTTCCTGAAATCAAAGTAGCTCTCCTCCCATCCGTCGTAGATTAAAGGGTGCTGGTGCACGTTCCCGTCTCCGGCATGGCCGTACGTAATCAGAGTTACGCCATATCTGGCAGCAATTTCGTTGCTTTTTCTGTAGTATTCAGCAATTTTGGCAGGCGGGACGCAGGCGTCGAGAATTTCTATAATATCCTTCCTCAACCCCTCGTAAATTAACCCTCTGACTCTCAGCAGCCTGTCCTGGTCTTTTTTCGTTGTTGCAGCATAGACATCAATCGCACCAAAATTTTGAGCGATTCTGGCAGCTCCATCTGCCTCATCAAAGCTTTCGAACACCATTAAAAGGTGTGCCTCTCCATCCCTGCTAACCCACTTTTCCCCACTCACCCTCTCTCCAATTTCAACCGCTCTTTTTTCCATGAATTCCAAGGCCAAGGGTAGCATTTTTGCGGAGATTTCAACGACGCAGTTCATAGCATCCTCTATAGTTGAGAATGGCACTGCAAGAACGGTCATATCCCTTAGTTGTGGGAAGAGCCTGATTTTCGCTCTTGTAATAACACCGAGTGTCCCCTCGCTCCCGACAAAGAGGTGGAGCAGGGAGTAACCTGAGGAGTTCTTTATGGTCTTCCCTCCAAACTCCAAAATTCTCCCATCAGCCAGAACGACCTCAAGGCCGAGTACGTAGTTCCTCATCGTGCCGTACTTTAAAGCTCTAACTCCGCCAGCATTCGTTGCAATCATCCCGCCCATGGTTGCGGTTTCTGCTCCGGGGTGTGGTGGGAAGCTCAAACCGCTCTTAAAGGCAGCGTCATCAAGCTGCTTCAGAGTTACTCCAGCACCGCAATCCGCCACCCTATTCTCTCTATCTACCTCAAGCCCAGTCATTCTCTCTGTTGAGAGTACAATCCCTTCTTCCGTCGGCACAGCACCTCCGCTCAGCCCTGTTCCACCTCCTCTTGTGAACACGGAAATTTTTCGCCTGTTTGCGAACTTAAGCACAGCTGAAACCTCATTAGCGTTCTCAGGTTTCACCACCACGAACCTCTTAACAGGCTTGGGAGCGATTAGTGGTGGCGTTTCGTCGTAAGCGTAAGCATCAGATGGTGGAAAAACCTCAACTATTTCGGAAAGCTCTTCAACCCAGTCCATGAAAAAGATAAAGTTTAGAATTTAAGAATTCTCGCCGAAACGACAATCGGGTCCCAGATGGGTGTGAATGGGGGAGCGTATCCAAGATCTGCAAAGAAAACATCTTTCGTCGTAAATCCGGCCTGAATCATTGTGGCAAAAATATTAACCCTCATTGCAACGTCCGCTCCAAGCACCTGTGCTCCCAAAATTCTCTTTGTATTCGCATCCGCCACAACCTTCAGGAAGGTATCCTTTGCCCCCGGATAGTAGTGAACCCTCGTTTTTGCTTTCACAATAGCCGTTTTAACCTCGTAACCCTCAGCTTTTGCAGCCTTCTCCGTCAAACCAGTAGCGCCGATCTCCAAGTCAAAGAACTTCGTAAGCTGCGTTCCCAGCACACCCGGAAATTCTACGTTTCCTCCTGCAGCATTTACACCAGCAACATAACCCATTTTGTTGCCGGGAGGTGCTAATGCTATCCAGACTCTCTTTTTCGTCAGCATGTGGGTTGTCTCTGCACAATCACCTGCTGCAAAGACGTTCTCCACGCTCGTCTGCATCCTGCTGTCAGTCCATATCGCCCCTGTCTCGCCAATCTTACAGCCAAGCTGTTTTGCAATCCCGGTATTCGGCTTGACTCCAATCGATATTAGAACGAGATCTGCTTTATACTCCCCCTTGTCTGTGATAACTCTCTCAACTTTGTCTTTCCCCTCTATCGCCACGGTCATTTCATTCATCCGCAGGTTTATTTTTTCGGCCATCTTCTCCTTTATGATCTCCCCAACCTCTCTGTCGAGCCTTGGCAGAGGGTAGTCGTATTTTCCTATCAGTGTGACATTTTTGCCCTGAGCAGCAAAAGCTTCGCTCATCTCAACACCAATGTAGCCAGCACCGATTATCACGACATCTTTC
>JAPDIW010000039.1 GCA_029259415.1 Archaeoglobi archaeon
ATGGCTGTATTATCAAACTGCATCGAGTATTTGAGCCATAAGCTTGGTGTAACTTTCTACGATCTGGTTAATCTTTGCTCCGTTGATATAATACGGCATTTGCTTACGTGATTCACATGGTCAGTTTGAACAAACACTTCTTGATTTCTTCATAACGTCACCAAATTTGTAAGATTTTTCTTGCAAATTTTACATATTTGGAATATTTAAAATTTTCGTAAACTAATAAGTTAAAATTAAAACAGAACGTGTATCTCAAAAGATTTAAACTTCTCAGCGTTACTTTGGACTATGAAAGTTGTGCTATCGTACTCAGGCGGACTCGACACGACAGTTTGCATCCCTCTGCTAAAAGAGAAATACGGATTTGATGAGGTAGTCACGGTAACGGTTGATATCGGACAGCCTTATGAAGACATAAAGCAGGCAGAGGAAAGGGGAAAGAAGTACGCGGACAAACACTACACGATTGACGCCAAAAAAGAGTTTGTCGATTCCCTTTTCATGCTAATTAAGGCAAACGGCAATTATGAGGGTTACGTCCTCGGAACTGCTTTGGCGAGGCCTTTAATAGCAGAAAAGGTCGTCGAGGTTGCGAAGAAGGAAAATGCGGAAGCAATAGCTCACGGCTGTACAGGAAAGGGAAACGACCAGCTCAGGTTCGAGAACATATTCAGACAGTACGGATTCAGAGTTATAGCTCCCGTAAGGGAGCTCAACCTCACAAGAGAGTGGGAGATTGAATATGCCAGACAGCACGGTATAGACGTACCTGCAACCAAGGAAAAGCCATACAGCATCGATGAGAACCTCTGGAGCAGGAGCATAGAGGGGGGGAAGCTGGAAGACCCGTCCTTCATCCCCCCAGAGGACATTTACGAGTGGACCACAAGCCCGGAAAAAGCTCCTGATGAGCCGGAAATCATAAAGATTGACTTCGAAAAAGGGGTGCCTGTCGCGCTTAATGATGAGAGGATGGACGGTTTTGAGCTGATAAAGAAGCTAAACGAAATTGGCGGGAAACATGGAGTTGGCAGAACGGACATGATAGAAGACAGAGTGCTTGGCCTTAAGGCAAGGGAAAACTATGAGCATTCTGCAGCCACAATCCTTTTAACCGCTCATAAAGATCTCGAAAACCTCGTGCTCAGCAGGAGGGAGCTCAAGTTCAAAAAATTAGTTGAAGAAGAGTGGGCAGAGCTTGTTTACTACGGCCTCGTCAACGACCCGCTCTATGATGCGTTAAACGCCTTCATAGACAAAACGCAAGAGAGGGTTACGGGTTGGGTTAAAGTCAAACTTTACAAGGGCTCCGCAGTTGTTGTGGCTAGACATTCACCGCATGCGCTTTACTCAGAAGAGCTTGTGTCCTTTGACACGTCTTCCCTCGACCAGCGTCTTGCAGAGGGTTTCGCCGTCTTCCACGGGCTGCAGGGGAGGCTGTACAGGAGGCTATTTCAATAATATTTTTAAATTTTAAAATCAACTTGTAACATGGAATTCATCATAATCTCGGTTGGCAACGAGATTTTGAGTGGGGATATAACCAACACCAACGCCGCCTACATGGCCAAAAAGCTAACCCAGACAGGACACAGGGTTAAAAAGATAGTAACCATTCCCGACGATGTTGATGTGATAGCTGAAGAGGTCAGGAAAGCTTCGAAGGAGGCTGACTTCGTTCTGGTTACCGGGGGGCTCGGAGCAACCCACGACGATGTTACGGCAGAAGGGATTGCAAAGGCATTCAACAGAAAGCTTGTTGTAAACAAAGAAGTTTACGACTGGCTCAGCAAGCTCAGCTCAAATGAGGAGGCTGTAAGAAAGATTTCATCAGTTCCAGAAGGAAGTGAGATAGTCTGGAATGATGTTGGCGCTGCTCCGGCATTCATCGTTGAGAACGTTGCTGTTATGCCGGGAGTGCCGGCGGAGATGGAAAACACCTTTGAAAAAATCCTGAGTAGGTTTGAGAAGGGCAGGTATCATGAGGAGGTCGTGAAGGTTAACGGCTTTGAGGTTAAAATCGTCGACAAGCTGAACAAGGTTGTGAAGGAAAATCCCGATGTTAATATTGGTTCCTACCCTAAATCGGGCTATGTTATGGTCAAGTTCTCTGGAAGGGATGAGGAGAAGGTGAAAAAAGCCGTAAAGCAGTTTGAGGAGCTGCTGAATGATAGCAGGTAAAATCTTCTACAGGGGAGAATTTGTAGAGGCGGGAATAGAGGTAGAAAACGGCAGGATAAAGAAAATCGGAAAGCTTGTTGAGAGCAAGAGAGTTAAAGGAGTTATACTTCCCGCAGGTATAGACGTTCACGTTCATCTCAGGGATTTCGCGGAGAAAAGAAAGGAAACGATTGAAACCGGCACTCTATCAGCCCTTCATGGTGGAATCTGCTTGGTCGTTGACCAGCCCAACACCAAACCACCGGTAGATAACACTAAAACGTACTTCCAGAGGATGGAAAAAGCAGAAAAGTCTGCCTATGTGGATTACTCCCTGAATCTTGCCCTGACAAACTCCAACCACGAAAAGCTCGGAGAGATAATCAGAAAAATTTCGGAGAAGTACTTCATCCCGGCTGTAGGGGAGGTCTTTATCCAGCACGACAGCGAGGATTTGCAGATAGACTACGAAACTCTTCAGAAGGTTTACGGAAGGTTTGAAGGTGTTGTCTTCACAGTACATGCCGAAGACCCAGTATACGTTGCAAAGGGCACACCAAACTTCGTATTCAGAAGGAGAGAGGCTGAAGTTCTGGCCGTTGAAAAGCTTGTTGAGATTGGCAACTTTCACTTTTGCCACATCTCCACCAGAGATTCTGCGAAGGAGATAATTAACAGCAATTCCACCTTTGAGGTCACTCCGCACCACATGCTCCTCAGCGTTGACGACTATGGGAGGCTTGGAAAGCTGATAAACGTAAACCCCCCTCTGAGAGAAAAAGAGGATGTGGAGTGGCTTTTCAGGAACTTCCACCGGATTGATATTCTGGCTTCTGACCACGCACCACATACGCTGGAAGACAAGGAAATGGGTGCCTCTGGGTTTCCCGGAGTAGAGACGATGTACCCTCTTTTTATTAACCTCGCCTTGAAGGGCTACATATCCTTCAAATCCCTCGTCGAGAAAATCGCATCAAACCCGGCAAGAATTTTTGGATTTAAAGGATACGGGGAAATCGAAGTCGGTAACTTTGCAAATTTTGCTGTGTTCGACTTCAAAAACGTCACAGAAATCAGGGCTGAGGATCTACACTCAAAATGCGGCTGGACACCTTTTGAAGGGTTTGAGGCCATTTTCCCTGAAAAAGTTTATTTGAGGGGTAGAGAAGTGCTTGAGAATGGTGTTAAAGCTGGAAATGTTCTAAAGCACAGTGTAAATATAATGTAATTCCAAAAATGTAAGAAAAGATTTTTTAAGTTGTAGATAACGATTGTAATGATGGTGAGGCCGAGGCTCTTAATTGTAGATGATGATGACAGCATCAGAGAGATAGTAAAAATCATGCTCAAAGATTATGACGTCATTGAGGCGTCAGATGGCGAGGAAGCTGTTAGAATATACAAGATGTTCAAGCCCGAACTAGTTTTGATGGACATCTCGATGCCTAGAAAAGATGGTGTCGAAGCAACCAAGGAAATACTGAACTTTGACCCCAACGCAAGAATTGTGGGTCTAACGGCATTTGCAAGAAGCAGAGGTAAGGAGATGCTTGAGAACGGTGCACTGGAAGTTCTGGAGAAACCTTTTACGAGAAAAACGTTAAAGGAGCTTATAGAAAAGTACGTAACCAAAGCAGTCGCTTAATTTGTTCTACCTTTCTGTTCTGATTTGTGAACATATTTCTGCAAGTAACTACATTAATCTTTCAGCGATGTAAAATTTATAAGACTAGATATGGCATTGCAAAGTAACGTTAACGAGGTGTTAGAATGAAGAAAAAGCACGTAGTCATGGTACTTCTAATTTTGATACTCGCACCAGTGGCTTTCTTACTGCTAACTCTGGCAACTTGGGACTTGGCCATGAGCTTTCAGGTTATGAAGCTCTCATCACCTCCGAAGAGCTACTTCGAAATTACCGCAGAGGATTTTCAGAAATTTCCGGTTCTGAAGGACATAATGGAAGACCTTGAGAGTCTCCCTCCCGGAGAGGGGATGAGCTATGAGCTCGACCTTAAAACAGGAAATGAGCTTGCTGACTATCTTTTAAAGAAGCAGTCTGAAGCTGGAACCTGCAGTAGCTACACTCTTTGCTTTAAGTACGGGAACGAGTACTACGGTGCGGACATAGCTACCCCATAGATTGCAGATTAAAATTCCGGCCCTGTTTCATCATACTTGGAATTTCACTTCCATATAACTTACCAACTAACTCCCGAATAAACGACTCATACCTCTCCCTCTCAGCATACCTTCTCAGCAGCAAATTCAGCAGATTTCTGGCCCCTCTAGCACTCCAGGACATCCACTTGTTCTTCATTCGCTTGCTGATCTCGCCCATTAACCTCTCCATCCAGTTGTTGTGCCAGGGAATGCTTATCCCTTCAAGCCTCTTGTAGGCAAACAAAAGAATACTCTTCATATGCCTTTTGAAGAACTTAGAAACCCTCCAAAATCCATTTGAATCCATCTTCCCAGCAAATTCACTCAGAGCCTTCTCTGCCTTCTTAATTCTGCTCTTTAGATCTGGCTTATCAAGAGAGTTCTTAAGTCTCAGCAGAATCCCTTTAACTTCATTCACATACCTCTTTCTTGTTTCGAG
>JAPDIW010000019.1 GCA_029259415.1 Archaeoglobi archaeon
CCGACCTCCCGTTCAACCCGAATCTGGACATGAACCCGTCAACAAGAAAAACGGCTCTCGGCATGTATCCGCTCAGCTCGAGGAAGGAAAGGAAAAGGAACAGAAAGGCAATACTCGGCACAAAGGAGAGCACACTTCCAACTCCGGCAACAACGCCGTCTCCGAGCATTGAAAAAAACCACCCATCGAAGCTGGCAACGTAAGAAGCTAAGGTATCAAAGCAGAAGCTGAGGAGATCGTTTAGTGGCTGAGCCACGGAGTATGTAAACACAAACATCATCCACATGAACGAAAGAAATATGGGGATTCCAAGGTACCTGTCCATAAAAACTTCATCAAGAGCCTCATCAATTTCTGATTTTTCATGCTTTTCAACCACCGTAACCTCCCTGGCTATCTTCTCCGCCATCCTGATGATGTCCTGAAGGTCTCCACTGAAGTCCTTCGGAACGCTCCCCCCTCTCAGAATTTCCCTCTTGAGCTCCTCTATACCCACACCTTTAACAGCAGAGGTTTTGACTACCGGAACCCCTATGATTTCACTCAACTTTTTAGCATCAATCCTGATTCTCTCTTTCTCCGCTTCATCAATCATGTTTAGAGCGATGACCATCGGAATGCCGAATTTTGTCAGCTGCAATGTGAGGTAAAGGTTCCTTTCGAGGTTGAGAGCATTTACCACGTTTAGAATAAGATCCGGTTTATCCTTCTCCAAGTAGTCTCTTGCCACTTTCTCGTCAAGACTCTCCGTCTGAAAGCTGTAAATTCCGGGAAGGTCAACGAAAGTTACTGCTTTGCCATCTATCAAACCCTTTCCTTCCTTTTTCTCGACTGTAACTCCTGGAAAATTTCCGACTGAAAAGTCCCCGCCTGTTAGAGCATTCAGCAAACTCGTTTTACCGACGTTAGGATTTCCCACCATGGCAACTTTCACGGACTTTGGTTGATTGCCGTTAAATAAAAGTATTGCTGAATTTATAAAAAAATCTTCCAACGGAGCGTTTCTGAGGACTTTGACTTCAGCTCCTCTAGTTAACCCCATTCCCAAGAGTCTTAGGGTTGCATTTCCCCCTACATCTAAAACGATGGCTTTTGTTCCTGGTTTCAGGTCTTGCAACCTCTTCATAGTTAGAAATTTAATTTAGCTGAATAAATGTTTAATCCTAATAAATTTCGGTTGAGTTAGATTAACCTACTAGATTTAGGTTATCATTTTCCCTTCCGAATTATCCCAGACTTGCCATAATCCATTTAGCATCTTACTTCTTCCTTAAGCACCTTAACCGTCCATTTCAAAACTCTCTCGAACTTAATTATTAAACTTCGTTAAGCTAAAAAACTTCATTCCGAGATTTTCTCCAAGAAGTTTTCTCCCTCAGATTTTCATTCTTCAAAAATTCTTACTCTTGCATGCTGTAAACAAGCGAGAAATGGCCTTCTCGAGCGTTTAAAGATATTCTTCTAATTTTCTTCAACTTTCGCTCTGTCACATGGGTGAGTACCAGTTCTACAAAACTCCCTGAAATGTTCAAGCCACTTTGGATTCATTGGACTGCCTTCTATAAACTTTACGAACTTTTTAAGCTGGTTAACAGTTTCCCTGTGCAAGACGTGTTCGATTGTGCAAGCATCTGTTTTAGCAATATCCTCCGGTACACCCAAAGTTTTGAGGAACTTTACAAGAGTTTCTCGTCTCTCTTTTACCATTTTGGCCACTTCCTTTCCCCTGTCGGTTAAAGATACGTAAAGCCTCTTTCTGTAAACAACGTATCCCTCCTTAGATAGTTTATCGAGCATTTCGGAAACTGTGGCAGGTTTAACGTTCAAACTTTCAGCAATTTCTTTTACTCTCGTAAAACCTTCCTTCTTACAAAGCTCGTAAATAGCCTCTAAATAGTCCTCAGCCCTGCCACCCAACATCCACAGCCACCTTCATCGCCAAACCCCTTCCAATGACAAACTTTGTGCCGTTGACAGCAACAAGAACTGCTCCGCCTCTACGACCTGCGATTTTAATCTTCTTTCCAGGAACTATCCCCATTGACATAAGCCTTGCTGTACAACCCCTTCCTCCATTAATCGCAACAACTGTGCCTTCTTGGCCTTCAATGAGAGCTGAGAGTGGTACTACTGGCATCGTTTCTTAGGTTCACCTAAATGCTATTAAAGTTTTCGGTTATCCTAAATCAAGTGATTGGAGAGGTACAAACCATAATAGAAAATAATTGAGTTCTGGTAATAACATCTCAAAAAAAAGTGTTATCCGCCGAGAAATTCGGAAATAAATCGAAAAGTTCTTAATATGCTAAAATCACGGTAACGATAACCATACAAGAGGTGATTTGTATATGGTGCTAGAATTAGGAAAAGGAGCTCTTGTTATAGATGACATGAAAAACGTTAGCATAAAAATTGGAGAAGTTGTCGAAGAGGAGGAGGAATGGGCTCCAATGGGTCCAACACCGATGCCAGGCATTGCAACCCTTCGTGACTGGGACTTCTTCCTGCTCAAGAGGTACAAGCCGTTCTACGCCCCTTACTGCGACATGTGCTGCCTCTGTACGATGGGTAAGTGTGATTTAACGGGGAACAAGAGGGGAGCATGTGGCCTTGACTTGGCTGCGCAGACAGGTAGAATTGTAACACTCGCATGCTCAATTGGTGTTTCGGCCCATGCGGGACATGCGAGGCACATGCTCCACGACATCGAGCATGTAACGGGTAAAAAGCTTGACGAGATCCCGGTGGATCTGGGCCCTGAGATTGCAGAGGTTGCTCCACTAACCCAGCTGATAACCGGGATAAAGCCGAAGACGCTGGCAGACTTGGATAGGGCTCTGAGATATGTTGAGGAGCAGATAGTTCAGGTAGTTGATTCCCTGCACACAGGACAGGAGGGAAATTACCTCGACTACGAATCGAAGGCATTCCACCTCGGTATGCTTGACTCCCTTTCCAAGGAGATCGCCGACATAGCTCAGATCTGCGCCTTTGGCTTCCCGAAGGGCGAGGATAACCAGCCGCTGATCGAAGTTGGAATGGGTGTTCTCGACAGGAGCAAGGCGATAGTCCTCGTTATAGGTCACCACGCTCCTCCTGCCATAAACATCGCAGACTACATTGACGCTAACGGACTTGAGGACGAAGTCGATCTCGGAGGAATCTGCTGCACAGCGAACGACATGGCGAGATATTACCAGAAAGCGAAGATTGTTTCAGCACTTGGCAGGCAGCTTAAAGTGATCCGAGCTGGATTGGCCGACGTGATTGTTATAGATGAGCAGTGCATAAGAGCCGACATAATGTATCATGCGAAGAAGCTCGGAATCCCAGTCATCTGTACGAACGAGAAGGCAATGCATGCGTTGCCAGATATGACTGCTAAGGATCCAAAGGAGATTATTAAGTACCTGCTCGACGGCAATCCTGGCTGTGTAATCCTTGATCCACTCAAAGTTGGTGAAGTAGCTGTTGAGGTTGCAAGAGCGAGGAGAAAGCAGAGGGGCAATGATATCGGCCCGAGACTGACAGAAGAAGAGTTCATGAATTACGCAAATGCCTGCACGCAGTGCGGAAACTGTACAATTGCATGTCCGCAGGGAATCAGGATCGGACAGGCGATGAAAGCTGCTAAAGAAGGAGATAGGAGTAAGCTTGAGAAGTACTGGGACATCTGCATAACATGCGGAAGATGCGAGCAGGTGTGTCCGAAGGGCATACCGATTATTGACATGCTGAACTACGTCGCATGGGACAGAATTGTTAACGAGAAGGGTAAGATCAGAAGAGCAAGAGGACCTGTTAGGGATTCTGAAATTAGGCAGGTAGGCGCTCCGATTGTGCTTGGAACTATTCCGGGAGTTATAGCGCCTATTGGATGCGGAAACTATCCGAACGGAACCGAGGAAGTGTACCTAATCGTCAAAGAATTCGCATCGAGAAATTACATCGTAACGTTGACAGGATGTATGGCTTTCGATGCAGCAATCTACAAGGATGAAGATGGTCTGACAGTCTACGAGAAATTCCACGATAGATTTGATGCCGGAGGTGTCATAAACATAGGAAGCTGTGTCAGCAACGCCCATATTCACGATGCCTGTATTAAGATTGCAAGGATATTTGCAAAGAGGAACATCAGGGCGAACTACGAGGAGATTGCCGACTACATCCTGAACAGAGTTGGTGCTTGTGGTGTTGCTTGGGGAGCCATGAGCCAGAAGGCCGCATCAATTGCTACCGGTTTCAACAGACTCGGAGTTCCGGCAGTTGTGGGACCGCATGGCAGCAAGTACAGAAGAGCTTTCCTCGGCAGACCATACAACGACGAGGACTGGATGGTTTACGATGTCAGGAGTGGAGAGAAAGTAAGGATTGAGCCTGCCCCACAAGATCTGCTTGTCGCAGCCGAGACGATTGAAGAGGCAATACCGCTGATGGCGAAGCTCTGCTTTAGGCCCAACGATACTGCCCAGGGAAGGGCGATAAAGCTGACACACTACATTGATCTGAGCCTGAAATATCTCAATAGATTGCCAGACGACTGGCACCTGTTCGTGAGAAGCGAGGCTGACCTACCGCTGGCGAAGAAGGAAGAACTGCTCAAGGAGCTTGAGGACAAGCACGGATGGAAGATCGACTGGGAGAAGAAGAAGATCGTTGAGGGACCAATCAGAAGCTACCACGC
>JAPDIW010000028.1 GCA_029259415.1 Archaeoglobi archaeon
GAGTTCTGGCGAAGGAAACTTTTGGAAAAATCGTGAAAACGGCGAGAAAGCACGGATTGAAGATTAAACATTTGACAAACGCATACGATTGCATAAATCTTGTTTTTGAGGAGGCTGATGCCTGATGAAAAGAATTATAACGATTGAGATTAACGCAAGAAACCGAGACGCAATATACCTTTTTACATACAGAATGCAGGTAATGCTCGAAGATATGAAAAGCTCAGGTCGAATAAAAGAGTATGAAATCACAATTTCAGAACCAAAGCAGCCCAAGATCTGCCCGCTCAGAGCTCTTGCCTACACCATAGCTGGCATACCCGCGAAGGTGCAGGAACCCGTCTGCATCGGACCAAGATGTGCCTGGTTCATTCCTACGGACGAGGGACTTGAAGAGTGTGCGGTGAAGAGGTTTACCTGGCCGTGAGGTGATGCTTGATGCCTGCTGTTGAATGCAACAATGTAGATTGCCGCTACAATGACAGAGGTTTCTGTGAAGCAGAGATTATTGAGATTAGGGCACGGAGATGCGTGACTCCCGAAGTCGATGAGGAGCTTTTAGAGGAAGAGGCTGATGCCTGATGCAGGTTCTGGGTTTTAAGGGCAGGCTGAGCGCCGACATCCTTGCCGACGTGGTCAAGGCGGCGAGCGTGGTGGCCTGGGAGGTTAGGGCCCACCTGAGCGACTGGCGTTTGCACATCCGAGCCGTGAACCCGGAGAACGTGGCGATGGTCGTCATCGACGTCCGGGGCTCGGCCTTCGAGAGCTTCAACGGTAATGTCACCGTCGGTCTGGACCTCGACAGGATGAAGGGCGCCCTGAAGGGCTTCTCCCCTAAGGACGTCATCGACCTCGAGATAGGGGAGAGGATCACCCTCAGCAACGGCAGGATCTCCTACACCCTCCCGGCGCTGAAGCCGGAGTCCATCAGGAGGGAGCCCAAGGTTCCCGACCTGAAGCTCCCGGCCAGGGTCGACATAGTGGTGGAGGAGTTCAAGAAGGTCGTGGGTCTGGCGGAGAAGATCTCGGACGCGGTGGTGCTGCAGACCGACGGAGAGGCCTTCGTGATGGAGGCTCGGGGGGACGTGGACTCGATCAGGGCCACCTTCCCCTCCGACAAATTAGTGGACTACGACGGAGGAGTGGCGAGGAGCCGGTTCGGCGTCGAGTACCTCAAGGAGTTCTGCAAGGCTGCAAAGCCGAAGGACGTGCTGACGATCCACCTCGGCAACAACTACCCGGCGAGGTTTACCCTCGACGGATCGGGTTGCAGGGTGGAGTATATCCTGGCCCCGAGGATCGAGACGGAGGGCTGATCATGTTCGAGGAGATTCAGGAGTTTCCGGAGGTGGTCGAATGCTCAGGATATTAGACCTCTTCTGCGGCGTCGGTGGCGTGGCGAGAGGATTTCAGAAGTATCTCCTCGAAAATGGCATTGAGTTTGAGTACTACGCGGTCGATATAAACGACGCCATCCTTTTGGCCCACAGGATCCTCAATCCTCACTCTGTCACATTGAAAAGAGACGCCTACTCTTTTACCGATCACGAGCTGCGGAGTTACGACTTCATCTGGGCCTCCCCGCCCTGCGAGTCCCACAGCAGGCTGATGTGGATTTACAATAAGAATCAGCCTGAGAAGTGGGAGCCACCTGACAAAAAACTCTGGCAGCTGATAGAAAGGCTGTACCGCCTCGGAATCCCATTCGTCGTGGAGAATGTTCGTCCTTACTACCGCCCACCCATGAGACCGACGTCATATGTGTGCCGGCACGCACTGTGGAGCAACCTCAGCATACCTCCTTTCGATTATTCCAGAATCAACATAGACTTCTTCGAGCACATTAAAGACGATGTCCACAAACTCGTAGAGTATCATGAGCTGAATGGGGTCGCTGAACGCATAATCAAGACAATCGGTGGTGTGAGAAAGGCGAGAGATGCACTGAGAGATATGGTCCATCACAGGGTGTCGTACGAGATCGCGAAGAGAGTGATTCCACAGATCCTGGACGGTAGGATCTACAGACAGACCCACCTCACTGTATCAGCCAATGTGGAGGTGATACCTTGATCCTCTCCCTCACCGCCATAATCCTCGACATCGAAACCACCGGCCTCAACCCCTTGGAGGACGAGATCGTCGCCGTAGGGATGAGGACGCCTAACGGCCTGGAGGTCCACACTGCTGAGGACAACCTCGAGAGGGGGCTGATCGACCGCGTCCTGGTGGAGCTCTCGAGGTGGCCCAACCCCGTTCTGGTGGGCTACAACATCACCGGCTTCGACCTCCCGTTCTTGACGGCCAGGGGACTCAAACACTCCCTGCCCGTGCACGTGCTAAGGGACTGCTACCGGATCGACCTCATGCACGTCGTGCAGCGCTACCTCCTCACCAACAGGAGGTACTGCAAGCTCTCAGAAATCGCCTCTTTCCTGGGAGTAGATAACCAGGACGACGTAACGGGCTCGGACATCCCAGAACTGGCGAGGCAGGGCAGGTGGGACGAGGTCGAGGATCACTGCCGGAAGGACGTCGAAACCACCTACAACCTCTTCAGGAGGCTCCAGGAGCTGGCCCTCCACAACCTCCAGGTGAGGTACAACCTCGGCCCGCTTCAGGTGGTGGAGGTGGAACGACCATGATGCTCCAGGAACCCGTAACCCCAATCCTCGACCTCTTCCGCCACCTCCAGCCAGCAGAGCAGAAACGCATCTTGGATCTGCTGATGGACGAACTCCACAAGACGGGCTTCGAGTGCACCTACTGCGGCCGCAGGGTTAGAAACCCGGTGTGGTTGGCGAACCTCCCCCTCTGTCGTTCCTGCCACTCGCACCTCTTCAGTCCCGCGGAAAAGAGGAGGATGGTCTATGGGCGGTGCTGAGGCTCTTTTCAACCTGCTGAGGGAGGGTGCGGCGATCCAGTACGACCGCCAGGATGGGATTATGATGGTCTGGATCCCCGACAAGACTGTTGCGTCCCTGACGAGAATCACGGAGCTGCTGAAGGACTGTTTCGGCATCGATCCGGACAATGTTGAGGTCCACCCGGTCACCGTGAAGTCCAAGCACAAGCTGAGGCTGGAGTTCCCCTACGACTTCTCCGTTGGTCACCGAAAGGAACCGGAGGAGGAAGAAGAGGTCAACGCAGACGGGTGGACCGAGCTCACGGACAGCATGGTCTACAAAATCGAGGACGGCCACCTGAGGCTCGGTCACAAAAAGAACGGCAGAGTCAACTCCCAGTTGAGGATCCCGATGGACCAGCTCAGGAAGCTCTACGACAGGCTTCCCGACGAGGCCGACAGCTCGGACGTGAGGAGGGTTGCCGCAGAGCTGAACCTCAGCATCACCGGCTTCGAGACCTACATCATGAGAGTGCTTTCCAGGAGGGCAGAGTTCGGCGGGGAGCTCGTCAAGGAAGGCAGGACGCTGAAGCTCATCAAGGACTCTCAGTATCTCAGGGAGGAGAACCGCAGGAGGTTCGAGCAGGAGAAGCAGGTGATAGGGACACCCTGGGGGGCTGATGCCTAATGTCTTACAGAGATCTCAAGCCCTGCGAATACCGTGCTGGCTACATCCTCATAGACCGCGTCAGGAACGTGATCCGCCTTGAAATTTTCGCCTGCGAGTATTCCTATGAGGCTTATCCGCTGGATGCTATGGAGGACATCTGCAGGAACCACTGTCCTCGAGAGGATTTTGCAGGGTGATGCCAATGGTTGTGATATTCAAAAGCAAAAAAGCTCTTGATTTTCTGCTGAAGCACGGAGAGGTCGTAACCTTCAGATTGCACGAACGAAAAGCAGGAAAGGACTGGATAACGGACAGAAGGGGAGGAAAAAAGATTGCAGATGTCGAAGTCGTCTTATTGGAAGAAACCAAAACACCATACGACTTCAATAAATTCCAGCAATACGTCGATAAAAGCGGTTTTGATAGTATTGAAGAGTGGCTTAGCGAGATTATAAAGCTTAACCCAGCCTGTAAACTCAGGGACGCTGAAACAGGCTATTTCTACCTTGTTAAGCTCTTGCACAGGGTGATACAATGAACCTGGAGGAGTACAGGCGGTGGCTCGAGGAAAACGGCAACCAAGAAGAGTGGAAGGCTTACGAGGTCGCAGAATGGATTATAAAATATCACCTCGCAGATGTGAAGGCATACGACTGGGAGGAGGAGCTGCTTCCGAGGTTCTGGTACACAGCCCATGACGAGAAACTCGAGTTCGATCTTCTGATCAAGCTCAAATGGGTGAACAAAAGAAAATACGAAAGATGGATAGGTATAGAGTTCAAGGAGACCGATTTCAGGAAAGTCGTCACCCAGGCCGTTGCGAGATCTTCCTACGTCGACTACATGTGGGTTGCCACCAACATGGTGATCCCAGATACAGCGACCCTTCTCGAGCTGATAGACTACGGAATAGGCTGGGCAATATGGGATGAAGACTTCGTCAAGATCCTCATCCCTGCGAGATTTGAGAGAGGCCACCTCGTTGAGATGTTCAGGTATCTGGCTGAAAGAGAGCTCAGAAACGCTGCTGAAAGGCTGCTGAACGAT
>JAPDIW010000100.1 GCA_029259415.1 Archaeoglobi archaeon
CAGAGAAATCTCCGCTTAATACGGAAGAGCTGGAGGAAGCGATTGCTAAAGCCTTCAAAAAACTGGCAGAATCAATATCTTTTGCAAAAAGGTGGATTGAGAAGTTTCTGGGTGATAAGTTTAAGATGTTATGCACTTAACCATAATTTCAAAACCCAAAAACTATTAAGAGTGACCATTGCATCGCTGATGTATTCCTTTGTTAAGCTTTGACCTACCTGCTCACGACCATCTTTGCTTACTCACCGTCATTTGGCTGGGAAAAATAGTCAAGTATCCAAAGGTGGTGGTGGCGGAGCTTGGCCACTTTGTAATGGGAAACTTCTACCCCTTACAGCCAATCCTGCCGTCATTCTCGCCATACTGTACAAAAAGCTTGGAATTCCGCTGGATTTTCCCGTTTCTCGCTTACGGTGCTGGTCTGATTTTGGCTCTCACTGTCTACCTCTCATACCACTTCTTCGCCAACGTAAGGTCTGAGATTCACCACATCCACGGTGGGTGGTCCATCCCGCCAGTTTCAACAATTCTGGTGACAGATGCTCTGCTGCAGTACCCAACAAACGAACTATTCTTCTTCTTTCTCTGGTTTACTTCGGGATAGGCCTAATGCTATTCCTCTTCATCTCCACGATGCTTTTCCTTAGGCTCGTAAACCACGAGCTTCCCGTTTTCGAGCTCGCTCCAACGAGCTTCATTCTGCTCGCACCCATCGGAATACTGATTGTGGACTTTACACTCATAGCAAAACACTCTGCAAACCTCGTTCCGCTGGCTTTGATAGCATCAATCTCTCTCTGGGGCTTTGGACTTTGGGCTTTGGCAGTCAATCTTCTGCTCATTCTCAGATATCTGAGGCAGGAGATGCCGTTTTTCCTCGGATGTGGAGCTACGTATTCTCAACAGCGGCATTCGCACTGGGGACGATTACTCTGTCACACCACATCGAACTTTTCAAACCACTGGCATAGCACTTTACGTTCCTGATGGTCATCTGAATTCTGGTCTCCCTCAGGACGATTAAGCTGTTGATAAGCAAATCCTAAATTTCAAATTCAAAAAACCAAAGCTATAAAAATGCTTAAATCATTTATTCTGGCGATATTTTTCGAGCTGGATAGTTTTTATAATCCTTTGCTCCTTCTCAACTCGGATCCGTCTGTTTTCCTCACTATACTGCATCGGCTATGTGGGTCAAGACTTCTTTGATCATTTTTTAATTTAAATTTATATTAATGTTATACCTTAGATAATAAACTTTAAGTTCAGATGCAAAATAAAAAATACATGGACGAAAAGGACAGAAAGATCATCTCAATTCTCCAACGGAATGGGAAGGCTACATTGGCTGAAATGGCCGAAGAAGTCGGATTGTCTGCTATGGGCGTTAAAAAGAGACTCGATAAGCTTGAAAAGGAGAAAATAAAGATAACCGCACTGCTGAATGTTGAGAAGCTCAAGATTATAACTGCTATAATTGCGATGGAAGTTGAGAATGCTGAAGCGCTGAAAAGACTCCTGAAGAGGTTTGAAAATTGTCCAAGAATAATAAAATTTTTCGTCACCACAGGCGGCTACAATCTCTTCGCCTTGATTTTCGCCGAGGACTATCACTCCTTGGAAAGTGTTAGCATCGAAAAATGCTCTCTGAGATCCCAGCCCGGAATAAGAAGGTACGAGATATACCCCATACAGGAGATATATTACGACAGCTATCTTGACATAAAAGTTGTTGCAGACAAGAGCAGAGAGATCGCTCCATGCGGAGTTTTCTGTGGAGACTGCATGAGGTACGAGGTAAAAAGGTGCCTCGGATGTCCAGCCACGAAATTCTATAGAGGTAAACTTTAGTTTTTTTGTAGTTTAGATTTTAAATCTTTACTATGATATACTTTTTTAAAAAACCGAGAAACTATAATTTAAATCAGTGCTTTAAACTTTGAAAGCATGGAGGCAAAGTTGAGAGATTTCAATGTCTCATGGTTTGCAACAATTCTCGGGAGTGGAGGTGTGAGCTTTAGCATCTATACCGTTTTATCCACCGCTGACATTAGCCTTAACTTACATACTGACCTTTATCTTCGCCACTCTAACTTTAATCTGAGTTGCGAAAATAATCAGGTATGGAGAGGTCGTAAAGAACGAAATTCAGCATGTGGTAATCGGAAACTTCTATCCTCTTCAACCGACTTCTGCCGTTATACTTGCGATACTTTAGGGTTTTGGCTTTGACTTGCCACTTCTCATCTACGGAGCAACACTCATTTTTCTGCTAACAGTGTATCTCTCCTACCACTTCTTCGCCAATGTCACTCCCCAGCTTAGCCACATTCACGGTGGATGGTTCATACCTCCGGTTTCGGCCATACTCGTAACCAATGCTCTGCTCCTCTATCCTCCGAACGAAATGTTTTTTGCAATTTCTTTAATTTACTTTGGAATGGGGATTATGCTCTTCCTCTTCATGGCGATACTGTTCTTGAGACTAGTAAACCACGAGCTTTTACCTCCAGAGCTTGCACCAACGAATTTCATTCTTAATTGTCGACTTTCTATCCATATTCCGTCACGCAGACTTGCTTTTTGGCTCATCGAGTTCATCAATTGCCCTGATCCTCTCAATCTCGTTATGGGGTTTTGGACTCTGGGCTTTTATCGTAAACGTAATGCTCTTTTTGAGATACATGAGGAGGGAATTTCCTTTCTTCCTCGGATGGTGGAGCTACGTGTTCCCAACTGCTGCTTAGGAACCAATTGCTCTATCACAGCATGTCGAACTTTTCAAACCTCTGTCTTTTATACTGTACGCACTTTTAATGTTCATATGGATCGTGGTCTCTGCAAGAACAATTAGGCTAATGATTTTGAAATCAGCATAGTCTTTCAATTCAAACTTCAAATTCAAAACCGGCAGCCGAAAGCAGGCCAAGCAGACCCTCCCTTATTCCCGCATACTTTTTCTCCCTGAACAAAGGTTTGCAATCCTTAACGTCTTTCTCTCCGTTGAGTAGCTTTACTGCAAAGGCAATGCACGTCTGCTCTCCACACTCCTTGCAATTGGTCTTTGGCAGGTAATTGTAAACGTCCATCACCGTTACGTTAATCTTCTCCCTTGGTTTCGATAGGTCGATCTCATCCTTTTTCTCGTACGCCTTGTTAACGAGTTGTTCGATTTCATTTAATATTTCCATTGCCTCTTTCTCGTCTTTCACCTGAGTCATCGTGACGAAACCGTCTGAATGTATCGTTATTATCCTCGCACCTTTCTTGAAGGAAATCCAGCCCATTTTTTTGTTGTAGGCCGAGTTGGGAATCAGCCAGGCAACGTAAGGCATCATTTCTTCGAAATCTTCTTTTACGTTTATCTTTCCGACCACTCTAACCTTCTTAGGGTCTGCTATGCATGGAAGAATTTCTTTGATTTCGGCCATGGAATTTCTAATTTTAACTTAATTTAAGTCTTACGTTTAATTTTTAAACTAAACTAAAATTTTTTATTTTTTAAACCAAAATTTTAAATATTGTTTACAACATAAGTTACATGTAAAAGATGTTGAAAACAGAAGTGGTTTGAATGAGAGCTCGATCAAAAAAGAAGTTGAGGATCCTTGGTGAGGAAAACGTGAAGAGTGAAGAGAACAAAGTAAACGAGCTTGAAAGTCTGAAAAAAGAGTTCGAAAAGCTATTTGGTAAACCTAAAACATGTTACGACTCTGAACTCCAACCTTATTTGGGAGAAAAGCTCGTAACTAAGAGCAAATATCCGGTCTACAGGTATTACAGTAGGTGGTGCAATACAGAGTGCCTTAAATTCACAAAGGGTCTTGCAAGACCTTTGGTAAGGGTTAAAGAGGCCCCAAAACAGCCAGAGAGGAAGTTCTGCATCTTTGGATTTAAAGATAGGGGTGTCTGAAATGCTGGACAAACTCTCCATCTTTATGCATTTAGTAAACAACCCAGCAACAAAGAAAACCCTGCAGAGTTTTGCATGTCATTGCGATTCATGCAAAAAGAACAGACTTGAGGTGGCTTTGGAGCTTTTCGTTGGAGAAAGAGAAGATGCAT
>JAPDIW010000038.1 GCA_029259415.1 Archaeoglobi archaeon
CGGAAAGCCGATTTGCTTTGCTGCCTTAATGGCCTGCTCTTCCGTCTCGCAGAAGGTGCATGCTGCGGTTTTTATGCCGTATTTTTCGAGTAAGGCTTTGGATTCGTGTTCGAGGAGTAGCATGAAATTGCTTTGATTAACATATATATTACAATTTTGCTGTAAATTTTAATTCATTAAATTCTCAGAAGTGTACCGTCAAACATGATAGCGTACCACTCTTTGTAATCATACCTTCTGAACATGAAGCCGACAGGTCTGTCAAGGTTGACAGCGGTTGAGGCGCAGAGGTCGTTGAAGGCGGGAAGCACAACGACCCTCTTCCCTCCCTCTATTTCTCCCGTGAGGAACACCCTATCCCTGTAACCTCCTGCAGAGTCTCTGATAAAATAGGCGGGATGTGCATGACCGAAAATCAGAAACTTGGCGTCCAGAATGTCTTCATCAGGCACGGCGTGTCCATGGAAAACTCCGTACTTTCCAATTCTGATAGCCTTCTCGCAGTCCAAACCGATGTCGTGGTTCCCCCTGAGCAAAATTAGCTCTGTAATCCCGCCAACCTCCCGCATAAACCTCTCATACTGACCTCTTCTTCCGAGATGCTTTAAATCACCTGCAACAATCAGCGTTTCAGCCTTTTCAGCTACGCCAAGAGCTTTCTCAATCAACTCGCTGTCGTAATGCCTAACCAAGCCAAGGTGGACGTCAGCGATAACAGCTTTTCTGCCGATAAAAAGCACGTCCTCTTCTATCCTCATTTCACTGGAAGACTTCTCTCTCAACTTCTTCGATATATGGTGAGATGTCTATTCCTGCCTCTTTGGCAACGATTAAGGCTGCAACCGGAAAGCTTACCAACCCACCAAGCTCTTCCTGCTTCTTGTTGACCATCGAGTAAACTTCCCTGCTGTCCTTCTTTAGTTTTACTGCTATTTCTTCGATGATTCTATCAGTCACAGATCTTGAGAGGAGTTCTGAGAGGTCGGGTTTGAAGTTACTGAGGTCAACATCGTCCAAATCAAAGGTTGGCTGGAGCTCATCTTCACCTTCAAGCAGACCCTCCTTCTCAGCCTCCTCCACAACCTTCTTGCTCCCCTCGTGGGTAAACCAGTTCAAGTCGAAGCTCATGGTGTAAATCAACTCGCTTCTCTTCATTTTCCTTTTTCCCTTGCTCTTGAATGCTGCAGCGATAACCTTGCGCATCATTCAGGAAAAGAATGAATCGAGAGTTAAATTTTTTCCGGCTTTTTTCTTCTTTGTTCTCACTTCTTTCCTTTCTTCCTCCTCTTCTTCTCGTTCTTTACGCGTCTCCGAAATCGTCTCTGAAATTTTATCAGCTTTCGTGAAGCTCTCAAGGAATGTTTCATCCTCGATTCTGTGCAATCCGTGTTTCTCGATGTATTCCCAAATTTCAGCAGCTCTCTCTCCAACAAGGAATTCGAGTTCTTCTTTGGTGAGTTCGTAAAAAGCCGCTATGGTTGCGGCTTTATCTACATCAAGTTCTCTCAAAAGGAGTTTTATCGTGGGAAACATCTCAGTTCGGGCTTTTCTCCTTGAGAGATGGCTGTATTTCCCAATCTTTTCGAGAATCTTTCTCATCATCTCTCTCTTGCTTCTGAGCTGGAACAACATTTGCCACACAACTGGTCTCCTGTACCTCGTAAAGCCTTTCTTCGGTTTTTCCTTGGCTTGCTGAACGCCTACGGTCATGAGATAGCTTGCGTACTTCCAGAGCCTGTAGTACTGCCTCTTCCTAACTCTGCCGAGGAAAATGTCAGCTCTTGAAAGCGCTCCGTAAGCATTAACAAGTTCCATCCCCAAATACTCTAAGGGCACGTTCTCCTCCACCCAGTGAATGACGTCTTCAGGAGACTCATCTAAAAGCATGGCCTCGTTGTAAACAGCAGGATTCTTTGTCTTGAAAATCATCTGCATTACTTTGAAGATGTCTTTTTCCTGCGTTCTCTTCGTTAGGAAAACGTCTTCTGGCTTTAGCTCCTCCTTGCCTTCTGCAAGAGCCTGAAAATCGTTGATTGCCGCTCTTAAGTCACCTCCAGCATTTTCAGCAATCTGGAGAAGAACCTTTTTATCGACTTTAATCCCCTCTTTCAAAGCAATTCGCTCCAGAACTCTTGCCATCTGATGTTTTGTGAGTCTTTTGAAGTTAACCATCTCACAGAGATTTCTTAGCTCTGGAGAGAGCTTGTAGGGGTCGTTGGCGATCAAAATCAATGGCTGAGCGGGCTTTCTTTTAATTAGCCTTATGAGCGCAGCCTCCCCTCCAACATCCTCTTTCTTGTGAATGTTGTCAACCTCGTCAAGGATTATCAGCTTCAGTCTTCCCGCTCGTGAAGAGAGAAACTCACCCTCGTCGCTTATAGTTTCGTTGAATGCACTCTCCCCCACAATTCTTTCTATAATTCTCCAGCTTCTCTGGTCGCTTGCATTGAGTTCAACAACCTCCCAGCCCATTGTGTTGGCAAGAGCGAGAGCGAGGGATGTTTTTCCGACACCAGGTGGGCCGGCAAGCAGAAGGGGCTTGCTACCTCTTTTCCAGCTCTTGGCCCATTTAATGACCTTCGAGATTATGTTCTTATCCGCAACGACTTCTTCAATGGTTTTAGGCCTGTACTTCTCAACCCAAAGCATTGAATCTTAGTCGTCCCAAAAGTATATCACTTTATCTCCAATCAATCGGAAAACGCGGGGATGATTCTCTCCGCATAAACTTTGAGAACGTACTTGGGGTCTGGGCCAACGTTTATGAGCATGAAATGTTTTACACCAGCCTTTATGAACTCCTCTATTTTATCCTCGCAATCCTCAGGTGTTCCCACTATAAAGAAGTCCCTTATCATCTCATCAGTAACAAGAGATGAGAGTTTTAAAAACTCCATGAGCATAGCGTCGTCAAGAAGGAGCTGTTCGAAGTAGAATTTTTTGGAAACTCCTTCGGGCAATTCGAGGCTATATCCAGCCTGCTCAGCCTTTTCTACTGCAGAAACGATTACGCCGCTGAACTGCCTTGCCCTCTCCATCGCCTTCTCGAATGAGGGGTCTACTGCAGTGTATATCTGGAGGGCTGTATCGATTTCCTCAACTTTTCTTCCAGCCTTCTCACAGCCTCTTTCAACATCCCTGAGGTTCTCCATGTAAGTTTTTGGCGTTTCGGCGATCGGCATCCATCCCTCACACATTTCTCCCGCCAGTTTCCTCGTTTTAGGCCCATTTGCTCCCAAGTAGATGGGGATCGTCTTTTGAAGTGGCTTTATCTGAAGGAAAGCATCCTCAAGTTTGAACCTCTTCCCTTCATAGCTGAACTTCTCTCCGGTCCAGAGCCTCTTCATAATCTCTATTCCTTCCCTCAGCGTTGTGTATGGCATTTTCCACTCTATCCCGAAGGGCTTAATGTTCATCGCCTCTCCTGCACCGAGGCCGAGAAAAGCTCTTCCAAGAGAGAGGTGGTCTATGGTCGCCATGATTTGGGCCAAAACTGAAGGGTGATAACGAACGACGTCCGTGACACCTGTTCCTATAATAGCCTTTGAAGTCTTAACGGCTAAGGCTGAAAGCAGTGATAAGGCATTGGGTGTAAAGCCCGGAGGGACCATCAGAGTGTGATCCGGCACGGTTAGGGAAAACATACCACTTTCCTCAGCCTGTTGGGCGATCTTCATAACTTTGTCGAGTGTGGGCATTGGCGCTGATAGAAGCATTCCGAACCTGACGCTCATGGTCAAAAATGAGTTTTTTATTACTTATGCTTTTTGATTCATTGTGTTAGTTGTCTTTTCCCGAAATTATTTCCCACTTCAACAAACCCCTGTGTGAAACTCGATGAAAAAGCGATAAAATGGATAATCAGAGAAAAGAAGAAGGGGACACCAACCAGAATAATAGCAGAGATTGAAGGAATCTCAACAAGAAGAGTAAATCAGATCTACAAACAATACGTGGAAACAGGAGAGATTCCAAGGCTAAAGAAGCCAGGAAGACCTAAAAAAGAAC
>JAPDIW010000061.1 GCA_029259415.1 Archaeoglobi archaeon
ATCAGAGAATGGTTAAATCCTCCGCAATGCTGAATCCCAACTCGTTCAGGGATTCTGTCATAAGGTTGT
The DNA here is from genome assembly GCA_029259415.1 of Archaeoglobi archaeon. Classification (GTDB taxonomy): domain Archaea; phylum Halobacteriota; class Archaeoglobi; order Archaeoglobales; family Archaeoglobaceae; genus Archaeoglobus. The sequence goes on from JAPDIW010000061.1 coordinate 70, forward strand.
GTAGTAAACCAAGTACAGGTATCTGACGTTCATCCAATTCTAATTTGCAGTTCATAAGTATGTTTTGGTATGATTATATAATAAATGCTTTTCGTTCACACCGTCAGTTAAGTATTTCCCCCAACAATTTCCATCTGTAGTCGTTTGGGTCGACTACGAGCGGGATCTGCATGCTTTCACCCAGAGGAGGCTTTTGCCTCCTCCTACATAACCTTTGCGGTTTTAAATCGGTTTATTCCCTTTGGAAAGGGTTTGGTTATGTCTCTTTGCATGGGAAGAATTTTGAATTGGTTATTTGAAGATTGGACAAGTTACAGGAAAGACTGAATTGGGGATTGTGTAAGCACCCTATAAAAGAAGTAATAATTAGACTGGAAGAATTGTCAAGAAGTTCGAGGAAGGAAGGAATAAAAATTGACTCATTCTTAGACATTATCAGGATCTTCGAGACTAAAGAAGGTGACTGAAGCGAAAGATGGGTGGAGAGCGTAATATTCGCCAGTATTTCCAGTAATCACTCGATACCGTTTTTATCGCCTCGACAATAACCCATATTCCCTCAGCATGAGGAAAATCTAAAAAACCTCAATTAAATACGCCGCCGGCAGGATTCGAACCTGCGACCGTCCGGTTAACAGCCGGACGCTCTACCAGCTAAGCTACGGCGGCTCTTCCTCTTCTTGTTGGTATTGAAATTTAAGCTTTGCCCTAAGTATAGAACAATCACCAATTTTAAATAATCGTTTTAATCCAAAATTTATACGTGAACTCGAGGAATTTTTTCTTACTCTACACATCTAAACAACAAGATACACCACCCAGACGAGTGCCGCTGTAATCCCCGCAATAGCCAAAAGCTGCTTGTATGTTTTGCTAATCTCCGTTCTAAAGTACTCGGCAGTTAGAACGTAGCATAGGTGCATGGGGGAAAGCATAACTCCGAGATAGCCGGCAGCTATAACGAGCATTAGGTTTTCTGGCACAATCACCCCTGAACCGGTAAAGGAAGTCAGAAGCGGCAGGGCTATGGATGAATAGCTCATTTCGATTCCAGTAGCAAATCCGACCAAGAGCGTCAGCAGAAAGGCCGCTACAGGAGCAGGAAACTCGAGAGAAATATCGGTAAAAAGGGATTCGGCCGCACCGCTTGCCTCTATTACGGACTTGTAAACCATAACCGCAAAAACGAGCAGTATGATTTTCTTATCAACAGTTTTCTTGAAAATATTCGCAAAATCACTGAATTTAGCCCTTTTGTGGACAGCAACTGCTGCTATGGCTATCACGAGAGAGAAGAGGAGGTCTATTTTCAGCAAGACTGAGAAAACGAGAAGTATGGCTATTGGGTAAAGGTTGGCAAGAGAATCGAGAATATCCCTCGACACCCTCAACCTTCTTTCCATACCTTTCGTCAGCGTCAGCCCTGCCAGTGTGGCGAAAACACCTATCGGAAATGTTGCAGAGGCAAAGTGAAAGAAGTCAACATTCAACACTGCCGCACCGATAATTACACTCGGATAGAGTGGCCAGAACGTGACCCATATGTGTCTGAACCAGTAGTTGAGGAGGGTGGCTTTTTCGGGAGAGATACGGTACATTTTTGCCAGCGGACCAAGCATAACTGCCGAAATGAGGGCTCCACCTGGCATGGGGAGTAAGCCTATTAAAAGGGGGATTAGAAGAAAGCTATAAGCTCCAAAAGAGTTGGAAAGTCCACCTGCAACTTCCTTGAGCATCCCAAAATATTCCATTGAGTATCCAAGAGTAAAGGCGAGAATGACTATGGCGACTATTTTAATCGTTTGTGGGTTCGCAAGGGCTTTTAGCATAACTATGAAGCCATCAAATCCAAATGTAAGGTAAGCAAGTATTGCAGAACCAACAAAGAGAGCTAACCCTATGTTCATCTTCCTTATCAAAATCAATACGACCGCGATGGATAGCAGCAGAGCAAAACTGCTCGATGTCGCCATAGACTCGACATTTCGTTTCTCTGAATTTAAAAGTTTCATCAAATTTATATTTCCCAACTCACAAGTCCGGCTGTGAAAGAAGTCATAATGAAATATGTCGTTCAGAATGCGGCAAAGTACGGTGAACCTAACGAGAAAGCTGTAATGGGCAAGGTGATGGCAGAGAATCCCGAGCTAAGAAAAAAGGCCAAAGAAGTTCTAGAACTCGTTAGAGAATGCATAAGCGAGTTTGAGGAGCTTCCAGATAAGAAGAGAGAGGAGTTGATTCAGAAGTACAGCGTTGAAGAGGAGACGAAAAAAGAGACTGAAGAGAGGGGGCTTCCAGAACTTGAGGGGGCTAAAAGGGGAAAGGTAGTGATGAGATTCGCCCCCAACCCGAACGGGCCACCAACACTTGGCTCTGCAAGAGGCATAATCGTCAACGGCGAATATGCAAGGATGTACGAGGGGAAGTACATTATCAGGTTCGATGACACCGATCCTAGAACCAAGAGGCCGATGCTTGAGGCCTACGAATGGTATCTCCAGGACATAGAGTGGCTCGGATATAAGCCTGATGAGGTTATTTACGCTTCAAAGAGAATTCCCATCTACTACGACTACGCGAGAAAGCTAATTGAGATGGGTAAAGCTTACACCTGCTTCTGCAGTCAGGCCGAGTTCAAGAAGTTCAGAGACAGTGGAGAGGAGTGCCCGCATAGAAATATAAGCGTGGAGGACGCTCTAGAAGTCTGGGACAGAATGCTTGAGGGGGATTATGAGGAAGGAGAGGTCGTCCTCAGGATTAAGACGGATATGAAGCACAAAGACCCGGCAATAAGAGATTGGGTGGCTTTCAGAATAATAAAGGAGTCTCATCCTCTTGTAGGGGACAAATTCGTTGTTTACCCGACACTCGATTTTGAATCCGCCATTGAGGATCATCTTTTGGGAATAACGCACATCATAAGGGGGAAGGACTTAATCGACTCTGAGAGAAGGCAGAGGTACATTTACGAGTACTTTGGCTGGGAGTATCCGATTACGAAGCACTGGGGCAGAGTTAAGATATTTGAGTTCGGAAAGCTCTCGACTTCGTCAATAAGGAAGGACATAGAGAGGGGGAAGTATCAGGGTTGGGATGACCCAAGACTGCCAACATTAATGGCATTTAGAAGGAGAGGATTTGAACCTGAGGCTATAAGAAACTTCTTCATTTCGCTCGGTGTTGGAGAGAATGATGTCTCCATAAGCCTGAAAAACCTGTATGCCGAGAACAGAAAGATTGTTGATGCAAAAGCTAACAGGTACTTCTTCGTTTGGGATCCGGTAAAGATCGAGATAGTGGATTTACCAGAAGAGAGAGAGGTTGAACTCCCCCTTAACCCGAATACCGGAGGGAAGAGGAGGCTTAAAGGTGAAAGGGTGGTATACATTACCAGAGATGACTTCAAGAGGCTTAAAGGGAAAGTTGTAAGGCTCAAAGACTTCTGCAACATCCTTCTTGACGAAAAAGCTGAATTCAGAGGTTTTGAGCTTGGAGATGTGAAAAAGGGGAAGAATATAATCCACTGGCTTCCTGAAAGTGAGGCGGTTCCGGGAAAGGTTGTTGGCGAAAATGAAGCTGAGGGGTTTGTAGAAAGAAATTCAGTGAGAGACGTGGGAAAAGTTGTGCAGTTCGAGAGGTTTGCTTTCTGCAGAATAGAGTCCGTTGGTGAGAAGCTGACCGCAGTCTACACGCATCCGTGAACTGTATGTTTTGATTAACCAAACAGATCGTAAGTAAATGTAAAACCACCTCACGCAACGATGACTGTAGTATCCCGAAATAACTTTACACTCCAACAAGATTACCACGTGAGGAAACTAACAAACAAGGACATAGCAAGAATGGTAAAGCAGGCTTAAAGGAAAGCCAATAACAAAGATAGCGGAGTTCTT
>JAPDIW010000057.1 GCA_029259415.1 Archaeoglobi archaeon
CATTCGGATTGCGACGATTGCACCGCTATACGAGTAGATCCGTGTATAAGTATGCAGTTCTGAACGTCCTTTTGATTGGCTTGGTTGCTGCTCTGGGCTTTAGGGAAAAGAAGGTACTGCAGAGATTGGCTGAGATGTGATTTGGTAAGGACCCTAACTCTATGAGTTTGTGGCATCTGGTTTTTCTATAATGCATGGATAATAGCTTATTTAGATGATGCATCTCGTTCAATAAGGTTACGGAGTATTTGAGAAAGCAACAGCAGAAAATGCTTTAAAGGTGCTAAAAGAAGCTGTAGATAATTACGGTAAGCCCGAATCAATTCTCACTGACAGATGAACAGCTCTACGCTTCAGCAGGAGAGAAGAAGGCTAAAGGTGCATCCAGATTTGAGGGATTCTTGCTGAGAATGGAATTAAACTCATTGTTGGTAGAGTAAACCATCCTCAGACAAATGGAAAGATCGAGAGATTTTACGGAACGTTAGAGGCTAGGATAAGATACTTCGATACAGTAGATGAGTTTGTTGAGTGGTATAACAACAAAAGACCTCATATGAGTCTTAATTTAGAGGGACTGGAGACACCTTATCAGGCTTTTTTGAGAAAGTTGCCTCCTGAGAGGGTTATGAGTTTCTGCTGGAGGTGGTTTAGTGGTGGAAAATAATTTTAGGAAATCACAGAGGCAGGAAAGAGAGGAAAATTCTTTAAAAGGTTCTTTTCCCGAGATAAAGATACTGCCGTTCAACGTCAAAGCTGCTGAGGAGTCTAGCATCATAACCGCAAGACTGATGGCTATAGGCAAGGAAGTTAACGCCCCCGTAGCAAAAGTAGTAGTGTGACGGACGTAGTGATAAATTCAATACAGAGGTGACTTAAGAGAACTCGGCAAAACAACGCAAAGCAAATCAAAAAAGTTCGTCGAAATTGTAGACTTTATCAGGAGAAAATAAAACTAATCACGGCTTTCTAGCGTTCAATTCTTCATACCTCTTAATAACATCTTTGGGTTCCCCCATCTCAACCACGCTCTTTTTTAGTAACATAGCTCTGTGGCAGAACCCCTTTATCATTCCCGGAGAGTGGCTGACGAGCAGTATGGTAACCCCCTCTTTGTTCATCTCTCTTAGCTTCTTGTAGCACTTCTTCTTGAAATTGACGTCACCAACAGCAAGCACCTCGTCGACTATTATTATGTCCGGGTTAGTATTGACAACTGTGGAGAAGGCTATTCTTGCCCTCATCCCGGATGAGAGGTTTTTCAGCTTCGCATCTCTAAACTCCTCGATCTCGGCAAACTGTAATATTTCCTCGAATTTTCTCTCTATCTCATTTTTTCTCAAACCCATAATCGTTCCGTAAATGATGACGTTGTCCTTGACTGAAAGCTCCGGATTGAACCCCACACCCAGACCCAGGATGGGAACAACCTTGCCGTTAACTCTCACCTCGCCGGTGTCGGGCGGTAGAATTCCGGCGACTATTGAAAGCAGGGTTGTCTTTCCTCCCCCGTTCGGGCCGATTATTCCGAAAATTTCACCTTTCTCAACCTCGAAAGATACGTCCTTCAACGCCCAGAACTCCCGGTATCTCAAACCTCCGGAGAAAAGCGATACTATCCTCTCAAAAAGCGTATCTGCTCTCTCCACGGGTATCTTGAACTTTTTTGAAACTCTTACAACTTCAATGGTCTTCATAGTCTTTCAACAAATCCCTTTTCAAGCTTATTAAATATAACGTGCCCCACTACTAAAAGTATTAGGGTTATGGCTAGAACGTAATCCAGATCGTAAATGTTCGGGATTCTTCCGTAAATCATAACGTCTCTGTAGGCGTTCAGCAGTCTCACGAGTGGGTTTAGCATGTAGATGTCCAGAATGTCTTCCGGGATGATCTCTGTGGGGTAGATGATGGGAAGCGCGAAAAACATTAACTGTGTAACTACGCTCCATATCTCCTTCAGGTCTCGAAAGTAAACGTTTAGAGGAGATAGAATTAGGTTAATCCCATACACCAGCAAAACGTAAATTGGATGAAGGACTAGGAGCAGGAAAAAGTACCTGATATTCCCACCAAAGTATATTATTCCGGGAAGAAGTATTACCATCTCGATAAACGAGCTTAAACCGTAAGCCAGAGTTGTTGATAGTGGTAGAATCTCCCGCGGAACGGTTGTTTTTGTTACCAAATGCACCTTTCCCGTTATTGCGTTCAGCCCTATTGAAGTTCCCATTGCAAAGTAGCGGTGAAAGAAGATGCCAACTACGAGGTACAAAACCCTGTACTCAGTTCTGTGTAATAACTTGCTGAATATCGTGTACAAAACCAGTGCCATTAAAAAAGGCACTATCAGACTCCACGCAACGCCCAAAGCCGTTCCCCTATATCTTTGCTTAAACTCGTATTTTGTTAGTGTGAGTATTATGTCCCGCTTTTTTAAATATTCAAACATCTTAACTCACTTTTTGAGTTGTGATATAAAACTTTTCAGAGGTAGCCCAGCTCCCGCAGCTTGTCTAGAACGGCATTAACTTCCTCCTCAACGCTCATTTTGTCTGTATCCAAAATTATTTCTGGGTTAATTGGTTCTTCGTATTCGCCATCCAATCCCGTCAAACCCTTGATTTCCCCCCTCAGAGCCTTGCTGTACAAACCCTTGGGGTCTCTCTTGATCCTGACTTCAAGAGGGCATCTCGGATAAACCTCAACAAACCGTCTTATCTCCTTTCTTGCGTACTCCCTCCACTCGCGATATGGCGAAACAACGGAGACTATCGTTATCACTCCGTTCTCAGATAAACGTCTTGCCATCTCAACGACGACCCTGTTGTGCATCCACCTCTCCTCTTTGCTAAATCCGAGGTTCGGGTACAGCTTCTTTCTGATGCTGTCCCCGTCTAGTATCTCTACATTGTACCCCATTCCTCTCAGCTTGTCGTAAAGAGCATTTGCCAGAGTCGTTTTCCCCGCCCCACTTGGGCCAGTTATCCAGATGACGAAGCCCAAGGCGTTCACCTTGTATTTGAAAACGAACAATGTTTTTAAACGTTTTTGGTTTGCAGATTATTGCGTATTTGGAAAGCCAGTAAATCTGAGGGGTTTTGTGGTAGAGACGCATTTTTGTCAAAGTTTCTGCGCTTACGGTTTACGGTAACCTACTTTTCTCAAAACTGTCGCAGCCCTTTATCATTTCTGGAGAATTTGGAAAATAACGTTGTTGTAGTAGAATAAGCGATTGAAGTCTTTAGGCGATAATAACGAGAGATACGGATTTTAAAGAGATAGCAAAAGTCTCTGATGTCGATGTAATTTTGCATGAATCTAGCTCGTAAATTAAGTGCATTGGATGACTGAGAAAATTGTGGTTGCAAAAGCAACAGAATCGAGAAGGTATATTAAAGGCTCAATAAACTCTCATAAGTGAGTGTACACTGTTGCAGATTGCAGGGATGTTAACTTCAGCGTTTCATAATTTAAGAACGAAGTTAGCGGTTTACCGGTTCAAGTAATCTAAGTTAAAGGTTGACGGAAAATTTAAATTTTTTGCTCAGGATTAATTGGTGTGATTTCCTAAAATTATTTCCTGCCATCGAACCACCTCCAGCAGTAACCAATACTCTCTCAGGTGGGAGCTTTCTCAAAAATGCTTGATAAGGTGTCTCTAACTCCTCCAGATTGAGACTCATGTGAGGTCTTTTGCAATTATACCACTCTACAAACTCATCCAGAGTTTCAAAGTATCTGGCTTTATCTTCAAGAGTCCCGTAGAATCTCTCGATCTTACCATTCGTTTG
>JAPDIW010000032.1 GCA_029259415.1 Archaeoglobi archaeon
CCTCTATGGGCTTCACGATAACATTTCGCTCTTTCGCTCTTGCCTTAAAAGACTTTAAAGGCTTTTCAGTTGGGATGGTTCTCAACTTTGTTTTCGCCCCCATCATCTGCTTCGCTTTGGCATTTGCCGTTCCACAAAGAGAAATAGCCGTTGGACTGATTCTCATCGGTGCAGTTCCCTGCGCTGGTATGGCGATTGTGTGGGCCGGGCTTCTCGATGGAAATGTTCCGCTTGCTGTGGTCATAAACACCGGCACCATGCTCCTCGCGCCATTCTTCATCCCGATCATCATGCTCTGGCTCGCGGGAAGCTACGTGAAGATAAACACCCTCGCAATGCTCCTCAACCTGATTTACACCATACTCCTTCCTGTCATCGCGGGGATGTTGCTGAGGGAGCTTGCGGAGAGAAAGACGGATGTGAAGAAATACCTCCCACTCTGCCCCGCGATATCTTCTCTCTGTGCGGCCTTTCTGATGTTCATCGCCGTCAACACATCGATGCCCGTGATACTCAAGAACATCAACCTTTTGCCACCTCTTCTGGCATCTACAGTCGCGATCTTTCCGATTCTCTTTGCCTTCGCCTATTTCCTGAGCAGCAGGCTCTTCGACAGGGCGAAGAACATCGCCATTACGTATTCCTGCGGAATGAAGAACCTGCCAATCGCTTTGGCAATCGCGATCATGTCATTCGGATCGCTAACGGCTTTGCCGATAGCCGTAGCATTTGCATTCCAGATGCTTACAGCTGTGGCTTTTTATCGCATTTACCGAGCAAAAGGAGGTGGTTTAAGTGTTTAGAAAAATTTTGTATCCCACGGACTTTTCGGAGTTCGCGAGGAAGGCTCTGGATTATGTGAAGAAGTTGAGAGAAGCTGGAAGCGAGGAGGTTGTGATTCTCCATGTGGTGGAGAAGGGAATTGTAGAGGCTTATGAAGAGGCGTTTGCGTGGGCTGGAAAGGATGTTGTTGCTGAAACTGAGAAGCTGGATGAGGAGCTGATTGAGAAGGCAAAAAAGCAGATGGAAGAAGATGTTAAGGAACTCGAAGGTCTGGGGTTTTCAGTCAAAAAGCATATCACGATCGGAAATCCCTGGGAGGAGATTCTGAAAGTTGCGGAGAGCGAAGATGTCAGCCTTATAGTTATGGGCTCTCATGGATGCGGAAGGCTTAGCTGCGAGCTTGAGAAGCTGATAGGCTCCACCACTGAAAATGTGGTGAGGCATGCGAAAAAGCCCGTGCTGGTGGTGAGGTAAATCAACAACAGATGATTGGAGGCAATTAAAATGAAAGATATTTTCAAAAACATTTTCGGAACTAACAATTTGAAAAAAGTTGCAAAGGCAATCGATGAGAAATTAGCTGCTAGTCCTGTGGCAATCAGGTTGGTGTTTGAAGGAGAAGATTTAAGAGGAGAAATACATCCTATCTCAAGAATTTGTGCCGCCATTGATAGAGCTAAGAACGATTCTTTTATTCTCCTCCATTCTTCCCTAACATGCCCAATCGCGAAATTTGTTCTGAGAGGAGAGGGAAAGGAGGAAGCCACTGAAAAATTATTCAAAGAGAAACTTGTAAGTTCGGAAAAAGCTGCAAAGAATCTCATAAACTCCATTCCGCATTTCAAAGGAAACATAATAGGATTACAGCTTTCACCTGTTGAGAAGGCCAAGTTTAAGCCTGATGTATTGGTTTTCATCTTGAATCCGAGAGATGCGATGAGATTGGCCCAAACTTTGGCTTACAATGGTAGGCCGATTAGGGCGGAGTTCAGCGGCATTACAGCTGCATGTGGCGAAATTATAGCAATGCCGATAAAGGAGAAGAGGCCGAATTTATCCCTCGGATGTAAAGGGAGTAGGAGATTCTTGAAAGACTCCGAACTTTTGTTTTCTGTGCCTTACACCTTAATTTCTCGTCTTTTGGAGGGGGAGTATGGGAATGAAATCTAAAACTAAGGAGCAATCTAAACTGGTGAAGTTCAACATGTTTTTCAGAAGATACATGACCGTCTGGGTTTTTGCAGCAATTTTCTTCGGCTTCGCATTTGGCTACTATACAAAGCTCAACCTGAGCTTCCTCGTCCTCCCTCTCGTTTTCGTCATGATATACGTCATGATTATCCCGACACGCTTCAGCCTCTTCGTGAAGGTCTTTCAGTCTCCGAAGGAGTTTCTTCTCGGACTGCTGAACATTCTCGTCATCGCCCCGATTATAGCCTTCGCAACATCTTATCTTCTCCTTGCAGACCACAACCTCGTGGCGGGCTTTACTTTGGCTGGTGCCGTACCGCCGGGAGGGATGAATGCAGCCTGGACCGGGCTGCTCGGCGGTAATGTCCCTCTCGCAATCGTCTTGCAGGCTTTAACGCTGATCCTGTCTGTCGTTCAGGTTCCGTACACTCTGCAGCTTCTCGTTGGAACTTACGTCGAAATACCTGTTTCACTTCTCATGAGGAGTCTGTCAGTCCTCGTTTTCCTGCCGCTCACAGCAGGCTTCCTGACGAGGCAGGCAATCGTCAAAATGGCTGGAGAGCGGAAGATTGACGAAATCAGACCGCTATTTCCCGTTTTGTCTGGTTTTGCAGCTCTCGGAGTTGTTTTTGTGGCGGCATCACTGCAGGCGAGCAGGATTATCTCCAATCCGAGCATCATATCTTCTGCAATCGTAGTTGCCGCTATCTATTACACTTTGCTCTTCTTCACAGGCACGGCAATTTCGAGGGCTGCAAAGCTGAACTATGAGAATTCGATCCCGGTTATTTACGGTGGAGCAACAAAAAACCTATCAATCGCCATAGCCCTCGCGATAGCTGCCTTCCCGCATTCAAGCGTCGTTTTAGCAGTTATAGCCTGCTTCATGGTTCAGATGCCGATGGCGAGCGTGTTCTTCAGGGTTGTGCCAAAGATTCTTAAAAAGGAAAATGTTAGTTGATACCATGAAAGCATTATTCATATCTGGAAGTCCGAGAAAAAGGAGCAATACAGATTACTTGCTTGAGATAACGAGATCCGTAACGGGAGGAAAGTTTATAAAACTATCTGATTACGAAATAAATCCATGCAACTCGTGCAGAAGTTGCCTGAAACTCAGAAAATGTGTCGTTAAGGATGACATGGAATTAATATATCCAATGCTATTCGAGAGCGATGTCATAGTTCTTGGCTCTCCGGTCTATTTTAACAACGTTTCAGCTCAAATGAAAGCTTTTATGGACAGAACTTGGTGTATTAGGGGTAGGCTGAGGAACAAAATTGGCGGTGCGATAGCTGTTGGGAGGAGATACGGAATCGAGAGCGCAATAACAGCCATTAACGCATTCTTCTTAAAGCACGAGATGATCCCAGCGAACAGAGGAGTTTGTGGGATCGCTTTTGAAGAGGGGG
>JAPDIW010000081.1 GCA_029259415.1 Archaeoglobi archaeon
CTGAGATCTTTAACATGTTAAGAGTGCCGTTTAGCAGAGATGGATTCCTACAGGAAGTTCATCCAAAATTAAAACCAGTTGAAACTGCAATTGGTGGAGTTTTAATAGCTGGAACCTGTCAATTCCCAAAGGATACGGTTGAAACTACGGCTTCGGCTTCAGCAGCAGTTGGAAGAGCTGAAACATACCTTGTTAAGGGTTATGCGGAACTCGAACCATTCATAGCAGAGATAAATCCAGAAAAATGTGACGGATGCGGTGTATGCGTTGAGGAATGCCCAGCAGGAGCTATAAGAATCGAGAGCGGAAAGGCAGTTATCAATGAGGCTCTGTGTAAGGGTTGTGGAGCCTGTGGAGCTCTCTGTCCGACAGAGGCAATAAATCTTAAAGGATATAAATACGAGCAGTTCAGAGCTATGATAGATATATTGAAGGAGGCATAACCATGGCAGAGGAGGGAAAGAAGCCAGTTAAGGAATTAACCGTTAAGAAATTGAGAGAGAAAGGTGTGAGACCAAGACCAGAAGTCGTAGAGATGTCCAAGGAGCAGAGGAAGATCATAAAGCAGATAAAAGATTGCTTAAAGGAGGGACCAAAAACGATCCCTGAAATAGCATCCGCGACGGGTTTGCGTTCAGGTGTGGTTACTTGGTATGTTATGACATTGGTTAAATACGGTGAGTTGAGTCCAGGTGAAGAGGTTGATGGGTACTATAAATATAGTTTAGCTAAAAAGGAGGAGGGATAGCAGTGGTTGGTGTAGACCCAGAATTTGCCGAAGTTTTGAAGAGCCTTGGTGCTAAAAATGTAACGGTTTGCTTCAATTGTGGAAACTGTACAGCCATTTGTCCATTATCCACGAATGAACATATGTTTCCGAGAAAAATAATAAGGTATATACAACTTGGACTAAAAGAAAAAGCTCTTAAAGCTCCAGAACCATGGATATGCCATGCATGCGGAGAATGCTCCGTTACTTGCCCAAGACAGGCATTTCCCAGCGAAATAATGAATTCTGCAAGAACTTACGCATTTGCAGAATTCTCAACTCCTAAGTTCATCGGCAAACTTTTTTGTTCGCCTAAATTTATACCAGTGTTAGTAGCGATACCAGTGATCTTATTCGCAATATTTGCAGGGATAACGGGAATAAGCATTCCAGAGGGAGAAGTAGCCTTCTCTAAATTCATTCACCATTCGTACATAGAAACTGTAGGACTGGCCATAGGTCTTTATGTAGGTATCGTAACAATTTCAAGTGCTTGGAAATTCTGGAAAGCTCTTGAATTAAAGTCGAAAAGCTTTATATCTGATCTGATAGGGGCAGTCATCCTCATCTTAAAGCATGCAAGATTTAAAGAGTGTGAGACAAACGTATTCAGGTACTATGCACACACACTTACGTTCTATGGATTTCTGCTATTAGGACTCGCAGCACTTGGAGATGCTGTGTACTTTGACATACTGGGTAGAGAAGAATTGACGCTTCCGATCTGGGATCCGGTCAAGATAATAGGCACAGTAGGAGGAATTCTACTACTCATCGGAATCGTTTGGATTATTGGAAAGAGATTGGCTGAAAGAAAGAGAATTGGCGCACCAAACTACAATGATTGGTTCTTTATGATAACATTATTGATAGTCGCGGTAACAGGGATTACAATTGAAGTATCAAGGTTCTTAAATGTCGCCAGTGTTGCCTATCCTACTTACGTTGTACACCTAATCGCAGTGTTTTGCTTGTTAACGTATGCTCCCTACTCGAAATTTGCACACTTGCTCTATAGAGGTTTAGTGTACGTCTATCTAGAAGCTGAGAGAAAGGAAAAGTTAGAGAAGGAAGCGTAGATTTACCCTAACTTTTTTATATGTCACACAGCCAAGGACGCGTTTTGAAGTTGGTGATTAAGCTTTAAAGATGTCGTACCGGATTCGAAGATGAAGTCGTTAGCGGCATGTATGCACAGGGCAATATCCTTGTGGACATTTTGGCTGGTAAGTACAGGTAATGAGTAACAAACATACCAACAGACCCGGAAAAAAACACTTTCTCACTCTGCATGGTCAACGCAATGGTGGATCTGGAAGAACTGTTCATAGAGTGGGAATTCCACTAATTCTTTTTTCTGTAGTATTTTGTTCCTCCGTATTCAATTTCTTCAAGCCCGCCGAGAAGGTCTTGGATATCCAGATCAAGCTTTTTGAGATACTCTTTAAGAACATCTTCCCGCAACGGATGGACTGAAGCTATTGCGAGCACATCTTCTTTGCTGTTTATACCAAACTCCCCACTTTCAACCTCAACTAAGAGATCAACCTTTACAAATTTGCCAAAGATCTTTGCAGCCTCGGCGATAAACTCCCAGTTTGGCGCTTTAACCCTCTCCGCTGGTGGCCGAGTTGGTACGGAAAGGTAGGCAACGTGTGGATCAATCCTTTCAAGGAATTCTGCAACTCTCTCAACGCTTTCCAGAGTTGTAAGGCTATCTACCAACATCGTTTCCGTGATGATCACACCTTCATATTCCTCAGCGAACTTCTCCATTCCCTTCAGAATCGCATCCAGCTTCAGTGAGGGGTGGGGTCTGTTGATGCATTTCCACAGGTCAGCATCAACGGCATCAACCTTCAGCGAGACGAGGTCTGCCTTTGCCAGATCTGCCCTAACATCTTCGCGGAAAAGCAGGGAGGAGTTCGTGATCACTGCAACCCTACCAAGCCCTCTTAGCAGCTCAATCTCACTGCCAAGGTTTATGTCGAGAGTTGGTTCTCCATCCGGTACAAAGGTGATGTAGTCCACCTCACCGGCTTCTTCCAGCTTTTTCCTGACTTCTTCAAAGACGAGCTGAAAATCGAAGAACTTTCTTCTCTCTACTGTAAGTTTGTCAGTTCTGCCAAGCTGACAGTAAACGCATGAGTAGCTGCAGTGCTTGAATGGAATGTTGTTCACTCCAAGGCTTCTACCAAGTCTTCTTGACGGAACGGGGCCGAAGGCGTACACCACTTATTTTAGCTGCAAGGATTAAAAAACCTATGGATAATACCTAAGTTAAAACGAACAGGCCGGAATTGTAGTATCCCGAAATAACTTTACACTCCAACAAGATTACCACGTGAGGAAACTAACAAACAAGGACATAGCAAGAATGGTAAAGCAGGCTTAAAGGAAAGCCAATAACAAAGATAGCGGAGTTCTT
>JAPDIW010000042.1 GCA_029259415.1 Archaeoglobi archaeon
GAGGCAGTACATAATAAAGGGAGATAAGAGGGAGTTCTTTCTGCGATTTGCCGCATGCTTCGGCCAGTTTTTGATGCTCTCAAACTCGACGATAACCTACAGAAATCTTCCCCTCAAAATTTACGAGTTAACCCGCTACTCCTTCAGGAAGGAGCAGAGGGGAGAGCTTGTAGGTTTGAGGAGGCTGAGGGCATTCACGATGCCCGATATGCATACTGTGGCGAAGAACATGGAGCAGGCGAAGGAGGAGTTCTTCAACCAGTACAGACTTTCTGTGGAGGTTTTAAAGGAAATTGGCCTTGAGCCTGACGATTACGAGGTTGCTGTGAGAGTAACGAAGGATTTCTACGAGGAAAATAAGGACTTCGTGCACAGCCTCGTTGATGTACTTCAAAAACCAATCCTCATCGAGATGTGGGATCACCGCTTCTTCTACTTCGTCCTCAAGTTTGAGTTCAACTTTGTCGATGCTCTTGACAAAGCCTCAGCTCTCTCAACAGTGCAGATTGACGTTGAGAATGCTGAGAGGTACGGGATTACCTATGTTGATTCCGATGGAAATGAGAAACACCCCTACATTCTCCACTGCTCCGTCAGCGGTGCAGTTGAGAGAGTAATGTACGCACTGCTTGAGAAGGCTAAGTACATGCTTGATGAAGGAAAACTGCCCATGCTCCCCGTCTGGCTCAGCCCAACTCAGGTCAGGATTATTCCCGTAAGCGAGAAGTTCGTTGACGCAGCAATCAAAATCGCTGATGAGATTGCCGGAAAGGGAATCAGGGTTGATATCGACGACAGAAACGAAACGCTCGGCAAGAAGGTGAGAGATGCTCAAACGGAGTGGATTCCCTACATAGCAGTTGTGGGAGAGAAGGAAGTCGAGAGCGGAAAGCTTGCGGTCACTGTTAGGGCTGAATCAACACAGAAGGAGCAGAAGAGGATGGAAATGGGTATTGAGGAACTTGCTGCAAGAATAAAGGCAGAGTGTGAGGGCAAACCATTTATGCCACTGCCACTACCAAGGCTGCTTTCCCTCAGACCCTCATTCAGGTGAGAAGTATGGCGAAAAAGGATAGAGAGAGCAAGAAAAAACCCCAAGAGAGAAAACCAGAGCCTGTAAAGGAAGAAAAGGAGTATAACTTAGCAAGGGAGATGAAGAAAACTCTAACCCCAATAATCTGCGGCATCATCGCAGGATTTCTGTCTTTCCTCGCCACGGGTGAGTTCAGGCAGAGAGATGCGTTCGGCATTATAATTCTGGTATTCCTCATCTACGTTCAAAAATTCATTCTTCCAAAAATGGGAGTGGAGCTTGAAGGTAAGGACTGGGCCGGAATAGCATTCCTGACTTTCTCAAGCTGGTATATTAGCTGGACTATTCTTCTGAACCTGTAAGCTTCTCCGCAACCTTTCTTGCCTTTTCCATTATTTTATGCTCGTCCCTTTTAACGAATTCTCCGTTCTCCACAACAACCTCTCCTTTGACTATCACTGTATCCACACAGCCAGATGAGGCTGCATAGACGAGGTTTGCAATTAGACTGTGCTCCGGCTGCATGAAGGGTTTCGTTAAGTCAACAAGCACAACATCGGCCTCGTAACCTTCCTCAATCAACCCCGACTTTATCCCGAATGCCTTCGCTCCATTAACCGTCGCAGCCTCAAAAGCCTCCTCAGCTCTCATCAGAGTGGGGTTATTGTAGTAGAATTTCTGCAGCAGAGCGGCGAACTTCATCTCCTCAAGCATGTCAAGGTTGTTGTTGCTCGCAGCCCCATCAGTTCCAATGGTGAAGTTAACACCTTTCTGCTTCATTTTTTCGTAGTTAATAGCCTTTCCAACACATAACTTCATGTTGCTGGTCGGGCAGTGGGAGATGCTAACTCCCCTCTTCGCCAGAAGCTCTATCTCAGCGTCCTCAAGCCACACGCTGTGAGCTGCTATTAGCCTATTGCTCAAAAACCCAATCTCGTCCAATGCCTGAACTACCAGCTTTCCGTGTTGCTTTTTGAAGTCCAGTACTTCTTTTTCCGTCTCAGCCAGATGGAAGTGTACAAAGATGCCCATCTCCTCTGCAATTTCAGCAGCTCTTTTTAATCCATCAAGGCTGACGGTATAGACCGCATGCGGGCCAATTGCCCTCAAAACGTCGTACTTTTCAATGTCTCTCAGCGTTTTTACAGCATTTTTTAAATTTTCCTCAAGCAGGTCGGGATTGAAGAAGTCAAAGAACGCTGCAGAGATGCACGCTCTAATCCCGCACTCTTCAACGGCCTTTGCGATTGCCTCGGGGAAAAAGTACATGTCGTTGAAGAAAACAGTCCCGCTCTTCAGCATCTCCACGCAGGCAAGCTTGGTCCCCCAGTAAACGGCATCAGCATCAAGCTTCGCCTCGAGTGGCCAGATTTTCTTCTCCAGCCACTCATGCAGAACCATATCATCTGCATAGCTTCTGAACAAAGTCATCGCGGCATGTGTGTGGGTGTTGAAGAAGCCAGGAATCACAGCCTTTCTGCTGCCATCAATCACGATATCACTTTTGTCCTTTTCACCACCGATCGAGGCTATTTTACCGTTTTCAATTAACAGGTCTTCCTCAACCACTCTTTTTGGCGTGAGAAGCTTGGCATTTCTTATCAGAATCATAGCAGTTTTATTGAAAGAGGGGAAATAAAGTTTATGTTTAAAGTTGAAATCATCGCATTTTTCTATGTTTTCAAAACTGAGATAGGTTGTGATTTCCTAAAATTATTTCCTGCCATCGAACCACCTCCAGCAGTAACCAATACTCTCTCAGGTGGGAGCTTTCTCAAAAATGCTTGATAAGGTGTCTCTAACCCCTCCAGATTGAGACTCATGTGAGGTCTTTTGCAATTATACCACTCTACAAACTCATCCAGAGTTTCAAAGTATCTGGCTTTATCTTCAAGAGTCCCGTAGAATCTCTCGATCTTACCATTCGTTTG
>JAPDIW010000051.1 GCA_029259415.1 Archaeoglobi archaeon
AACTTGGACCTCTCACCTGAAGAGAGGGAGGAGCTACTAAGGATGCTTTATAACGCGAACTTGGAAACCAGCAATCTAAGCCTGCTCTCAACAGCCCCTCAATTTGCCCGCGTTGCATTGCAGTGCGATGCGGAGTTCATACCTACCCACTTTTATAACGTTAACGCTGGGGAAAGGCTCAGGCAGCTTGCAGAATTCATCGGGGGATGTGGAGCAGGAAGATTTTATATGTCCATGCGCGCAAACGGCGATATCCAGCCATGCGTATTCTTTCCTTTAAAAATTGCTAACATAAGGGATCTCAACCACAGAGATTTGGAGAATCTCTGGCTCCACAATCCGGTTTTCGAAGAGCTTAGAAATAAGGATCTGATAGAAGGTTGCAATCAATGCAGCTACCGCTACTACTGCGGAGGGTGCAGGGCAAGGGCCTACAACTATTACGGCGACTACCTAAAACCGGATCCTGGCTGCATAAATCATCAGAAGGAGTGGGAGGAACTTCTGGCTAAGATTGAGGCTGGTAAAGCCATCCAAAATCTTAATGCTCAATGAAAGGTTAGGGTGGAGAGGATGATAGCTCTCATAAACCCGAATGCAAGCGTCGAGGTTGTAAAGAAGCTCGGTATCTCTACACCCCCTCTCGGCTTAGGCTATTTAGCGGCGATGCTCAGGGAGAGGGGTTTCAGGGTTAAAATAGTTGATGATCTCGTTGAAAAGCTCAGTTTTTCTGAGCTGATAAACCGCATCAAAGATGCCATTATCGTTGGAATTACTTCCACAACTCCTACCTTCAGCGCAGCTCTGCGATACGCATGTGAGATAAAGAGAAGACTTCCCCACGCTTTCATAGTTCTTGGAGGCGTACATGTAACCTTCATGCCCTATCAAGCTTTGAAAAACGATTGCGTTGATGCTGTTTGCATTGGCGAGGGCGAGTACACTCTTGTCGAGTTGGCGGAGAGAGTTGAAGCAGGACGATCTCTTGAGGGGATAAAAGGTCTGATCTACAAAGATTACGGTAATAGGGGAAGAGAGACTAGAACGAGCGAGGGCGACGAAAGCGTAAAACAAAGTGACAGCGTAAGAATCATCAACAATGGGCCGAGGGAGTTCATTCAAGATCTCGATTCGCTGCCTTTTCCAGCTTATGACCTCATGCCCCTCGAAAAATATACTGTTTTAGGTCACAGACTGGAGCATTTTCCAATGATAACTTCCAGAGGTTGTCCTTTCGGTTGCAGATACTGTTCCTCCTCTCTTTTCCTAGGCAGAAAATTCAGAGCCAGAAGCCCCAAAAATGTTGTGGATGAGATTGAATGGCTGATTAATGATTTCAAGGCGAAGTACATAGCCTTCGGTGATGACACTTTTACTCTGAGCAAACGAAGGGTAATCGAGATATGTGATGAAATCATCAAAAGAAACCTCGATGTAAAGTGGAGCTGCTCCTCCCGTGTTGACACCATCAGCAGAGAGTTGCTTGAGAAAATGAAGGAAGCGGGCTGCTCTGCGATCTACTACGGAGTTGAATCCGCCAGCCAGCAAGTTCTGAATTATTACAAAAAGAAGATTAACCTTGAGAAAGTTAAGGAAGCTGTAAAACTCACGAAAAAAGTTGGAATGGAGACAATCTGCTCTTTTATAATTGGTTCCCCCTACGAGACAAAGGAAGACATGAAAGCAACCCTCAAGTTCGCTTTGAAACTCAACCCAGATTACGCTCAGTTCTCCATACTTACACCTTACCCTGGGACGGATATATACCGAGAGGCAAAGGAGAAAAACCTCCTCCTTACGGAGAATTTTGATGACTATACAGCGGGAAAGCCTGTACTCAAAAACATCTACCTCTCCCCCGAAGAAATTGCAAGATTCTTGAAGTTCTGCTACCTCAGATTCTACCTCAGACCCAGCTTCATCATAAGAGAGATCAGGAAGGGAAATCTCAGGGTTGTGATAGAAACTATACGTAGAGCTTTGAGGAGAGAGGAGAGCATGTGATATGTTTGCAAATTTGAAAAATTAGTTTATTTCTTAAACCAAAGCTATAAATATCGTTTATTACATAAATCACCACATGGAAGTCGAAGAAATTCTCAAAAAGATGGAAGAGATGATCGGAGAAAAACCAGTTCCGCAGCTTTTAATGTCGAAAGTTGTTCCAGAGTGGGTACCGAGGCAGATGGATGGAAGACAGTTCGTGATGCAGCTGCCAAACATCCCAGAGAAGTACAAGCACCTCATAATGATCGCCGTCGCTGCAGCGGTTGGGAGCAAGATGTGCACGGAAGTTTTCACGAAAATCGCAAAGAGGAGGGGTGTGACAGAAAGAGAAATAGGTGAGGCAATTTTGATTGCAAGGTTTGCCCTCGCCTCAACGATCTTTGCAACCGCAACTCCTGCTTTAGAATGGCTTGTAGGGGGTGATGTGGAATGAAAGTTCTTGTCCCGCTTGATTTCTCAAAGGAAGCTGAAAAAGCTCTTGAGTTTGCGAAGAAACACGGGTGGAGTGTGATAGTTCTGCATGTTCTTGAAGAGAGCTTGCTGGAAAAAATCTACCCGTGGTTCTCGAGGCCCGGATTGGATTTTAAAAAGTTTGTGGAAGAAAGGTTAAAGGAAGCTGAGAAGGAGCTTGAAAAGTACGATGCTGAGAAGAGGATTGTGAAGACTGGGAAATGCTGGAAGGAAATCATCGAAACAGCGGAAGAGGAAGGCGTGGACATGATTGTCATGACTGAGAGGGGAAGTGGTGCGGTTGCGGAAATTGAAGAGGTAACTCTTGGCTCCTGCGCTGAAAGGGTGGCGAGACATGCGAAAAAGCCTGTCCTGAT
>JAPDIW010000046.1 GCA_029259415.1 Archaeoglobi archaeon
AACTTCTTGATATGTTCAATGTTCTTCCATGCAACATTGGTGCTGGAGTTGTTGAAATAATTGAGAAATATCGACTTCTCCCAAACGATGCCCTGATAGCTGCAACATGCAAACAATACGGCATAAAAAAGATTGCCACATTCGATGATGACTTTAAACGGGTGGATTTTCTTGAAGTGGTTGAGGTTTGATTCCCATTAACCCAATCTCTGAGTAACTCAGCTCCCATAACAACCACTTCTCCCTGCCCCTCCTCAACCAGCTTATCGAGCTTTTGATCTGGCTGAAAGGTCTGCAAATTTAAAGCTTTAAAACAAAACCTCAACCAGATCAACGAAACACTTTCTAACTGAGTTTTCTATTGCACGTCAAAATCGCTTAGCCGTGAGTGGTTTTAGACCTTGTAAGAACTTGGTTTCCCGAAACTTATTTTTAATCTCAGGTTTACAAAACAATATCAATTGTCAAAGGTTATCGATGTGGTTTTCGAAAACGGTGTATTTAAGCCTCCGAAAAAGTAAACTTGCCAGAAAAGGTGAAACTGAAAATCAAAATTGAGGAAAGTGGAATCATTACCGAAGATTTTCTCAAGAGCTCAGAAAAAACTTGCGAAGCTACCAAAATCGAAAGTGGATTTGAGAAAACTTGATGAGATATACTATGAGGGAAAACTGCTTCGTTGATACGTCGACAATTCTCAAAATCATAGTTGAGAATGAAGTGGAGCTACTGGAGGGACTGAGTAAGTATGTTTTGCACACATCGACCAATGTTTGAAAGAGGCATCGGAGAAAATTATAATTGACAGGCTGCATGTTCTGAACTTTCTAAAGAGTAGATTCGTTGTTCTGCCGGTGGATGACATATTTTCGATCTTTCAAAGAAGATCGTAGAGAAGTACAAGCTTCTTCCAAACGATGCCTTAATAGCAGCAACATGTAAGCACTATGGTATCAAAAAGATAGCTACTTTTGACGAGGACTTCAAAAGGGTTAACTTTCTCGATGTGGTTGAGGTTTGAGATTTAAACTTACCGTTTCCCGACAGAGCCCTCTACCTCTTCTCCTTGCTCCTCCTCAACGGCTCATCGATCTGCTCCGGCTGAAATCCGGTGACTTTTTGCCCAAAGGCTCTTACGAAGTCGCCACATCTCAAACATCTACTACCCGCAACCAGCGAAACCTATTTCTATTTACGTGAGAACTTAAAACATACCAAGGCGAAGCTGTGTACGAGAACGGAGTTTTCAAGCCCCTGCAGAAGGTTGATTTGAAAGATTAAGAGAACGTCAGGAAGAAGACTGAAATCTGCAGCAACATTTTTATCCAGCTTTGCGAATTTGAAGGTATGGAGGTTATTGAAATCCTGAAAGAGATTAAGGAGAGGCTTGAGGAAATCGATAAGAGGCTGAGAAGGATGGAGGAAGAGCTTTTCGATGGGTTGAGCGAGAAAGAACTTGAAGAAATTAAAAGAGATATCGAAGCTTACGAGAGGGGGGAGCTCGAAACGATATCTTTGGAGGAGCTGAAGAAGGAGCTTGGAATCGAGGATGAAGTTTGAAGTCGTCTTGAAAAAGAGCGTTACCAAGGATCTGAAAAAGCTCAGCAAGTCCGACAGGATCAGAATTTTTAAAGCTCTCAAAAAGTTAGAAGATCCGTTTTCTCTTGACATTCGAAAACTCACGAGCATTGAAAACACGTATGCTGTTAGGATCGGAAATTTCAGGATCGTTTTCAAAATTTACTTTGATAGGAAGATCGTATTTGTTACCAGAATCGACAAAAGAGAAAGAGTTTACGACCGCTTATAAAAAGCTGAGAGATTCTCGAATTTGACGGAATCTTTTCCTCTGATTCAATCCGAAAGATATGTCGAAGATAATCGAAGCCACATATGAGAATAGTGCGTTCAAAACTCCTGGAAAAGAATTAGACTAAGATCTTCCTCTCCCGAAAAATTGCCAAAATCAACCGCAAGAGGTTCTGGCAAAACGTTGCTCTCGTTCTACCGCTCTACGTCGCAACAACCGCAACCTTGGTATCCCTTTTTGTGGACTGTCACGCATACTTAACATATGCCTCCCTGACACTCTCTCCAGCCTTACTGCTCCCTCTCACGTTCTTTGACAGGTTGAGCAACAATGCAAAGGCAGACCTTATCTCCCTCTCAATCCCACCAATCATCCTCCTAATCTCCGACAGAACCCTCGGTTACTTCAGCCCCTACGACATCCACTTCTGCCTGCCCCTCCTCAACCGGCTTATCGAGCTTCTGATCTGGCTAAAGGGTCTGCAAATTTAAAGCAACTGCTTTAAATCAAAACCTCTCAAACCAGATCAACCAGCGAAACCCTTTTCTTTGCTTGAGCATAATTAACCATATGCCAAAGATAATCGAAGCTGTTTACGAGAACGGAGTTTTCAAACCCCTCCAGAAAGTGGATCTCAAAGAGGGTGAGAAAGTAAAACTAAAGGTTGAAGAGATGAGCGTAGTTGACTGTGTATTCGGAATATTAAAGGGACAGGATACGTTAAAAGCTCTGAGGGAGCTTGAAGATGAGTGGGGTTTTTGTTGATTCTTCAGTATTCTTAAAAATTCTTGAAGGGGACGAAACGGCGAAGAAATTGTTTGTATCTCTTTATCAAAAGGAAAAGCTTTATCGCAATGCCATCGTATACAGCGAGGTCATATACGTTTGGATTAAGCTTGTAA
>JAPDIW010000075.1 GCA_029259415.1 Archaeoglobi archaeon
GCCTCACAAAAGCTTGGACTGGGATGAACCGATCAATGCGTTCTGGTACAAGCTCCCTCCTGAGAGAGTTTTGTGGTTTGGTAGGGGGTGGTGGGATGAGAAAGTGTAAATATAATTTGGGATACCACAATATGATATTTTGAGTAGAAAATTATTTAAAGATTACTTTTACGCTATCTTAAAAACAATATTATTCTTTTCTAAATTGTTCTTCCACCCATTTCAGCTCCTTCTCCTCCAAACTTACCCCCTCTTTATACACCCTCTCGATCTCCTCTAAAAGCTCCAGAATTCGTTTTCCTGTTGGTGTGAGCATATAAAGAGCTCTTGGTCGACGAGTTTTTTGGTTTGGATCTTGTATATATCGAACCTTGACTAAACCAAGCTCAAGCAACTCATTTAAACGTCTATTGAAGTTTGAACGAACTAATTCGGACTGGTTCATTATTTCCGTGTAAAACGATCCACGTTCGGTACTTGCTATAGCTCTGAGTATCCTTAAAGCATATTGATCCAAGTAGTCCAACAACTCTTTTTTTCTTTTTTTAGGCACTAAACAATATTTGGTACTAAATCTATTTTATACTTGTACCACCATGTTTAGAGTAAAGTACCATAAGCGAAACTTTTAAGTAATAGTTTACACCATTTATTGTGTAAACACTCAAAAATGGTGGTACAAATGCCCCGAAGCAAAGAGGAAGGAAAGGCGATTTTGGTACGCATCCCGAAGGGAATGGCGGAGATGATAGAGAAGGCGGTCAACAAAAGGCTCTACAGAGCCCCGGCGGACTTCATGTACGTCGCCGCCCAGAAAGAGCTCGACAGGGCCATCGACCGACTCAGGCAGTGGGAGAGGATGCAGCAGGAGGGCGACTGCGAGATCATGAGCGATGCGGAGGTGGTGTGAATGCTCGAAGCCGAGACTATTGTCAAACCGGCTTCACGCATACGGCACAGAGAGCTGAAGGATGAGAGCGAGGTCTTTTCAGGAGTCTATCTCGAAATCAAGGGAAAGGATGTCGAGATCAATGTGGAGGGAATTGCGAAAGAGGCCACGGTTGAGGTCGGGCTGTCACCAACCCTCACCAGGTCGATCGAGGTCAAGGCAAGGGTTGGGGATAAAACGGCCACGATCTGCCTAACTAACGAGATCGTGGAGATGGTTGAGGAGGCTTTAAGGGGGTTAAGCATGGGCCTCGATAAGCATATAGGCATCGACAAGGTTCTTAAGAAGCTTAAAAAGCAGAAAGTGATAATCAGCGTCGCAATCTCTCCCGACAGAATTCTTCTACTCGATGAACTGGTAGAGAAGAAAGTATTCAGAAACAGGAGCGAAGCGGTTGTTGCGGCCATCGACGACCTTCCTGAGTCAACATTTTCCGGAATACTATGAAGAGCAGGGCTGGTTTGAGGTCGAGGACATCGAGAGGGGAGATGAATATGAGCAAGAAACTGTCAACCATCGTTAGACCCTGCGCCTACGCAACCTTCAACGAGGACCTGCAAACGGTTTGCCTTCTCAACACCAGAAAATGTTCGGGGTACGATACCACTTGCCCTCTTTACGAGGGGGCGGACTGGGACCACTTAGAGAGGCAGAGGGAAGCGGTTATACAGGCCCAGGGGGCGAGAGGTTACATCGAGCTGCTTGAACTGATAAAGCAGGGCCATTACGACAGCAGGTACTCCGACGAGTTTTGGGAGAGGGCGTGGAGAGAGTGCGAGAACGCCGGCGATGAGCAGATTAAAAACACCCTCAAACACAAGATCGTAGCCATCAAGGAGTTTCAGATCGGAAAGATCGTGCAAATGGCTCTCGGAGATGCGTTCGGTTACCTTCCAGAGGAGGAATTCAGGAGGGTGAAGATGACGGAGAGTGAGAGGGAGCTGTTCGACGAGGTAAAGCTGTCGATACGGAAGCACTGGGAAAGGTTTATCAGTGCGCAAAGGGGTACGGCAGATGAGTAGAGTTATCTGGAGAAACACATTACGACAAATTGTTCGACCCTCTTTTTCTAATAAAAAACAGAAGTTTTCTATTAAGAAATCCAGGAGAGTCCTTTGGAGTAGTTTTTTATTAAATAACGGTTATTTAATAAAAAACTCAACCAGAGCTTATTATTTGTTTTTTTTTTCTAGGGTGCTTACACAATCCTCAATCCAATCTCTTCTTTAACTTGTTCAATC
Organism: Archaeoglobi archaeon; assembly: GCA_029259415.1. Taxonomy (GTDB): domain Archaea; phylum Halobacteriota; class Archaeoglobi; order Archaeoglobales; family Archaeoglobaceae; genus Archaeoglobus. The sequence goes on from JAPDIW010000075.1 coordinate 2,191, forward strand.
TTCAAATAACCAATTCAAAATTCTTCCCACACAAAGAGGCACAACCAAAATCCTTTCCAAAGGAAATAAACCGATTTAAAACCGCAAAGGTTATGTAGGAGGAGGCAAAAGCCTCCTCTGGGTGAA
>JAPDIW010000090.1 GCA_029259415.1 Archaeoglobi archaeon
TTAATTCTGAAGGTCTTCCCCCTCCGTAGTTCGGTTTTAAGCCTTCCAAACCTTGTTTATTCCACCTTTCAAGCCATACGTAGCCTATAACTTTACTTACTCCAACTTCTTTCGCTGCTTGAGGAACAGTTGCCCCCTTGTATAGCTCTTTGATAAAGAAAAGTTTTCTGAGGATTTCTGAGCAGATTTTTCTCCTGCGAATTTCTTCGTTTAACTCTTCCAGGGTTAGCCACCTAACTACCTCTTTTTCGGGTTTTCGTCCCATGTAAGTAGTTTATTTCATTGGTTAAAAATATTTTGTCTAATACTCTAAAGTCAAAATTTTTTTATTAGGTCGCTTAGTAAAAATCATTTTTCAACATTAGTTGCAAGGTTAGTGTTATCGAGTTTCTAAGAGTTCTTACCTTGTATCACCTCCGCAAGCCTCCCAAATGAGCTTGCGGAGGTGGTGAGATGAGGAAAGGCGTTTGGTTTGAGATTTTGCTGGATAGATGCGGGCTTGACAGAGCGGTTGTCGAGAAAGTTGTTGCGGAAAGGCTTGGCGATGGGCAGGTTTACACACCTGCCACCGGCTCAGTTCCCCTGAGCTTCCATGCAGTTACTAGCGAAAACGGCACTTCAGCAGTTCTGCTCTGCTTCACCAGTGAGAATGCGGAGCTTGCAGTCAAAGCCATTAAAGAACTTCAGAGCTCTCTGCAGGAGGAGATTCAGGAGCTTTCAAGGCTGAAGGCAAGGCTGCAGTTCCTGAAGTCAGATAGAGAGATTTTCGCAAAAAACGGCATAGAGGTGATCTGATGATCGAAGACCTCTACAACGTTTTTGAGGAGACCAAGAGGAAGGTAAAGGACAGGGGAGTGAAGCTGATAGATGATGAATTTCCATCAGAAGAGTCCAGAGCATCTCGCCAGATGGGTGGAAACTGAGTATTTCTCTCTCCTTCTTTCAGAAAATCCCATAGTCTGCCTCTACACGGACGGCAGAGTGTACGTTTGCTTTGGAGGTGATGACATTCTCCTTGATCTGAACGATGAAGCAATTAGGGAGATGCACTCAATCCTTGAGGGGTGGTAAAATGTCCGAGTTCAAAAGGGCTGATGTTTACGTCAAGAAATTCTCCAGAAAGTACGGGATGCTCGTTATTAAAGCTGAAAACGCTTACAAAAGCGTGCTCAGCCTGAACTCATCATGCAGTGGAACAAGGCAGTATACGGTGAAGTGGGATGGAGAGAAGTGGACATGCAGCTGCCCCGATTATGCCAAAAACGGCAAAGAGCCTGCCTACACCTGCAAGCACATCGAAGCTGTATTCCTCACAGCAGCGAAGATGAATGAAACTGCAGAGGTGGAGGTTAATGGCAGGAGGAGAGTAAAAGACTTAACATTTTTATAGCAACCCTCTTTACCAACTGACAAAATCCCTATGCTATTTTCAGGTGAGTTACATCACTTTTTAAAAATAGGAAAAGAAGGGTTACTCGACTGGCAAGATTGTCTTAACCTTGAAACCTCTCGTAATGTAGGCAAGGTATACGATTCCGATGGTGAGCCAGATCAGTCCAACCTCCTTAGCGAATATGTCCAAGCCATACCAGATTGCTCCTGTAAGTAGAAATCCTATTCCTGGAACTACTGCCAGTGCTGGCCTATTCTCGATTTTCACAAACCTATAAGCCAACGAAACATGCAATAATGCGAACGCCGTAAGGGCGCCGAAGTTTACCAGCGAAGAGAGGTCTTTGAGTGTCAGCAGATATATCAGCAGACCTGTTATTGCGGCCACTACCAAGATGGAAACGTATGGAGTTTTGTATTTCGGATGGATCTTTGCGAATATCCTTGGCAATTTTGGCGTTGCTGGAAAAATTTTGTATGGAAGGAGAGCAGAAGCCTGTAATTTATAACTGACGGTGTGAACGAAAAGCATTTATTATATAATCATACCAAAACATGCTTATGAACTGCAAATTAGAATTGGATGAACGTCAGATACCTGTATTTGGTTTACTACACAACCTTATGACAGAATCCCTGAACGAGTTGGGATTCAGCGTTGCTGAGGATTTAACCATTCTCTGATAAGAACTTTTACTATAATCAGGACGATTAAAAGCATATCAGAAGACATAATCGGGAAAGATAGAACGGCAATAATCAAAAACATTCAAAGATTAACAGAAATCGAAGATCTCCTTTT
>JAPDIW010000060.1 GCA_029259415.1 Archaeoglobi archaeon
CACAGCAGCTATTTCCTTTACTGGAGTTCCTTTTTCGAGTTGTTTGATGATCCATCTGATTTTCTTGTTTGTTAGCTTTCTCACAAGAGTTGGATGTTGGGTTGTGAAATAATTTTTGGATACTACATTTCAGCTTGCGGAGAAATTTGTTAAGGAAATGTACGCAAAGTACATGAAGAGGGTAAACAAACCCGGCAACACCCCGCAGCCGTGGTATGATTTTCCCAGAGAGCAGCTATTGAGCAGGCTGTTTGAGGAAATAGAGGAGCTAAGGGGAGCGGTTGATAAGGGAGATGACGAGAATCTCAAGGATGAGCTTTTAGATGTGGCGAACTTCTGCATGTATCTCTGGGGCAAGCTGACCTATCTCGGTTAAGAATATATACGATGAAAAAAACGACCACTAATGCTCATCGCTGTTGAAGGCATCGATGGTGCTGGAAAAACGACGATTTCTTCATACATTGCAGAACTGCTCAGGAAGAGAGGGTATAAGGTAAAAGTTTTCAAGGAGCCCGGCGAGAGCGAGTACGGAAAGAAAATAAAGAATTCAGAAGATAGGTTATCGCCGGAAGAAGAGCTTGAGCTTTTTTTGAAAGATAGAGAGATTGACGTGAAGAACAACATACTTCCAGCTCTGCAGAAGGGATATGTTGTTGTTATGGACAGATATTATCTATCAAACATAGCCTACCAGTCGGCAAGGGGCATCGATGCTAAACTAATCAGGGAGATGAACGAAAAGATTGCTCCAAAACCGGACTTAACAATACTGCTTGACGTTGAACCTGAAATAGCTCTGGAGAGAGTTAAGAAGAGAGGTAAACTCTCACCGTTTGAAAAGCTGGACTACCTGAGAAAAGTAAGGAGGTGCTTTCTGGAAAATATAGACGAAACAACGGTTGTTGTTGACGCTTCAAAACCGCTAGAAAAAGTTAAGGAGGATGTGAAGAGAATTATCGACTCAAAGTTCAACCAGAACCTTGATTAGGTCTTTATCCCTTACAGTCCCAACGAGCCTGTTCTCCGAGTCGAGCACGGGGATGTAGTCGAGGTCGCTCCTCACCATCCTTCTTGCACACTTGGAAACGCTTGTTTGTGGGTACACGAATTCCGGCTTCTTCATGAAGTTCTTAACCGGCTCTTTTGGTAGCTTTACAACGCTAACTTCGAAATACTTCACCGTGTAATCTCTTACCGAATCCCAGCTCCAGTTATCATCAGTGTCGCTTGAGGAAGAGTATGCGGTCTGCTCTATGAAGTCCTCGATGAGTGTTTCGGTGAGCATGATTTTCTCATCAATCACCCCAACAAGCTCATCGTTCTCGTTGAGTATGCCGACAAACTCTGAGTTGGAGAGCCTCATAATCTCTCCGACCACGTTCAGGGGTGTCTCCTCCCATACACACACGATGTGGGGGGTTATGTAGTCTCTGACTGGCTTCTCCACGTTCATTTCAGCTATCTTCTTCACTATGTCTCTGACCGTTATTATCCCAACCAGCTTTCCATCCTTAACCACTGGAAGCCTCCTGAAGGGTGTTGAGGTGAGAATCCTAACGACCTCCTTCACATCTGCATCAGCATCAACCGTGGTGGGATTTGGAGTCATTAGGAGGGCAAGCTGGTTTTCCTCTATTTTTCTCAAAATGTCCTTCCTAGTTACTATTCCAACCAGCTCTGAGTTTTTCAGAACAGGTACGGCTGATATTTCATATTTCTTGAATAATTCAAGTACTTTGTCTCTTGTACTGGGAAGGGTTGCGTAAATTACATTCGAGTTCATAATCTCCGCAGCTTTCATTGCATCTCGATAATTCATTTGAGATAAATAGTTTTTCATCAGCGAGGGTAAATGTAGTATCCCGAAATAACTTTACACTCCAACAAGATTACCACGTGAGGAAACTAACAAACAAGGACATAGCAAGAATGGTAAAGCAGGCTTAAAGGAAAGCCAATAACAAAGATAGCGGAATTCT
>JAPDIW010000048.1 GCA_029259415.1 Archaeoglobi archaeon
TACAGGTTTGTCATCGACCTGTTGGAGGAGAAGGGGTTCAGAGATTATGGGCTGTGCAAGGAGACAGTCGGAATGTGGGAGGCTTTGGGGCTGGATTACAGGAGGATCAGGTGTAATTGCCTACTTTAGTAATCGATTGATAATCAGAAGAACTCATCGAGAGGCAAGTCTCTCGACTTTTTCTTTTCGTTTTCTTGTTGTTTTTCCTCGAAATAGTCAGTTATTCTTATAGTCTTTCCATCTAAATATTTAAGTGAGTCTTCTACAATGTCTCCAGAATAATTCTCGACAAACTCTTTCATCCTCTCGATCCAGTTCTTCCAAGGAGGATTCTTCTTTCTCGATGCAAATATCAGGAAGTATTTGAACGTAGGGCCTCCGGGAATCTTTCCTTTTACCATGATATCTACAACATAATTTCTATAGGATTTTATCTTTTCTATATAATAGTTTTTCAAAATTTCTTCTCTACCTAACCTGCTCCACTCTTCTGGGGATGCGCCAAGACACTCTGAAATAGTTCTTACAGTTTCTTCTGACAGTCCGACAGAGTTGTACTTACCGATTTCCTTGGCAATCAAAGTAGCTTGGAACGTTATGAGTACATCCCCATAGGTATTTCGAGCAGCTTCTCAAGGGATTTCCACTTGAGTTCCCATTTGTAGGGATCGATAAATGCCAAATAATTTTTGTATTTGATCTTGTCCAACTCTTTCCTTATTTTAAGAATTGCTCTGTTTGCGTCTCCGATTATCAGTTTACATCTTCCCCCGATCCAACTGAACTCATCCCTCTCCGAAAGAAGTGTTAATCTTTCATACAGTGCTTGAATGTTTTCTTCTTTCAAATCCACAAAATACATTTTGTCAAACTTTTTCGGAGATGTGTTCGCGCAATCTATTGCGACGATTGGAGATCCCGCTATCAGGCTTTCTGCACCCTCGACCTTATTAATACCGCTTCCTGCAAAAAGATCAATGTATATAGACTCCACATTTCCTTTACTTTTCTCTAGACCACCGATAATCCTAAGATAGGGTCCAACCACATAGGAAAGGGCTACGAGCTTAAGTGGAGTCCAGTTTCTAAAAATGTGCAGCGTATCGGAAGCGGCAGCGAGTTCGTCGAGCAAACCGGGATATTTGCTTAATTTAAGGATTGCCAGCCGTTTATCCAAATCTTCGATTGATAATTTGGTCATCTGACTGCCCCCATAACTTTCACAAAACTCTGACCGGAATATCTATGTAGCACCTCGCAGGGGATGTTTTTGTCCCTCTCCCGCTCACCATCTGGGTTCTGTGTGCTCCCGAACCCTTTACGACCTCCCTGTCCGAGATGCTCCTCGCAACGAGAACAAGCTTGAGGCCCACCATGACGTATTCCGGGTCCCTAATCTCCTTCATCGTACTCCTCCAGTGGTTGCAGTTTGCCCTCCTCTACCAGCTCAAGAACGAGGGAGTGGGCAACCTCGTAGGGGATCTGCAGGTCCTCGGAAATCTTGAGCGGAGAGGTAACCTCACCTTTTTTGTCTTTGAGGTAATCGAGCAGGAGCTTCTTTGCCTCATCGCGGGAGATTTCACGGACAACCAAAACTTTGCCCTTGACTATGCTTTCCAGCTCCTTGACTCTCCTTTCCAGTTCCTCTACACGCCTTGCGAGGTTAACATCAAGCATAATTGTATCTCACCTCAGACCTTTAAAATCATTCCTCAACAAAAGCCCTCCCCTTAGGCGGAGCCTTCTGCATCTCCTCCTCGTAGATCTGCTCTATTTCTTCGAGCTTTTGGAGGATTTTGAGGCCGAGTGGGGTTATATTGTACGCTTTAGTACCAGTTGGTTTGTTATGAATTATCACAATTTCAACCAATCCATAGTGTAGCAATTCTTTCAGTCTTC
>JAPDIW010000072.1 GCA_029259415.1 Archaeoglobi archaeon
AAGAATTCCGCTATCTTTGTTATTGGCTTTCCTTTAAGCCTGCTTTACCATTCTTGCTATGTCCTTGTTTGTTAGTTTCCTCACGTGGTAATCTTGTTGGAGTGTAAAGTTATTTCGGGATACTACACCTGATGAATTACGATAAAAAGAAATATTAAGCAGAGAAGCATATTTTGTTTGAATGGCAAAGAGGGAAACGGCAGAGTTGAGGTACCTGATAGTTCGACCATTAGGTTATCCACTGAAGGCAAGCTACCATGAGTATCCGCAGGTTGACAATCCGAAGGTCTTTGATGTTTACGCCAAAGACCAGTGGAAGGGAGAATTCGTCCACAAGGACAAGCTAATTTTCGACATGAGGATGTTTCCCGACTTTGCCTTCGAGGTTGTTGATTGCGATCCGCCCTCAGGCTACATTTCGGATTCAACAATAATTCTTGTGGAAAGTGATCCAAGAGTTATTGAGACAGAAATCGTGAGAGATGTAACGCTGGAAGATGTTGTTGGTCAGGAAGAGGCGAAGAGAAAGGCCAAGGTCATTCTGGAGTATCTGAAGAACCCCGAAAAGTTCGGAAAGTGGGCTCCAAAGAATGTGCTTTTCTACGGCCCACCTGGAACTGGAAAGACCATGATGGCAAAAGCTCTCTCGAATGAAGCAAAAACCCCATTTTTGTCGGTAAAATCGACAAAGCTTATCGGCGAACATGTTGGTGATGGAGCAAGAAGAGTTCACGAGCTGTATGAGAGGGCAAAGCAGCTTGCCCCATGTGTGGTCTTCTTGGATGAGTTCGACGCCATCGCCCTTGACAGGGGTTATCAGGAGATAAGGGGAGATGTATCGGAAATAGTGAACGCCCTGCTTACAGAGCTTGACGGCACCAACAGCAACGAGGGAATATGCACAATTGCTGCAACGAACAGGGTTGAGCTGCTTGACGCCTCAATAAGAAGCAGATTTGAGGAAGAGATAGAGTTCAGGCTGCCAAGCTACGAAGAAAGGTTGGAGATTCTTAAGAGAAACCTTGAAGAATTTCCCATTCCCGTTAAGGCTAGGCTTGAGCTGGTGGCAGCAGCATCAGAAGGATTCAGCGGTAGAGATCTTGTTGAGAAGGTAATAAAGGCATCTTTACATAAGGCAATTGCAGATGGAAAGGATAAAATTGAAACCGAAGACTTGCTAAGCGCTGCTGAGAAGGTTAAAATGCCATCAAGGCAGCCGCCAAAGCAAATGTTCATTTAAATTTAGGTATTATCGTCCCTTTCAAGCGTTGACAAAAACACATTACGAGCTAAGGTTTTGGATTGCTCTCACCTTTGTATTATCTGAAATACCTAATGTGGGCTCTTTCTCTCTAATAAAAAGGCTGTAACCCTGTGGAAAGACTTCAAATGTTACCTTAACGTTGTAATTTAACTCAGAGAAGCACAAAATTCTGGCTGTGGTGCTGATCCTGCTGGTGGGCTGGCAATGTCTCTTGGGGTTAATGTCAGGAAGACACTCAATGATGTGAGAGAGGAAATCATCCAGATGCTGAGGCAGAAGTACGACAAAGTGGAGATTGCAGCGTCTGTGGACTACAAGATTTTTGAGGTACTGGTTGAGGGGAGCGGATTTGCCTTACTTGCCGTTGGAAGACCTGAGGAGGAGGGCTGCTACTGCCAGCTCAATACCATGCTGCGAGAGGCGATTGAGATTCTATCCAAGTCCTTTGACTACACAATTATTGATGGAGAGGCGGGGATTGAGCAGATAAACCGCAGGGTAATGAGGAGCGTTGACACACTTCTCGTCGTTACAGACATGTC
>JAPDIW010000020.1 GCA_029259415.1 Archaeoglobi archaeon
CGAGCTTTTAAATCCTTTTATCGAGCTCTTCTGCTGGCATATGTTTCACAACTTCGTAGATTCGCTTCCTACCCATGCAGCTGGTCTGTTATTTTTGGTATAAATAGTTTTGCTCAAAACCATAAATTATGTTGGATGGTAATAGTGGCAGCGATGGTCATTAGTAAGCCTAAGCTTGAAATTCTGAGAGAACTCCAAAATCCCAAAACCCTTGGTACCTTATCAGAAATAGTAGGAAGGTCAAAACAGGCCGTGTTTTTCCACCTCAGCCCCCTCATGAGGATGGGGCTTGTAAGGAGGTGCAAAGATAGGGAAGTCTGCTATCAGATTACAGAACTCGGACTGCTGATTTTAGAGTTCAACTCAAAACTTAAAAGACTCGAAAATGTCGTCATAGCTGCAGGAAAGTTCTTTAGCGAACGCAATCTTGCTGCAATCCCGAGAGAGATGCTTGAGGGGCTGTACATGCTCGACGGCTGTCAGGTTATTGCAAGGGAAAATCCGTACGAACCCCATCCCAGGCTGGAGGAGATTTTGGCAGAATCGAAATGTGTTAAGGGCCTATCTTCGGTCTATCACGAGATGTTTCCAAGACTTTTTGTGGGTCTGGCTGATGACAAGGATGTGGAGCTGATCTTAGTCGAGGACGTTTTCAAAGCGGTCGTCGAGAGAGCCGAAACGCTGCTGAGTGCATATCTAAGGCGTGGGAAAATGTACGTCTGTGATAACGTCAGGCTCGCTTTTGTCGTTGCTGAGAGGGGCTTTGCTTTAGCTCTCTACAGGCTTGATGGCAGGTACGATGCACAGAACATCCTGATCTGCAGGACGGAAGATGCCGTCAGATGGGGGTTGAAACTCTTTGAGTGCTACAGGCTCAGGTCGAGGGAAGTTAAGCAATTTCCTTAACATTCAGCAAATCCCTTAACGTTCAGAATTTTACTGAATTTTAATAAAACCAATCGAAAAATTTAAGTACTTGCCATGCGATGTACAACCATGGACAGTGCGAAAAAATTAGCAGTGGTCTTACTCCTCCTGACGGCGTGCGGAGTAGCGGTAGCAACGGCGGTGAACGATGACGTAAGCGTTCTCTTCAACTCATGGCTTGAGGGGAAGTCCAAGGGCGTCGTGAAGGTGAAAGTAAATGTTCCCGAAGTTAAGGGCGCTAAAAGCTGCTTCGTGGCGGTTCACAGATTTCCGACATCGTATAATCCAACCGAGAAGGGCTTGAGCGAGGTCGTCTATAGAGGGAAAATCAGATGCGGGTCTGAAATAGAGGTGAGGGACTACATAAACATGGTTCAGGTGAAGACAACAAAGATCGGGAAGGAAATGAAGGCCGTGTTCGATTCTCCAGAGTACTTCGTCGTTGTGATGTCAGACAACGGCTACGGCTACGGCAGAATAGTTCAGACGAAGGTGGAGAAGCCCATAACTACAGTTGAAATTGAAGCCAAGCTTGAAAAGCCCCCGGCCAAGCTGGATTCGATCATAGTTAACGAAGTTAATTCCGAAGGGGTGGAGAGATGTGACGTGCATATAGAGTATGAGAGCGGTAGCTATGGAGAAGATGTCTTCGCCGCTAGTTCATGCGTTGCAAAAACCCGACTTGCATATATCAGTACTGACGGTGTGAACGAAAAGCATTTATTATATAATCATACCAAAACATGCTTATGAACTGCAAATTAGAATTGGATGAACGTCAGATACCTGTACTTGGTTTACTACACAACCTTATGACAGAATC
>JAPDIW010000076.1 GCA_029259415.1 Archaeoglobi archaeon
ACAAACTTTTAGAAGGCTACAGAGGGATGAGGGGTGATGTTGAAGCCGTCATAAACCTGCTTTTGAAGCTGAATGAACTTGTTGAGAAAGAGAGTATAGTGGAGATGGATTTGAATCCCGTCTTTGTCTATGAGAAGGGATTGGTTGTTGCTGATGCCAGGATTGTTGTTGGTGAGAGGAAGAGGTTCGACTACACCATTCCCGATTTGCGAGACCTTTTCTATCCAAAAAGCGTTGCTGTAATAGGGGCTTCAAGAACTGTCGGAAAGCCAGGATTTAACATTGTCTGGAACCTTAAGCAGAATGGATTTAGAGGTAAAATTTACCCGGTAAACCCCAATGCGGATAAAGTCCTGGAGTTGAAGTGCTATCCTTCGGTTCTCGACATTCCGGATGAGGTTGACATGGCGATAATCGCTGTTCCTGCAAGACTAGTTCCAGACGTTATGGAACAGTGTGCTCAGAAGGGAATAAAAGGAGCAGTTATCGTTAGCTCCGGTTTCAGTGAGGAAGGAGAGAAGGGAGCAGAGTATGAGAGAAGAGTGCTTGAAATCGCCAGGAAGCATGGAATAAGAATTTTCGGCCCTAACACAACAGGTGTGCTCAACACCGAAAACGGCTTCATAACCTCATTCGCAATACAACCCGTCATCAAAAAAGGTAGCATCGGCATAATTGCACAAACAGGACTCTTTCTCGGAATCATGATGGACATAGTAACCTCAAATCATCCAAGCATTGGCTTCAGTAAAATTGTGGGGATGGGCAACAAGATAGATGTCGAGGACTACGAGGTTCTGGATTTCCTCCTGAAAGACGAACAGACGAAGGTTGTAGGCATGTACATGGAAGGTGTGAAGAACGGGAGGGCTTTTTATGATGTTGCCGCTAAGGCTGAAAAGCCAATCGTCGTTTTTAAGAGCGGCAGAACCGAGTATGGTAAAAAGGCAGCGATGAGCCACACAGCATCAATTTGCGGAGATGATGATGTCTTTGATGCGGTTTGCAGGCAGGCGAACTTGGTTAGAGTTTACAGCTTTGACGAGCTTTTTGACGTTACCAAAGCATTTTCCCTGCAGCCACTTCCAAAAGGAGACAGGGTGGCAATCATACACTACACCGGCTCAGGCTGCGTTCAGGGGTCGGATGCAGCATATTTTGCCGGATTAAAGCTCGCAGAGTTCTCAAAAGAGACCATAGAGAAAATAAAGCAGGTAACACCGGACTGGCACAACGTAAACAACCCGATAGACATCTGGCCGATGGTAGAGTACTACGGAGCTTTCAAGGCGTATCAGACTGCAATCGAGGCTGTGATGGAGGACGATGGTGTGGATTCTGTCATTGTAGTTGTTTGGGCGAACAGGCTCATAAACACAGACTTCGAGCCAGACTACAAGAGTCTGAAGAAATACGGCAAGCCCATTTACTTCTGCGTTGAAGGTGCCAGAGATGTCGTCTTCGACCACAAGAACGCTCTTGAACTCAACGGGATACCAGTCTATTCAAACGTGATAAATGCAGTAAACGTCCTCGGAAAGGTTACGAAATACGCCAAAAAGATTCAGTCGTAAGTTCTTCTTTTCTTTACCATCTCGAAAATATCCATTCTTGTAGGGTCTTCCCCACATCACCACTCTGACAACCTCTGAATGAGCTTCTTTTCCCTGAAACCGAGCTTAATTGTCATCCCCGTAAGCAGGACAGAAAGAGAACATCTCTTTCTCACCGGCTCGAGAGC
>JAPDIW010000082.1 GCA_029259415.1 Archaeoglobi archaeon
GAAAGGGAGATCTTAGGGATTTAAAATGGAGCAGATCGCCATCGCCTTACTGGCGTGTCTAATCCTCGCATTAATCTCGAAAAGTTTGTCCCTCCCGCCGATACCTTTCTACATACTTGCAGGGATTCTACTGGGAAATGAAGGATTAAGGATCCTGACTCCTAACGAAATTTTCGAATTTCTGAGCCATCTCGGTTTGATATTCCTTCTTTTCTACATAGGTCTCGAACTGAAGCCTGAAAGGTTTATGGCAAGGGGCAAATCGTTTTTAGTTGCCGGACTCATCGACCTGAAGATTAATTTTTTAATCGGATTTTTGATGGCTTTAGCCCTGAAATTCGGCTACTACGACGCGTTTGTAATCGCATCTGCCTTCTACATCAGCAGTTCTGCAATTGCGATCGCATCCTTAATTGAGAACAAAAAACTAATTCTGCCAGAATCTGAAACAATAGTCTGGCTTATGGTTTTCGAGGACGTAGTTCTCGTATTCCTCGTTTTTGCACTATCTGTGGAGCAAAACCCCCTCCTTCTAATCATGAAGATGGCTGCTGCTGTTGTTCTCCTTTATTTAGGTGCTAAACTTCTGAAACCACTCATTTTAAAAATTCTGGATAGAGAAGATGACCTTCCGGCGATTTTCACTTTCACAGCAGTAATAATTGCTGCTGTAATCTCGAAAAAGCTTGGAATTCCTGAAGTTCTCGCCGTGATCGTTCTGGCTGTAGCCCTTTCCACTACAAATCCAAAAGCGTTTGAAAGAAATTCAAGACCGTTTAAAGACACCTTCCTACCGATCTTCTTCTTTTTCTTCGGAATCTCGGTCGAGTTGTCCGGTGGGATCGTTGAGGGGCTGGCTCTCAGCGTCGTCGCAATACTGAGCAAGTTCTTGTCGGGATTCGCCATCGGCAGAATTCTGCACAAAACGAGTTCGGCCGGAATTGAGATTGGTGCAAAACGATTGCCAGAGGGGAGTTCTCGATAGCCCTCGCTGCAATTTCCGGCTCAGCCATTGTTTCCGCACCCATTACGCTTATGGTCATAGTAACCTCTATCGTAGGGTCGATTACCGGGAAGTACAGCTCAAAATTGAAGGAGTGGTTTAACTATATGCTTGTTCAGGAGTAATTCATAAAAATTTGCCGACAATACAAACCAAAAATTACTTAATAACTCTAACTATCTTTCCCATTCCCTTGCTCCTCCCCTCCCTGAAAATGAATTTCTGCCCCTCGTAGACGAAGTGAGGATGATACTTAAACCGCATTCTCACAGTCCCTCTGTCTCCCGACTTTAGGTACTCCTTATCAATATCTAAAAACGTCACAGTTTCTGAGATTGTTTCGACATGCATGACAGGTTCATAGCCCGCACTTATAAGGGTTGGATGGGTGAAGACG
>JAPDIW010000091.1 GCA_029259415.1 Archaeoglobi archaeon
TAGGGTCCTTACCAAATCACATCTCAGCCAACCTCTGCAAAACCTTCTTTTCTCTAAAACCCAGAGCAACAACCAAGCCAACCAAAAGGACATTCAGAGCTGCAAACTTCAGAACAGATCTCCTCGTATACCTATGCAACTTCCTCAAACCGAATGATTTGGCGAGCTTGAACACATCCTCTATAATGGCCCTAACTGGCTTAAACTCCTGCCATCTTCTCAACAGGCTCATAAGTCTGGTCTTTAAATTCCTGAATCTACGTTTCTCCTCCTTCAAGCTCTTAGAACTGAAAATATCCAGTGGATAGCTCAGCATTCCATCCAACCTGCTTAAATTAAAGTTGCTGCGAGGAAAGATCAGAGGAACAATCTTGTACTCGTTTATTCCCACTAAATAGTTCTTATAGGCGTAGAATCCCTTATCCATGATCACTGTATCTCCTTTCCTTGCAATTCTCCTCCTCTTCAGCTCATTCATCACCTCTTCAAAGATCTTGGCTTCATGCCTGTTTGCAGGATGCAGCAGGAAAAGCAGAGGTTTTAGAGTGGGATACTCCAGAACCAGAGTGAGTTTCATTCCAATAAACAACCCCTTTGCAGAATATCCCCACCTGTAATCCTTTCCTTCGAGATCTTTTTGCTTTACAGGCTTCCTGAACCAGTTGATGTCAACACTAATATCAGTACAATCAACGATTAGACGAGTGTTTCTCTGCCTTCTCCTTGTGACGGAGTTCAGAATTCTAAGAATCATCGCTATAAAGCTGTTCAGGTCGAATTTGGAGAGAAAAGTGTAAATGTAACCCGTTTCTGGAACATCTTCCTTTATTCCAAGAAACTCTCTTAAGTCCTCTCTCCGCTTCAGTTCTTCAACCACGTGGGAGATTCTGGTTGAGAAGAACATTGAGGTAAGGGTTATCTTAATGCAGTTTATTGCAGTTCTAACTGGCGAAGTAAATTTTGCAATGATCTTTTTCGTCTTTCTCATTTCGAAAATGTTAAGTATTTCCCTTAACAATTTCCATCTGTAGTCGTTTGGGTCGACTACAAGCGGTATATGCATTCTCTCACCTGGAGGAGGCTTGTGCCTCCTCCTACAT
>JAPDIW010000068.1 GCA_029259415.1 Archaeoglobi archaeon
CTGCAAGGGAACTTTCAACCGATTTGTTATCGTCGAGAGCAAAAACGTGGCTTAACGAGCATCTGATATTTACTCATGGCTACGGTGTTGTTGCCTCGCCGGTGAATTCTGTAACCAAGGTGGGGTTGGCTGATCTGATAATTGAGGACATACCCCCAAAGGGAAAAATAGCTATTGAACGCCCTGAGATATACTATGGTGAGCTAACAACAAATTACGTGATCGTTAAAACAAAACAGAAGGAATTTGATTATCCGCTAGGCGAAGGAAATGTTTTGGCAACTTACAATGGTTCTGGTGGAGTTAAGCTCGATTCGTACTTTAAAAAACTCATATACGCAATAAAATTTGCCGACGTTAGTTTTCTGCTGAGCGATTACATCACAACGGAAAGCAGGCTGATGTTTCACAGAAATATAATAGACAGAGTATCGACGATAGCACCCTTCCTCATGTATGATAGAGATCCGTACATAGCCATAATAGACGGAAAGCAATACTGGATAATCGATTCGTATACAATCCTCGACAAATTCCCGTACTCGGCAAAATATCCGACATTCAACTACATTCGAAATCCGGTTAAGGTCTTTGTGGACACATACAATGGAACAGCTAAGTTCTACGTTATTCAGGAAGAGCCGGTGATTAGGGTTTTGATGAAAGCATTTCCAGACCTTTTTGTCTCAGCAGATAAAATGAGTGAAGAAGAGAGAGCCCATATAAGGTATCCAATTGACCTGTTTGAAGTTCAAGCCCACGTCTACGCAACCTTCCATATGGATGATGCAAAAACATTCTACAACCGTGAGGATGTGTGGGTGATCCCGCAGGAGATTTTAGAGGATGAGAGAGTACAAATGGAGCCCTACTACGTTATACTAACCCTGCCCGAAAACGACAAGCCGGAGTTCTTGCTAATGCTTCCGTTCACGCCGAAAGGAAGAGATAACATCATTGCTTGGTTAGCGGCAAGATGTGATGAGGAGTACGGCGAGTTGAGATTGTATGAATTTCCGAAAGGTCAGCTGATTTATGGCCCCATGCAGATAGAAGCGAGAATTGATCAGAATGCTGA